>JAWOEU010000094.1:0-9213 GCA_046482575.1 Fidelibacterota bacterium
GCGCGGATGTTCCACCCGGAGGGTGTATATGCCGAACGGCACGGCGGGACCGATCGTCCACAGGGGTACATTCAGTATTTCCCCGGCGGGGTCGGTGCTCAGAACGCCGCTCCACACAATACTGTCGCCGCTGCTGACGATGCGCACGTTCCGCAGTCCCGAATTATAATAGGGCGATGCCGATGTCGGCCAGCGGTAGCCGGAAACGGCAAGCGGCTCGTTCCGGTACCATATGCCGGCGTTGCCGTAGGGAGCGGGATCGCGGGTATCGTAAATTCTCGCAAAGGAACGCGGCATATTTGGCGTATATACCATCGCCTGGGCAAGGGCCCCGTCGAAAGAAGACGCATTCCCGAGGACATCTTTCACATTGATATTCTCATTATTATTTGTGGCGAAGGTCATCGCGAATGGTGAGGTGTAGGTGATGTTTTTTTCATAGCCGCCGGTCTGCAGGGCGGAAAAGGGGACCTGAATATCAAGGTAAACCGCATCGGGGAACTCGGCGGTTCCTGCCGGCTCAATGCGAATATTTCCCGCAGTCTCCGGGTTCTCAACGGAATAGTTTGGCGTTATATCAGGTTCATTGTCGGGATAAGCGTTTGAATTCCGGAAAGTGTACAGAAACTGTGACTGTCCCGCCAGCTGTACCAGCCAGTCAAAATAATTGTCCATATCCCGGTCCAGGGCGATGAACCAGGACCCGCGGTCGATAGAACCCCCGGAAACCGGCGTTTCCTGCAGGGTCATCCGGAAAAAGAGCGATGTGGATGTACTCGCAAAATACGCGATCTCATTATCCGCATCCGGGACCATATCAATGGTCCGCAATCCACCGCTGGTCCATACATTCTGATAGTTTTCCCAGTCGTTATTGCGCATCGCCACCCAGTCACTGCCCAAAGGCCAGGATTCGGCGGCAAATAGCCCGCACGGTCCTGCTGATAAAAAAATAATTGACAGGATGAAAAGACGCAGAGAATACACTCTCTTCAGGCGGAAAATAATATTTGCCATAAAACTAATTATACGGCTCCTAAACTTTGATTTAATACTTTGATCAAATTTATGTATTCCGATGAGGATCTGCAACGATTATACATAAATTTATTTATCAAAGTTTAAAAAAAGAATTATCACATAAAGTTGATAAGGGGTGCTGTCCCATGACGCATTATGATATATTGACGCGCAGATTCCGATTCCGGAACATAAGTGTCTTCTGCGAATTCACATAGACCGCTATTTACCTCGACGTCCGGGCGAAGATCCCGGGAGGCAATAAAGACGCCTTGCTGAAAGCCGTATTGTTGTCAGTGATCACGCCCGGGCGGAAGTGATCGGCGAAGTGATCGGGAAGGGCGCCGATTCCTACGGTCACGTGGATTGTATGGAGATCGTTCAGGGGAAAGATGCCGTGGCATCTGCCGTTCCGCGACTGGAGGTCCGGGACGACACGGCAAAACTTACTCACGAAGCCGCGATCGGAAGTGTGGACAAACGCCAGGTACAGACCCTGATGGCGCGGGGTCTTTCGGAAGGGGAGGCCGTGGACACGATCCTCAGAGGATTATTGCGGTAGGAAAGCAGTAAGCGTCGTTACGCTCAGATTTATTTTACGGCAGCGATTTTTTCGGGATCGACGCAGTGCAGGAACCAGCTGATACTGTCCATCAGGGCGTTCCAGCTTGCCTCGTCGATATTCTTGGAGACGCCGACGGTGTTAATGCGTTTGTTCCCGTAAGCCGATTCGATCAGCACCCGCACTTTGGCGCCGGTAGCTTCCTTGCCGTTAATCACCCGTACCTTGTAGTCCACCAGACGCAGAAGTTTTATTTCCGGATAAAATTTACGCAGTGCCTGACGCAGCGCGCGGTCCAGAGCATGTACCGGACCCTCGCCTTCGGCGGCAGTATGTTCTTTCTGTCCGTTTACCAGCATGCGCACGGTTGCTTCAGAACGGGGTTTCACTCCGGTATCTTTTTCCACAAGGACGCGGAATCCCTCCAGGTCAAAATAATTTTTCCATTCTCCGCAGACCTTTTTGATCAGCAGTTTGAGAGAATCTTCTGCACCCTCGTACTGGAATCCTTCATGTTCCTTCTGTTTCAGTACCGTAATGATCTCCGGGATCCTGTCTTCGTATTTTGCGAGGTCCAGACCCAGTTCATCGGCCTTATAGACCAGATTGCTCTTTCCGGAAAGATCGGAAAGCAAGACCTCTCTGCGGTTCCCCACGCTTTCGGGTGAAATATGCTCGTACGTTGCACTGTCTTTGATCACCGCGCTGACATGGATCCCGCCTTTATGTGCAAAAGCGGACGTTCCCACAAAGGGCATGCTGTTCGGCGGCTGAAGATTTGCCAGTTCGCTGATAAAGCGGCTTACGCGGGTGATCTGCGGGATCTGATCGTCGGGTATGCAGTGATAGTCGCGCTTCACCTGCAGATTCGGGATGACGGAACAGAGATTTGCATTCCCGCAGCGTTCACCGTAACCGTTGATCGTTCCCTGTACATGTACACAGCCGGATTCGACTGCCGCGACGGTATTTGCCACTCCCATCTCGGAATCATTGTGCAGGTGGACACCCACGGGTGTATTGACGGCTGAAAGGACCGTTTTGACGATCTTCGTCAATTCCAGGGTCTGTGTGCCTCCGTTCGTGTCGCAAAGCACCAGAGTGTCCGCTCCGGCCTTTTCGGCCGTCAGAAGCGTTCTGAGCGCGTAATCGGGGTCCGCTTTATAGCCGTCAAAGAAATGTTCTGCATCAAAAATGACCTCCTTGCCGTTCTTCTTGAGATAGGAGACGGAATCCGCGATCAGTTCAATGTTTTCATCCGTTGATATTTTCAGCGCCTTGCGGACGTGCAGGGTCCAGGATTTTCCAAACACGGATACGGCCGGAGTGCCGGCTTTCAGAAGTGCCTGCAGGTTCGGGTCCTTTTCCGCCGTGAATGCTGCGCGGCGTGTACTTCCGAAGGCGACCAGTTTAGCGTGCCGGAAATCGATATCCCGCGCTTTTTCAAAGAAAAGCCGGTCCTTGGGATTTGATCCCGGCCATCCGCCTTCGATATAATCGATGCCGAAGCGGTCCAGTTCCTGCGCAATGCGCAGTTTATCCTCCAGCGAAAAGGAAATATCCGCGCTTTGTGTCCCGTCCCGCAGAAGGGTATCGAAAATGTAGATCTTTTTATCCGGACTCATCTTATTCCTTCTTGTTAGCCTTTTATCCACGGCATCATGCTGCGGATGCGGGATCCGACCTTTTCAAGCGGATGCCGGGCGTCTTTTTCTTTGATCTCGGTGTAAACGGGCCGTCCGTTCGCGTTTTCGCTGATCCATTCCGTTGCAAAACTGCCGTCCTGTATCTCCGCAAGGATCTTTTTCATTTCCTTTCGGGTTCCCCCGGTAATAATGCGGCGTCCGCGGGTAAGATCGCCGTATTCCGCAGTATCGGAGATCGACGAGCGCATATTGGCAATCCCGCCCTCAAAAATAAGGTCCGTGATCAGCTTTACCTCATGCAGGCATTCAAAATAGGCCATTTCCGGCTTATATCCCGCTTCCGTAAGCGTATCGAAACCGGCGCGGATCAGTTCGGTGAGTCCGCCGCAAAGCACAACCTGTTCACCGAAAAGATCGGTCTCGGTCTCTTCGCGGAAGGATGTTTCAATGATTCCCGCGCGGCCGGCACCTACACCGCAGGCATGCGCCAGCGCAAGTTCTTTTGCATCACCGCTTGCATCCTGGTGAATGGCGATCAATGCCGGAACGCCCGCACCCGTTTCAAACTGACGGCGCACAAGATGGCCGGGACCTTTGGGAGCGACCATATAGACATCCACATCCGGCGGCGGAACGATCTGTCCGTAATGAATATTGAAGCCGTGTGAAAAAACCAGTGCTTTTCCGGCGCTCAGATACTCTTTCACGTCGCTTTCATAGACTTTCTTCTGGACCTCATCGGGCAATAAAAGCTGGATCACATCCGCTTTTTCCGCCGCTTCTTTTACCGGCAGCGGTTCAAAGCCGTGCTTGCGGGCAAGATCGTAGTTCGCTGAGCCTTTTCGCTGGGCGACGATGACCTTGTATCCGCTTTCCCGCAGGTTCTGTGCCTGCGCATGTCCCTGGGACCCGTAGCCGACAACGGCAATGGTTTTGCTTTTTAGCTTCCCGGGTTTGCAGTCCTTGTCATAATACATTTTTACTGACATTCTTGTACTCCTGATTATCGTGGTTAATGTTGTATGTCCAGTACGGCGAATTCGCCGCTGCGGTCCAGCTCCTGGATACCGAAAGGCTGTACCGCTTCGATAAAGCGGCTGATCTTACGCGGTGAACCCGTAATGGATACCACTACGTAATTCGATGCAAGGTCAAGGACCTTTGCACGGAACAGGTCGATGATCTGAAGAAGATCGGGACGGTTCCTGCTGGTGCTGATCTTGACCATAATGAATTCGCGGACAATATAATTTTTGTTATGTGAAATATCGGTGACCTTAAGCACATCGATCAGTTTGTTCAGCTGTTTGGAGATCTGTTCGATCTTTTCCTCCGTTTCCGTCAGCACAAGGTGGACGGTATAGACAGAGTCGGCTTCACTCGGCGTTGCAATAATACTGTCGATATTGTAACCGCGCTGGGAGATGAGACCCGTGATGCGCGCCATCACTCCCACGGTATTGAGAACCTTCATGCGAATGGTGTGTTTTTCTTTCATTCCTGATCCTTTATACTGTACGGAAGCATTTCATCGATGGCTTTTCCGCCGGGGACCATCGGGTAGACATTTTCTTCCTTGCGTACCATACATTCCATGACTACCGGTCCCGGATGCGCAAGTCCCTCCCGGAGCACCGCATCAAGCTCATCTGCCGTTTTTGCCCGCAGTCCCTTTACACCGTTAGCTTCTGCAACTTTCACGAAATCAGGGTGATAGAGATTGGGACATTCGGCGCCGGGACCCGTGCATTCGGGCGGACAGGCAGGATTTTGTTTCAGACAGACTTTGGAGTAGCGTTTATTCCAGAACAGTTCCTGCCACTGGCGAACCATACCGAGATACTGGTTGTTCAGAACCAGCGCTTTCACCGGGATGCCGTTGATAGCGCAGGTTGCCAGTTCCTGGATATTCATCTGGAATCCGCCGTCGCCGCAAACGGCGATGACCTGCCGCTGAGGATTCGCCAGAGCAGCACCCATAGCAGCAGGAAGTCCGTAGCCCATGGTACCCAGTCCTCCGGAGCTCAGAAAGCAGCGCGGCTGCTTATGCCGGTAATACAAGGCAGAGAACATCTGATGCTGCCCTACGTCCGTAACGATAATGGCATTGTCTTCCGTCAGTTCACTGATCCGTTCGATCACGTATTGCGGCGCCATATCGTCACCGTTTTTTTGCGAATAGCGCAGAGGATTCGTCTCTCGCCAGGAGATCACATCTTTACACCAGCCGTTTCGCGGCCGGGGATCGAGCCGTGTTTTCAGTTTATTGAGTATATCTTTGGCATCTCCCACGACCGGAATTGCGGTAGGGATGTTCTTTCCGATCTCCGCGGGATCGATATCCACATGTGCGATGGCCGCATGGGGTGCAAAACGGGAAATATTTCCGGTGACCCGGTCATCGAAACGTGCACCCACCGCGATCAGCAGGTCGCACTGCATCATCGCGTGGTTGGCCGCATAACGGCCGTGCATTCCCGGCATGCCGAGAAACAGGGGATGATCGCTGGCGGAAGTTCCCAGTCCCATAAGCGTTGTAACAAAAGGAATATTGGTCTTTTCCACCACGCTCAGCAGTTCTTTCTCCGCTCCCGAAGCAATAATGCCGCCGCCGGTGTAAAAAAGCGGTTTTTTCGCATCCTGAATGGTCTCAGCCAGTTTCCGGATCTGTTTCGGATGTCCCGCGGTCGTAGGACGGTAGCCCGGCAAGTTCACTTTTGCCGGATAAACATAATGCTTCATTTCGGCTGTAAGGACATCAACGGGAATATCAATAGATACCGGTCCCGGGCGGCCGGTGGCGGCGATATAAAAAGCTTCCTTCATGACGCGCGGCAGGTCCGCAATATCCGAAACCAGATAATTGTGCTTGCAAATGGTCCGGGTAATGCCGGACATATCCACTTCCTGAAAACCGTCCGTACCGATAAAACCGTTCTTTACCTGACCGCTGATGACCACGATGGGTACGGAATCAAGTTTGGCGGTCGCAATGCCGGTGATCGTATTGGTGGCGCCGGGGCCGGAGGTTACAAGCGCAACGCCTACTTTTCCCGTAGAACGTGCATACCCGTCAGCGGCGTGGACGGCAGCCTGTTCGTGGCGGTTCAGGATCACATTCAGTTCTTTTTCCGAGTATAATGCGTCAAAAACAGGGATGACCACCCCGCCGGGATAGCCGAAAAGGGTTTTTACGCCTTCTCTTTTCAATGCATCAATAACAATTTCCGATCCGTTCATACTCTGTCATCCTTCTATCTGATGTTCATAACGGCGCCTTTTGCGGCAGAACGTGCCAGCATGGCGTAACGGCCCAGAGCTCCGTGATCGATCCTCGGCGGCCGGGACTTCCATGCTTTTCTGCGCCGTTCAAGTTCTTTTTGACTTACTCTGACTTCAAGTCTTCCTGCCGGGATATCAATGGAGATGATATCGCCGTTTTTCAGCAGGGCGATCGTACCGCCGGCCGCGGCTTCGGGAGCGATATGCCCGATACAGGCACCGCGCGTACCGCCGGAAAAACGCCCGTCCGTGATAAGCGCCACGCTTTCTCCGAGTCCGCGTCCCATGATATACGAAGTGGGGGAGAGCATCTCCTGCATACCCGGTCCGCCGCGGGGACCCTCATAACGGATCACTACAACATCCCCGGCTTTTACCTTATCGCCGAGAATGCCTTCGCAGGCATCTTCCTGGGAATCAAAGATCATAGCCGGACCTTCGAAGACATGCATCTCCGGAACAACACCGGCACTCTTCACTACCGAGCCTTCTTCCGCCAGATTGCCGTACAGAACGGAGAGTCCCCCGGTCTTGCTGTAGGGGTCTTGCAGCGGACGAATAACCTTATGATCCCGTGTTACCGCTTCTGCTGTTATTTCACCCAGCGTTTTTCCGCTTACCGTTTTACAATGGGTGTTCAGGGCACCGGGCAGCTTTGCTATTTCCCCGAGTATCGCCGGCACACCGCCGGCACGGTCCACATCTTCCATGTGGTAGGAACCCGAGGGAGAGACTTTACATATATTGGGCGTTCTTTTTGAAATCTTGTCCATGCGGGCCAGATCGTAATCGATCCCGGCTTCCGAGGCAACCGCCAGCGTATGCAGGACCGTATTGGTCGAACCACCCATTGCCATATCGAGGGTAATGGCATTGTCGATGGATGCTTCAGTGATCACATCACGCGGTCTCAGGTTCTCATCGATCATTTGTACGATACGCCCGGCGGCGGTATTGAAAAGTTCATTGCGTTTCGGATCGACAGCCAGTATGCTTCCGTTTCCCGGAAGCGCGATCCCGATGGCCTCACAGAGACAGTTCATGGAGTTTGCCGTGAACATTCCCGAACAGCTTCCCCAGCCGGGACAGGCGCGGGCTTCAATATCATTTAATTCCTCAATGGAGATCTTTCCTTCTTTATAAGCGCCCACACCCTCAAAGAGAGAGATGAGGTCACAAGCGGAACCGTCACGCATTCTGCCGGCCTTCATCGGACCGCCGGAAACGAAAATGCTCGGAATATTCACCCTGACGGCAGCCATCAGCATTCCCGGAACGATCTTGTCGCAGTTGGGAATGCAAACCATACCGTCGAAAGGATGCGCACGGATCATGGTCTCCAGCGAATCCGCAATGATCTCGCGGGACAACAGACTGTAACGCATACCGTTATGTCCCATGGCGATGCCGTCGCAGACTGCAATGGAATTGAAGATAAAGGGAACGCCGCCGGCCTCGATGATCCCTTTTTTAATGATTTCAGCTGTTTTGTCGATATGTACATGGCCCGGTACGATCTCGGCATGAGATGAAACCACTGCGATGAATGGCTTGTTCATATCCTTTTCTTTTACACCGCACGCTCTGAGCAGTCCCCGGTGAGGCGCCCGTTCAAATCCTTTTTTGATCTTATCGCTTCGCATATACTTTCCGTTTTATTTTCCTGAGTGATAAAAAAAACCTCCTTCGCTGCGTGCAAAAGGAGGTTTGTTTTTTTATGTTTTTAAGGTTCCTATTGCACGCTTGCATATCCGCGGAGTATAATAATGTTGACTGCCAGAATGTTGAGATCGTAATACTTCATTGCAATTGTCACCTCATTTGAAAACAATTCTAAGATATTATTTTTAAAAAAACAAGCAAAAATGCGTAAAAATATTATAATATTTTGTAATTGATAGCATAATGCTTGTGTTATTTCGTAAAAAGGACAAATATAATAATAAACATGAAGTTAATGCTCTTGTGATGATATGCTTTGGGCTGGGAGAATCGGGGGAGTGGGGCATCTGCGGGAACAAAAGATCACTCGATTGAATTTCATGTTAAGCAGAATAACTAACGGGGTCTTCATGAAACGCAATATCATACTTCTTGCCGGGCTTGCTGTTCTTTTCGCCTATATTGAAAGTTCCATTATCCTATATCTGCACAACGCCTGTTACGGTGGGAGTTTTGACTTTCCTTTGAAAATGATGGCCATGAGCGCCCTGTGGATCGAGATCGGCAGGGAATTCGTGAGTCTGCTGTTCATACTGCTGCTGGCCGTACTCGCGGCAAAGAATATCCGGCAGACTTTCGCGTATTTTGCGCTGGCTTTCGGTATTTGGGATATATTCTATTATTTTTGGCTGTATATTTTTCTCGGGTGGCCGGAAAGTCTGCTCAGCTGGGACCTGCTCTTCCTGATACCTCTGCCGTGGACGGGACCGGTACTGAGTCCTCTGCTCGTATCCGCCGCGCTTGTTTTTATCGGACTTACCCTGCTCATCCGGGATGTAAGCGGGAAAAAACCTGTTCATTTCAGGCTTTACGACTGGGCCGGAGCGGTTTTATCTGTTATGCTTATACTTGTTTCGTATTTCTGGAATAGCGGGCGTCTCTGCGAACCGTTATCTGAAATGTATTATCCCTGGTGGATATTTTCGGCGGGACTGGTCATCGGACTTGCCGTGTTCATCCGCAGAACAGCGGTCGATTAAC
>JAWOEU010000024.1:0-6547 GCA_046482575.1 Fidelibacterota bacterium
GCAACACACTATCATGAACTGACCCGGCTTGAAGAACTGCTCCCCCGTGTAAAAAACTTTAATATTGCAGTCAAGGAATTTAATGACAATATCATCTTTTTAAGACAACTTGTTAAAGGAGGCACCAATAAAAGTTACGGCATTCAGGTTGCCCAGCTTGCCGGCGTTCCTGCAGAGATCATTTCAAAGGCCAAAAAAGTCTTGTCAGGCATTGAAAACCACGCTTCACACGAAACCGACAAACAATCCGGAAAACAGCTGGAGCTTTTTAACAACAATGGCAAAGCGCTTGTTGACATGCTCAAAAACATTGATATTTCAACCATGACGCCTGTAGACGCACTGAACCTGATTGCCGTTGAACTTGCTCTCGGACTGGTTGGTATAATGGCCTTGTGGCTCGGGATCATGAAAATAGCCGAAAAATCGGGCCTGATCAAAGTGATCGCCCGCGGACTCCGGCCTGTCATGGTCAAACTTTTTCCCGATGTTCCGCCGGAACATCCTGCCATGGGTTCTATTATTATGGCTCTCTCCGCAACAATGCTTGGACTCGGTAACGCCTCCACGCCTCTGGGATTAAAAGCATTTCAGGATATGCAGAAACTGAACAAGCATAAGTATATTGCAACAAACGCACAATGTACGTTCATGGCGATGAGTACTTCCAGTATTACCGTTATACCCGCAACCATTATCGGTATACGAACCGCAGCCGGTTCTGAGAATCCCACCGAGATCATCGCTCCCGTCATTGTCGCCACCATGGTCTCTACCGCTGTAGCTTTGATAATGACGAAAATATTACAGCGTTTACCGCGTTTTCAGGTGGAAAACTATATAGATCCGGAAGAGGAGGCCAAAAATGAAGAAGCTTAGCAAGAGAATTGTTCTTTTTGGTATTCTGGGTGGTTTGATCGCATCCTTTATTCTTTTTTCCTTTATAGATGTTATGCAGGTGGTATCGGTGATAGCCATTCCTCTCATCATCGTCATCATACCGATTTACGGTTACTCAAAGGGATTGAAAGTCTATGAGGTCTTTACCGACGGCGCAAAAGAAGGTTTTCAGGTGGCATTGCGCATTATTCCTTTTCTGGTCGCGATCTTCCTGGCCATCAGTGCATTCCGTTCATCCGGAGCAATGGATTTGCTGTCCTGGATACTTTCTCCTATAACCAGCCGGATCGGGATGCCCGGGGAAGTCGTTCCCATGGCACTTATGCGACCTCTTTCCGGAAGCGGTGCATTGGGGATCATGTCCGAACTCATAAAAACCCATGGTGCAGATTCTTATATCGGTCGCCTGGTTTCCATCATGATGGGTTCAACGGAAACGACTTTTTATATCCTGGCGGTATATTTCGGCTCTATCAATGTAAAGGAAACACGACACGCATTGCCTGCTGCGCTGACCGCCGACCTTGCGGGTATAATAGCTGCAGTGGTCGTTTGTCAGATTGTTTTCGGATAATACAAGAACCTGCCCATGAGTAATCAGCCGGACACTGCAATGATATTATCTTCTTTCTTCAGGGTTTCTTTTTAAAGAATTTTCCGTTCCAGAAAAGCAACGCCGCTGAACCGGCGAAAGCAAGGACCGGTTCGATCCATACATGAGCTCCGTGAAACACCGGCTGAAGCAAGTTGAATTCCAGCATAAATATCATTGCTGTGACGAGAATTACCGATATGATTTTTTTCATTCTTTCCCTTTATAGTAAAATAACTGCCAATGTTGCCATAAGTGAGGCATTTGCTGCTTCTCCCACAGCATGCCCGATAATTTTCCGGGCACGGTCTTCCTCCCCGGGTTCTGTATCCCGGAAGCCTTCTGCGGTACCGATAACCGCGCCCGCGCCGTCGATAATACCGATCGCACCTATTATACCTACTGTTCTTTTTTGCATATTGGGTGAAAAAAGCTCATGCCATTCCTGCATATGATCTTCCCAGTAAGCAACGGAATGGATAATTGTACTCAGTGAATGCAGTAAACCCGTTTTATCTTCATCATTTTCAACTGAATCATCAATATATAAATAAAGCTCTTCCAGTTCAGACGTTTTTTCTTCCTTGCCGGTATTTCTGTCCAGAATATGCGCAATTGAATCAAAAACGCTTTGATACTTCCGGAAAATATTCAGGCTGTCGCTCAGCACGTCAACAATATCTTTATTTGATGCGTTTTTTGCAAATGCATGGAACGGAACGATCTTTTGGAGCGTCTCTTCATCATTCAGTGAGAGCACTGCATCCAGGGAAGAAAGTCTCTTTCCGCTCAATGTATTTCTCACAAAAGTTCTGCACACTTCAATATCGCCGGAAAGTTCTCCCGCTTCTTTTTGCTGTACAAATTCTTCAAAGACCAGCTCCAGCACCTCATTATGAGCCTCACCGCTTCTGTCATAACGATTTCGCAGTTCGTCGATTCTGTTTGCGGACGTTCCGGTGGAATTCCCGCAGCTTCCGCATATTAGCACCAGCAATGAAAACAAAAATATAAATGTTAATTTTTTCATGGTTATACCCCTCTTCTTTTATTTCGTTTTTTTTCTTCACACATTTTTGAAAAATGCTATGGCGGATATAAGGATCGAAAGGATGAAAAAATACCGGGTAGCCTTGTCAATGAATAATGGTTATAGATCCTGTACATACCTCCCCCCTCTTTTTTATAATAAATGCTGTGAAAATTTACTGTCCGCCGCGGAAAACCGCAAGACAGAATAATGATCTGTGATCATGCTCACAGATATGTGTAAAATTCCACAAAACGGTCCCATATACCTGATTTTTCAGTTTTTTTATTGCCTCAGGTATGAATTCTGTTTAAATTAGCGGGCTTTTTGATTCCGGAGTGGCTCAACGGTAGAGCGGGTGGCTGTTAACCACTAGGTTGTAGGTTCGAATCCTATCTCCGGAGCAAAACCCTGAAAATACTGAAATCATGAGTTGTTGAATTGTTCAAATTGTGTTTATCTCAGAAGTTTTATAAATACCGCACATTCTTTTTCGATTCTTCTTTCACATCTTGACATAATTTGTAAATTATCGTATGTTTATGATTATAGTGAGGCAGGTATGGTGAAAAAAAAACTCTATCGTTCTATTGATTCCGCAATGATTGGCGGGGTTATGGCTGGAATTGCCGATTACTTCAATATTGATGTAACACTTGTCCGCATACTTTTTATCTTTATCATGGTGTTTTCCGGCTTTTTCCCTGCTATCCTTGCCTATCTGATCTGCTGGGCAATTATTCCCAGCAAAAAGATCTTCTATTGATCTTTCATTGCTGCGGCCAGCGTCAAAATATATACTTTTTTCACACCTGCCCGCTTCAGGCTGCGGGCCGCTTCCCTGCACGTAGCACCCGTCGTAAAAACATCATCAACAATACAAGCGCTAAATGGAATTTCCCTGTTTTTCCTTACCTCAAATGCATTGCGGATGTTTTCCCGGCGTTCTTTGCGGTTCAGTTTCGTCTGTGTGCCGGTATCACGCCGGCGCAGTAAAAGTTTTTTTCTCACCGGAACATCCCAGACCTTGCCGATACCCTTAGCAATATGAAAAGATTGGTTGTATGTCCTTTCACGGCGGCGTGTCCGGTAAAGCGGTACCGGGATAAGAACATCACAGTCCGCAACCGGTGAACCGGAAAAATATTCGCCCGCAAGCCGTCCGAGCAAATCTCCGATAAAAGGCATGTCGCGGTATTTTAAGTGATGTATAAGATTTTGGATCTGTTCATCGAAACGGTACATCGAACAGATAATTTCCGCAGAGCGGTCTTCATGTTTGCATGCCGGATCCGGATCCTCTCCGAGACAATGGCATTTTTTAAGACATTCTTCACATAAAAACGGCGTAAATCCGGAATGCTTTCCGCAAATAAGACACTGCGGAGGAAAAAACCAGTCCGAAATTGATATCAGAAGATCAGTAATTCTTTGCGCCGCCCTGGATAACGGCCTTCCAGTTCGCATTATACACTTCCCCCTCCATATTACTATGGATCAATTCATAGTAACCACGTCCCCGTAAATCACAAAAGACAAAAATGATCTTTCCCCGCATCCCTTCATATTGCCAGATCTCATGATCTTTATCGCCCCCGCTGAAACCGGAACGCTCGACTTCCGTAGGATAACCGTACTTTAAAAGTACGCGCCCGCGGTCGCTTGCAGCCCCTTTATTCATATAGGTAAAATTTTCATCCGCATAGCGAATACGTTCTTTTATTGTCAAATAGTATTCATTTACCGCTGTTGTCATATCCGTATCCCGTTTCTTCCAGAAATCCACAAACAGTCTTTGCTTTGCCTTTATATTGCCGCGCCGGTAATTTCTGATCTCTTCACTGGTCATCAGCGGCCGTAATATCCGGAATAATGAATCCAGTTCACCGGCGGAAAAAGAATAATGATCATCATAAAGCAATTCGTCCATATCTGCTTCACCGATCTTATATATTCGTTTGGACGCATGGGCCGTTTGACCTGTACTCTTATCCTGTACCTTTACGCAGTACTCATAGATACCGTTTTTAAGGTCCCGTACATCAAGATAATCAATGACGATGTCAAACATGGCGGGGGCACGCGTATCCACTGCTTCGTTTTCCATAAGTATTCTACCATTGAGATCGCGGATATAACTTTTTGTCGAATACATCCCGCCGGGTTCCAGCCGATAGATCTCAAAATACGTATAAAACATACCGTTATCCTGATCGAACTCCGGATTTGCCATAGGAATAACATCATACATACCCGGTTTGGTGAATTTATTCTTTCCGGTGGCCTTTGATGCATGTGAAGCGATCACAATATCGCTTATTTCCAGATCGGAACCGGAATATTCCTTCACTTTTATTTCGCGACGGTTTTCCGAGACCGAACCCGAGTGAAAATCCCTTACCATGGTATGAAGGCGGTAGCTTCCGGGTTCCAGATGAAGACTTAACTGGTCCGGAATATACTCATTTGAATAAATAGTATCACCGACGGAACACTGGTCTTCTATAACGATAGTCTTTGAATATACACGTTCATCGTCCCGGTAGATATTCGCCGCCAGTAAAAATTTTCCCTGCAAAAGATCATCACCATATGATTCCCATTTCAGAGCTTCCCGGGGAAGCATATAATACAACTCGACGAACGGCGTTTCGTTATCGTAGAAGCTTGCGTGATCCGTATAAAAACGAAAATCTTCCGCATACAATGCAAATATGAACGTTATAAGTATTATGAGCGTTCTTTTCTTCATTATTGCCATTATGTTAATTTTTCAAGTTCATTGTCTTTGAATTTTACGGATACGACGTTGGAGACTCCTTCTTCCTGCATCGTGATCCCGTAGAGATAATCACAGGCATTCATTGTCAGCTTATTGTGGGTAACGATAATGAACTGGGTATTTTCGGTAAAATGGGTCAGGGCATGCGTAAAGCGCTTAACATTAGTGTCATCAAGGGGTGCATCAACTTCATCAAGTATACAGTAGGGCGAAGGTTTTACCAGATAGATGGCAAAAAGCAGGGAGATTGCCGTAAGGGCTTTTTCACCCCCGGAAAGCGCACGCAGGGATTTCATCATCTGTTTGCCCTTGGGGCGCGAGAAGATCTCAATATTGGCTTCCAGCGGATCGGCGGAATCTTCCAGCCGGAGGTCACATTCTCCATGCTCAAAAAATAATTTATAGGTTTTTTTATAATTTTCCCGAATCTGTGAAAATATCTCCAAAAACTGTCTGCGTGCTTCAATATCAAGTTTGTCAATTGTTTCTGTGATAGTGGCTTCCGCCCCCTGCAGATCCTCCCGCTGTTCCCTTAAAAAATCAAGCCGGGATGATTCTTCATGGTATTCTTCCCGGACGGCCATATTGACGGGGCCGATAAGTTCGATGCGCCGGGAAAGTTTCTGTATTTTCTCTTCCATTTCCTGCATATCCATATCAAGCGGTTCATACGGACGTTTAAGGATATCGATGTGATAACGGTCGAACATCCGCTGTTTCAACTGTTCCTGGCGCAGGGTCATATCATTGAGTTTTATCTCAAGCTCGCGGAGCGTTTCAAATACATCTTCACGGTGACGGTAATGCGCCGCGATCGTTTCTTCCACTTCCCGGATCTGTTCGCGTTTTGCATTCAGTGTTTTATAGATCTTATCTCTTTTTTCACGCTGTTCCTCGCGCCCGGAGCGCAGATCGTCCAGAACCTTCTGCAGGGACCGCGTATTGACTTCACCTTCTTCGATAAGACTTTCCAGTTCGTTGCGTTGTCCGTTGATCTCCTCAATGCGTTTGCGCATTTCATCATATTCTAGGGATCAATATGCATGGCCACAAAGAGGTAATAGGTTTGTATCAGGGGGATAATGAAAGTGCCACATTTTGGCTACAGGTGCTCAATGATCTTAATCAGCGAGGGGTTGAGGATATACTGATTGCCTGCATTGATAACCTCAGCGGTTTTGCAGATGCCATAGAAAGCGTATTCCCAAAAACCGAGGTGCAACTTTGTATAATTCATCAAATC
>JAWOEU010000025.1:0-5509 GCA_046482575.1 Fidelibacterota bacterium
GGCCTGCAGCATTCCCTCGAAGTCCCCCACCTGCAGTGAGATCTCGTCCATCATCCGCTGTATCTCCGGCGACAGCCTGGTGCCCTCGGTGACCCGGAAGCCCACTATGGGACGGTCCAGGGCGCAGAACTCCGCCACTATGGAGCTCATGTCGGCCACCATCACGTCGGCCAGCATCAGGTAGGGGAGAACGTCGCGGCCCTCTATGTAGCATACTCCGGGGGCCCGGCGGGCCTTCTCGGCGTACTCGTCGGACACCCACGGGTGCAGGGTGACCAGGACGTTGTAGTCGGCGGCCAGCTCGTCCAGGCGGTCTATCCACTTGTCCACGGCCGACATGCGGGAACGCTCCTGCTATGATTTTATCCGTCAGCACGCCGATGCGCTAAAAGCTCTGAACCGGCCGTTGATCTCCGCAAGCAACGAGGCGGTCACGGACGGGATCGTTTCACTCTGCGATCACGAAAACGTGATCTATATACTCGGCGAAGAAAGTACGGCGGACGAGACCTTCAGCAACGCGGAACAGGACAGTGTAAAAAACTATCTGCGGCAGGGAGGACGGATGTTTGTCTCGGGAGCGGAGATCGCCTGGGACCTCGACCACCGCGGCAGCGCTTCCGATCAGACATTTTGTCACGACTTCCTGCGAATGCGTTATCTGCAGGATGCGCCCAATAATGCCAGCGGAACGTACTATAACGTTGAAGCCGCGGGCGATACCCTCTTTTCCGGACTCGGGACTTTTTCCTTTGATAACGGTTCGCACGGCACCTACAATGTGCGATATCCCGATGTGTTCGGGATCGCGGGAGACAGCCGGGGTTTTCTGCACTATACGGGATGTTCAACGGGTTTTGCGGGCATTGTTTACGAGGGAATGTTTCCCGGGGGAAGTGTTCCCGGCAAGGTGATGATTCTCGGTTTCCCTTTTGAAACCGTCTATCCCCGGGAAAAGCGACACGCTCTGATGGAAAAATTTTTTCAGTTTTCGGAGCAGGGACTTGATGTGCGTGAGGAATCGGACATTCCGGGAACATACCGGCTTGAGCAAAATTATCCCAATCCTTTCAATGCCGATACCAGGATCGGCTATATGCTGAGCGATGCGGCGATGACGGAAATAAGTATTATTAATGTGAATGGCCGCATTGTTCGGGAATTGCTGCGGGAGCGTCAGGCGGCGGGTTCCTATGAGATCCGCTGGAAAGCGCAAAACCGGCCGGCAGGCGTTTATTTTTGTGTTCTGAAGATCGACGGTAATGTAACCGCTGTCCGGAAGTTGATCTTATTGAAATAGACAGCGGCTTATGATCCGAAACCGGTTTGTCAGTCCCGCCCGGTATACAGCAGGAAGTATTTAACGCTTTCCCCTGAACAGATCTTTCCGTTCCTCCACCGCATGGGAGAGGCGTTCAGTATGAATATCACCGGATTCAGGCGTTTAGCTTCTCTGTTACCGCTTTCAGAGAATTCAGTGCATCGGGCGGAAGTTTATCAATACCCCCTCTTTCCGTATTCCGGGAAGCGATATAACGTATCCGGTCATTGAAGCGTGCAGCGAGATTTTTCCGGTGTTCTTTTTTATCCAGAGAAGTGTCAAATCCGGTGATGTGCATGACCCGGATATCGTCAAAAAGATCCCAGTTCCTGAAGTCCGCCCGGTTTTCAATAATGGCCTCAATAATAGCAAGCGTATGATGCGGATGTATCTTTTTCCCCCTGAAAGAGCCGGTGTTCAGGACATAGCAATCCACGCCGTCTTCGATAAGCTTTTTGAAACGCCGGTAATCTGTTTCCAGCGGATAGGTGCGGAAAGGATTTGCGTAAGGTTCAACGACCAGCGCATCGGGGTCAACACCGGGTGCAAGCCGCTCCGCACTGGTCCTCTTCGTTGCAAGGGTTGCACCCATCGCCGCACCGAGCGAAGCGCCGGCAAGTTTGATGACCGGCGGTATTTCGGGATCTTTCATCAGCCAGAAGATCGCATTGATGGGGTCATTTATGCGATCGACGCGGTTGGGAGACCATAATTTGGATTTTACCGCCCGGCCGTTCCCGTTGCGCAGATCTTCTGTTACCGGATAGACCTTTCCGTCCTTATAGGCAACAGCCCCGTTATTCTGAAGCGTGAGAATGTATTTATTATCCCTGCAGTTCATTGGATAATCCGCCGTTTTATCAAAATAGGCCGGTTCCAGGGCAATAGAATATTTTTTATCCGCATTAATAATAAAGGCATCGTCATGCAGGATAGTGACATCGTATTTATTTTCATGATGGTCATGCGTAATGGTGGATTTTCCGGAACCGGAGAGGCCGAAGGCGGCAAGTGTGAACTTCCGGTCATTTTTCAGATTGTAGCGCTTCAGTCCTCCGTGGCAGGCGACATAACCTTTGCGGACTGCCGTTCCCCATCCCAGTGTAAGCGTTCCTTTTTTATGTTCGCCGAAATACCGCATTCCCAGCAGAGCCGCGGTATTGTGTTCCGGGTCAAAGAAGGTAAGTCCCAGCGGATGCTCTTTGTGTTTCCATTCGGGATCGGAAAAAACATACACATCTCCTTCGTGAAGCGGGCGGGATTTCCGGTAGCGGGCGGTGTATTCGTCATTGAGGTATTGGAAATTGAGCATCCATGAAAGGAGGATATTTTCAAAATTCTCCGGAATGAGAAGATGTGCTTTGACCATAAAATCTTCGTCCAGACCGATAATACTTTCCGCGTGGTACATTTTCCGGTAACGGGTATCGTATACCGCTTCGCGCAGTTTTGCGGAATAACGGTCCACGTCCACATCCGGCTCACCCACAATACGGCGTGCATCGGCACAGCGGCCAAGGACCGCACCGTCGTTGAAAAGCAATACATTGGCATCTTCCGGAAGTCCCTGCAGTCCGGGTTCATATACCGGCATTCCGGTAAGTTCGATCGTGCCCGGAGAAAGCCGTGCCAGGGAGTAGGCTTCGGATACACTTTTGACGGGAACAACGTTATTGCGGTAAAAAGCGGATTGTATGGTTGTACGGATCCTTGAATTCTGCGACTGAAATTCGCTGTCGCTGCGATAAAGCCCGGTACTTGCCATTGTATTACTCCTGTTTCAGCGGTGAAAGGTCTTTACAGGCCCGGTAAAGATTTTCAAAAAGGATCCCGATCCTGTCCTTTGCTACGGCAGAATAGGCAAGACGGAGCACATTATGGATAAAGATCACTCCGGTATTGTATTCGTTGATAAGAAGCTGCCGCACCTTCTCTCCGTCCAGATCGCCGTGAAGCCGTACACACATGAAATAACCGGAATTAAAGGGCAGGGGAGAAAAATACCGGCAGTAACGGTCACGGTTCTTTTCGAGAATATTCTTTACTTCTTCATAACGGGAACGCATCAGTTCGTATTTTTGTTTTTTTTCGGCGGCGTAATCGGGATCGCCGTAGGCCTGCAGAAGGAGTGACTGTGAAAGATGCGGCGACGAAGAAATACTGCTCCGAATTCCGCCGGCGGTTTTATCTTCAAGGACCTTATAGACATCGGGATCAAATCCTTTTCCGGCATAGGTCACAAAACCGATGCGGAAGCCCCAGACATAGTCCTCTTTCGTGGCGCCGTCAATTTTTATTGCCAGGATGTTTTCATGCAGGCCGGCGAGATATGCGAACAGGGATTGGGTCTCAACTTCCTCTTCATAGACCAGTCCAAAGTAGGCATCGTCAATGAAAACCACAATTTCATTTCCCTTGTCCGCCGCTTCTTTCAGTGTTTCCACGATACTGCGCATTTCTTTTTTAGTCGGCGTATAGCCTGCCGGATTGTTCGGGAAATTCATTACAAGCACTTTTTTTCCGACAGGTGTATTTAGAAGACGGTCACGGAGTCCGGGAATATTCATTCCTCCGTCCCGGTAAAAAGGGTATATATCAAATTTTGCGTCCAGTCTTTCTTTAATGAGCATCGTATAGTTCCCCCAGTAGAGATCGGGAATGATAACCGTATCCCCGGGATCGAGAAAAAGCATGGATACGATACTGAGTCCGTGACTGAGTGCACAGGTCACTACCGGAAGACTCGTTTCCTTATCCTGCAGTGCGGGATTTTTTTTCCGCTGCATTGCCTGCCATTTTTTCCGCAGTTCCGGGAGTCCGCTGCATCCGGCATAGGGATAAACCTGCCGGGGATCCAGTTTGACATGACGTTCGAGTGAACGGAAATGCACGGGGGAAAGGTCATCTTCGATGGCAATGCCGATCGTGGCATTCAGATCGGTACCTTTTGCCTGCATGCTTTGCGATAAAATGCCGGTTTTCGGAAAATAGGATTCTCTTCCTTTCTGTGAAAGGATGCGGTAGATAAACGGCGATTTTTCCTGAAGACGTTCATTGAGTTCAACGGCAAGCGGGTTCATGAGAGCTCCTTATAACAAGTAAAAATAATTTTGCAGGTTTTTACGCCTTGAATAAAACGGCATTGTTCCCCGGATATGGTATACAGAGACTATATCCTGTCAACCGGATAATATATGTATTTTCAGCGACAAAGTAAATTGAATATCGCTCCGGGAAATGTTAAGAACCGGAATAGTGGTGTTTATCCGGACATTTATTTCCATTAACGAAATGAACAATATTTCACAAAAATAAGGTTTGCATGACGATATAAAAATGATCTTGAAAAATGGGATATAATACATTTATGATTATTCATCTTTGCTGTAGAATATTAAAAATTATGAATGTGAAGATAATTCTTGAAGGTAGCAGGATTTTAATCGTAAAATGCTATTGTTCGAAAGATAACGGGAGATCCATGAAAAACATTACCTTTATTACTACCGGCGGAACGATCGAAAAAACCTATGATGAGCATCACGGGATATTGACCAACCGCCATTCCATTCTGACCAAGATCTTGGAGAGCCTGCGGCTTCCGGAACTTTCCGTCAGTCAGCGGAACGTGATCTTTAAGGACTCCCTGGACATGACGGACAGCGACCGTGAGATCATTGTTGATATGACCCGCCAGTCGATGGAGTCCTCCGACGCCGTTATTATTCTGCACGGAACGGACACGCTTGAGCTCACGGGAAGACTGCTGTCCGGAAAAATAAAAAAACCGTTATGTCCCATCATTTTCACCGGTGCCATGCGTCCCTATGAGTTCCGCGATTCCGATGCCATGCAGAACGTAGTGGAGGCCCTCTTCGCTGCTGTTCTCATTGATCCGGGTATCTATGTGGTCATGCACAATAAACTCCTGCGCTTTCCCGGCGTACGGAAAGACCGCGATAAACTGACTTTCATTAAATAATGATTTCGCAAAAATGCCAAATGCTCCGCTTCGCTTCCGCGTCGACATTTTTTAACGCGTTCTCAGCAAATTTTCTGACCGGAAAAATTGCGGATGCGGGATCAAATATGAGGAAAAAGTCATCCTGCTCCACCGGCCTTAACCCTGTCATTTCGACATCACCCTGTCATTTCGACTATAACCCTGTCATTTCGACCGCAGTGGAG
>JAWOEU010000040.1:0-6054 GCA_046482575.1 Fidelibacterota bacterium
CAATCCCGCATTCACGGTGCCCCTGGAACTCTCGAAGTCCATGGACGTGAACGTGGCGATGTACGACATTACGGGAAAGATGGTACGGCGCATCAGCGAAGGACGCCAGGAAGCCGGGAATTATAATTTCCGGGTGGACGGCAGGAACCTCAGTACCGGCATCTACTTTGTACGCTCTGTGATCGGCGAACAGGTGCTGACACAGAAGATGCTCCTGGTCAAGTAAAATTATTTTGAAATAAAAAATTGAGCCCCCGGCCGTAAGGCGGGGGCTTTTTTTTTGTCGAGTTGTCGAGTCGTTTAGTTGTCTGGTTGAACTAGTTGAACGGGTACGAATCTTCTCAACAACTCAACGACTCAACGACTCAACGATTTTTCGCCGGGACAGGCGTATAATTTGTGGTTAGCGGATCAGTTTAGACTTCTTCTGGTATTTCTCGTCGTCGGAATAGGCGAAGAGGACGGAGCCTTCCTTGATGGCGCTGATAATATCCTGGGCGATGTCCGGAGGAAGGGCGGGACAGCCCCAGCTTCTGCCGAGACGGCCGTGTTCTTCGATAAAATCCTTCGTTACATAATCGGCGGAATGGATCACAATATAGCGCCGGCGTGCCAGTCCGTTGAAATCCCGCTCCAGGCCGTCCAGCTTCAGGGACCTTCCGTGCTTGCCTTCATAGGTCTCGGCGGTCAGAAAAAATCCCAGACTGCTCTGGCGGCTGCCCTCGAGGTTGGAAAAGGCAATAGCTTCATTCCGGCCGGTATTTACACCGTGTGAGGTATAAGTATGATACAGAAGTTTCTCATTCTCCAGATCGATCACGTAAAGTCGTTTTTCTGTTGAGGGCAGTGAAAAATCAATGATCGTGATAAGATTATCTTTCGGAGGCTCAATACGGGAAAAACCGTTCATGGCTTTACGGAAAACATCAGGATCAAGTTTTCCCTCCAGACCGCATGCTTCATAAAGGGCATCGATCTCATTCGCCGGCATTGCTTTTTTAAATTGATACATACCCGAACACCCGAAGAATAATGTTAATGCTAATGTTAGTGATATCAGACCTTTCATTCAAGTTTCCTTTACTGTTTTTTTATTCTGTTCAGAAGTCCGCCCTCAACAACAAGCTGCTGGGCGGCGCGTCCGAGCGGAGCAAACGCGTACTTTTCACCATCAAAGCGTATTTCCGCTTTCTGAAAATCGACTTCCGTTTTTTGTTTTGTATTGACAGTCAACGTTTTATCCTGAAACCTTCTTTTCAGATCCGCAATAAGTTCAGAACATTCGATAACGATAAACCCGTTATTGATCGCATTGCGTTTATAGGTCTCACTGAACGATCCGGCAATAACAAGCCGGATACCTTTGTGCAGAAATGCCGTCGCCGCCTGCTCCCGGGAACTTCCCGTACCAAAATTGAAACCGCCGGCCAGGATATCACCGTTCTCTGCAATTTTGACAAAATCCGGATCGTAATTCTGCATGACCACCTCTGCCTGCTGCTCTGCGGTCATACCGTCCATATACGTATACTTTCCGGGATAAATGCCGTCGGTATTCAGGTTGTCCTGAGGACAAAAGATCAGCCTGCCGGTTAGGGAAGAGGGGAAGCCGGGTATAAGCTCGGCCATTCCTTTACGTTCCGGTTTGGGATTTTCACGCATCTGGTACAGCGGCGCAAATTTTCCCGTTTCTCCGGCCGAAATATATCCGTTCAGAGCCGAAAGTGCCACGGTGGCGGGAGACCCCAGATATGCTTCGGATTCTTTCGAGCCCATACGCCCTTTGAAATTGCGGTTCGTTGCGGAAATCGCGACTTCTCCCGCTTCCAGAAGTCCCTTTCCCAGTCCGATACACGGTCCGCATCCGGGCGGAAGCTCAATAGCACCTGCGTCCAGCAGGGTTTGCCAGGTTCCTTCTTTAATAAGCTTTTTCCGGATCTCCGCAGAAGCGGGACCGATGTAGAACTCAACACCGTCCGCAACGGTTTTTCCCCGGAGGACAGTTGCAGCAGCGATAAAATCTTCATAGCGTCCGTTCACACAGGACAGCAGGTACGCTTTGTTCACCGGAATTTGTTTTTTATTGATCTCCGCGGCAGGATACATTTTTTTAACACCGTGAGGACCCGAGACAACGGGTGTGATATTTGTGGTATCCAGTTCGATCACCTTGGCGTAATGAGCATCCTCATCGGCACGCAGTTTATTCTCGCGCAATTGTTTCAGGCTTGTGTCATTTATGCGCGGATGTATCCCCCCGCCGTCCGCGTCCGAAGGTACACCCATCGGTCCGCGCTTTTTGATGGCCTTGTTTCGGGCATCGTACCATGCAAGTGTACGGTCATCTGCCGGGAATAAGCCTGCCAGTGCTCCCCATTCGGTGGACATGTTTGCAACGGTAAGGCGTTGTTCAATACTGATTGATGCTATTGCCTCTCCGTAAAACTCTACCGCACAATTCAGCACCTCGTCCTTTGAAAAGATTCCGCATAAAGCCAGCGCAATGTCTTTTCCGCTGACAGCGGGAGACGGTTTGCCGCTCAAAATGACCTTCACCACCGGCGGGATCTGCCACCAGGTTTCAGCGGTTGCCCACAGACCGGCGGCATCCGTACGAACAATCGGCGTTCCGAGGCAGCCCAGACCGCCGTACATATTAGAATGACTGTCGGAGGCCACGACCATCGCAGCGGGAAAAACATAACCTTCATCGCACATGATCTGATGACCGATACCGGTGCCGGCAGGATAAAAATCAATACCGAATTTTTTTGCAAAAGCTTCGATCTTCGCGTATTTCTGCAGATTTTTCTCACTCTTGTTCTGCACATCGTGGTCCAGTGCAAAAACCGGCTGTCGCGGATCGGCTATCCGCATTTTACCGATCTCGTTGAATTTGGGGATCACGGCGCCGGTATTGTCGTGTGTCAATACATGCCGGGGACGGATACTGACATAATCACCGCTATGTACGGGTGTGTCATGACGCACAACATATTGCTGTACGATCTTTTCAATAAGGGTCTGCTGCATAATTAGTCTCCGATTTTTTTATACCGGTTTAAAGTAATAAAATGTAAAAAAAAATACCATATAAAAAACCCCGTATATTCCGGGGTTTATTGAGTGAGTGTGGAAGGATTCGAACCTTCGACCAACGGCTTAAAAGGCCGCTGCTCTACCGACTGAGCTACACACCCGTGTGGATAAAGCTCAGAAGTATAAATAAAATACAGTGCGAAAGCAAATAAATTGTTGAAAAAATCCGGGGAGGTTCAAGCACGGATTACACGCCCGATCCGATGAATGTCGGAGAATTCACACTAATAATGCATTGGCCTGTGATCAGACTTTAGAATGGACTTTTAAATAGTGATCCTGGAATAACGTAAATGTGTCATTTATTATACAGACGTAAAATATATTCAGAACCTGCAGAATGAATTGCCTGCTGTTAAAGTCAAACTAAAATATCATTCGTGGTTAAAAAAATATTTTCCTTACGAAGCAACATCTTGTTGTTCGGGGATTTATTAATTAACTTTCTTTTATGAAAGTTCGGAAAGCGCCCCGCGTTAAATATAACCTGGGAATTATTTATCATCCTGCTTTTGCCATACGGCCATATCTCAGCATCCTGGAAAACGTTTTCGGAAAGCAGGACCTGCAAAGCAACGTATACGCTTTTGATTTTACCGATTATTATGAAGAGGAAATGGGGAAACAACTGTTGCGGGTCTTTATATCCTGTGAAAAGCTGATCAGGCCGGAAAATCTTCCGGAGATCAAGTTGCTTACAAATGTTCTGGAGGAAAAGACAAAGAAAGATGAAGGACGTGTTGTCAATCTGGATCCGGGATATCTTGATATGGATAAGTTTATTCTGGCATCGGCAAAATACGCTCCTCAGAAAATATATCTCGATAAAGGTATTTATGCCGACCCTGCATTGTACTATTACAAAAGATCGTTTCATCCCTATGACTGGAGTTTTCCTGATTTTCGATCCGCTGCCTATAATACGTTTTTCTCCGTTGTGCGCGAAAACTATAAAAAACAGTTAAGAGAATGATAATTATCCTTTACATTCTGGGAGCTTTATTGCTTTTTGCCGTTCTTTTTCTTTTGTTTATCCTTTTTATCCGCTTGAAAGTCGATATTAACGGTGAATACAGGGAAGACAAGGCGGCGGCCTGCATGGAAATATTCTGGGTAAAATATTTTCTGGGCGCCCGGTGCAGGATAAAGGATCTTCACAATCTGCATATTGTTTTCTGGATCCTGGGGATTCCGCTCCCGGTGCGCCTTCCGCTGTTGCACAGGGAAAAGATAGCGGAAGAAAAAAGACAAGAAAAAGTTTACCAGCCCCGCTTTGCACAAAAAAGTGAAACAGAAAAGGAACGTCCGGGAATAAAGGCACGCGCAGAGCGCCTGCTGCAATTAAAAGAGCCTTTTCAGGAATTATGGCAGAAATACCGTGTTTACGTAAGAAAAATATACGTGAGATATATCACAATTTCCTTTAGATCATTGTCCGCAAATATTGGTTTAAAGGAACCCTCGGATACGGGAATTGCAGCGTCAATATATTATAACATATTGATTATGAGCAATATATCAAATATCGATATAGGCTGGAACTTTGAAAAGCCCAATTTTGACGTAGCATTGCGGGCAAAAATAACTATGAAATTATATGGAATATTTTTTACATTATTACAAGTTTACCGGACACATAAAAAGGAAATAAAAAATGAAAGTTAATGACACTCTTTCCACCTTGCTTGATAAAGTAAGGACATTGGCAAAGACGGAGACCGTTGTCGGAGATCCCATTGTTGTTCAGGATATTACCCTGATACCGATATCAAGGATCAGTGTCGGATTTGCCGCAGGAAGTGCAGAACAGGGAGTTGAAAGTAAAAAAAACGGCGGCGAAGGCGCAGGGGGCGGTGTTACGATAACCCCGCTTGTCGTGGTGGTTGTTAAAAAAGGCCAGGAATCGCGTTTATTATGGTTGAAAAAAGAAGACCGTTCCTTAAATAAACTTCTGGATCTGGTGCCCGATATTCTTGATCGCGTCCTTCCCGAAGAGAATAAGAAATAGCAGAACAAATGAGAGAAGAGTTATGTATCATGAGCTTGAGGAGATTTCCCTTTTTGAGACCTTAAAGGCTTCAGATTTGGAAGAAATAGCAAAATATGTAATTGTTAAAAGTTACAAACGCAATGAATGTATACTTCTTGAAGGAAAAATGAACCGGCAATTCTGTATTATTAAAAAAGGAAAAATCAAGATCAGCTGTTCGGACCGGAACGGAAAAGAAGTGATATTTGCGCTGTTGGGAGAAGGGGACTTTTTTGGTGAGATGTCAATTATTGACAAAGATCACTGTTCCGCAACCGTTACCTGCATGCAGGCATGCAAGATATACTGCATGAAAGATATATATTTCAAGAGGCTTTTGACAAAGGTTCCGGGACTGGCATACCACCTCCTGAATCACATGTCCCGGCGTCTCCGGTGTTCAAACCGCTGTATTGAGAATCTCAACTGCAGAAATTCACTGCACAGAGTAGGTTCCGTGCTTCTGGATCTTGCCGAATACTCCGGTTATCGCTACAAGAAGAGCGTCATTATTAAAAAAATACCTTTTCAGCATGATATAGCGGCAATAGCGGGAATATCCAGGGAAACGGTATCCAGAAGTTTTTCACAGCTTGAAGAAGGGAATTATATTAAAAAAAGCGGCAGACACCTTGTAATAACCGATTATCCGCGGTTTTACAACATATTTTCATCATGACATATTTACCCTATGCCCGAAGAGGATTCAGGTATAACAATTATAAGTATTATCTTGAAGACCATTTTGGAGAACGTGTTCAGCGGGTCTCTGTCGAGGGCGGTTTTACTTGTCCAAACCGCGACGGTACACTGGGAACGGCCGGCTGTATCTACTGTAATAATCATTCTTTTTCACCTCCCTATGCCGACAGCGATAAGACGGTTGCCAAACAGCTATCGGAAGGAATTCGTTTTTTAAACCAACG
>JAWOEU010000080.1:0-29195 GCA_046482575.1 Fidelibacterota bacterium
GCAGGAAGCCATCGATACGCTCTCATTTCAACTGGCAATGGTCGGACTGGTTTATCTGGGTACCTATGGAATAACCAAGCTGATAACCGGATGGCTGCCGCCGGATCTGGCCAATACACTCTGGTCGTTCCATTTCATGATCGGTATTTTGCTTTCCCTGCTGGTGCGTAACATCCTGGATAAAATGGGAAAAAGCTATATGATCGACGAGGGGTTGATGAGTCGCCTCAATGGAGTGGCTATCGATTATCTTGTCGTGGCGGCTATAGCCGCAATATCCCTGCCGGTCCTGAGTGAATACTGGCTTCCCGTCGTTCTTATGTCCGGACTGGGGGGACTGGGCACAATTTTTATGCTTTACTGGATCTCTTACCGTGCTTATGATGATTATCCGTTTGAACGATTTGTTTCGGTTTTTGCGGAAATGACCGGCACGATTAATTCTTCTCTTACATTAATACGTGTTATGGATCCGAATTTTAAAACGGTTATTGCCGATGATTCCATTTACGGTTCCGCGATCACAATCGGTCTGGCATTCCCTATGCTTTTCATATTGAATATTCCCACCATGTTCTTTTCGGATAATTTGTTTGCCGGCTACTGGATATCCATCGGCATTATTCTTGTCTATACACTATTTCTGGTCATCATCTGGCGGGCAGTCGGATACCTGAAATTCAAGAAACAACTGGATTGATCACGGACCCCACAATTGTGAATGCCCCTTTTGAGTTGTTCATGCGCGGATTATTGATCTGCCGTATATTGCCGCGTTTCATCATATATGTGCGCCCCCCGGCGCTTCGGACAGATCCGTCCGCAGGATACTTCTGTAATTTTTTTATTCGCAAAAGATAGTTAAATTTGCTACATTCCGGTGAAAGATTGATATCTTACTATGAAACATAAATTTATCGGTATTGCAGGAAATATTGGCGTCGGGAAAACCACTTTCACGAACTTGCTGTGCAAACGTTTTGACTGGGACCCGCATTATGAAATCGTTGTTGATAATCCCTATTTAAAGGATTTTTATCACGATATGCTGCGCTGGAGCTTTAATCTTCAGATCTATTTCCTCTCCAAGCGCTTTCAGGTGCAAAAAAAGATCCAGCAGCTTACGAATACGATCGTTCAGGACCGGACGATCTATGAAGATGCCAAGATCTTCGCACGCAGTATTCATGATATGAAGAAAATGGATGATCGCGACTGGGAAAATTATCAGGAATTATTCAAGGAAATGACTTCTTATCTGCGTCCGCCGGACCTTATTGTCTATCTGAAAGCCTCTACAGATTCCCTGATCTCACGCATTAAAAAACGTGGCCGCGACTATGAACAGAACATTGATCCCGAATATCTGCATCGTTTGAATATTTATTACGACCGCTGGATCAATGAACTGCAGAAAACCGGAGAGATCCCGGTATTGGTCATAAATACCGACGGAAAGGATTTTCTTTCCGATAACAGTTATTGTGAGAAGATCTACCGGGAAATATACCAAAAATTAAATACATGAGGTTAATGATGAAAATTACAAAACGCTCCGAAAGCAAACTGCCGGAAATTGACTTCAATAATCTGGGCTTTGGTAAATATTACAGTGATCATATGCTGGTAAAATTCTATGAAAACGGTGAATGGAAGAATTCCGAAATCGTTCCGTATGAAAATTTCGCCATCAGTCCCGCCAACATCACCCTGCACTACGGACAAAGCATTTTTGAGGGAATGAAAGCTTTCCGCGGTGAGGACGGTATTGTCCGCCTTTTTCGTCCCGAAGAAAATATCGCCCGCTTAAACCGTTCCGCCGAGCGCATGGCAATTCCTCAGTTCGATGAAAAAAAGGCGCTTGGGGAGCTTATCGAGCTGGTGACGCTGGACCAGGATTTTACACCCCCGCATCTGGGTTCCTCATTGTATATCCGTCCCTTCATTTTTGCCACGGATCCTACGCTTGGTGTAAAGATAAGCGATACCTATCGTTATATGATCATAACAACACCGGTTGATGCTTATTACGGAAAAAAGCTTCAAACCCTGAGCATTTATGCCACAAAATATTTTACCCGCGCTGCGCTGGGCGGTACGGGTCATGTAAAGGCATCCGCAAATTATGCCGCCAGTCTGTATGCCGCGAAAAAAGCTCAGGAAAAAGGCTATAAACAGATTATGTGGCTGGATGCCAGAGAGCATAAGTATGTCGATGAGGTTGGGACCATGAACATTATGTTCGTTATTAACGATACGCTCATTACTCCCACCCTCGAGCAGGGCACTATACTTGAGGGCATTACCCGGAAAAGCGTTCTCCGGCTCGCAAAAGAGATGGACTGGAAAACCGAAGAACGTCGCATTTCTTTCAAAGAGGTCATTAAGGCTTCCAAAAAAGGGAAACTTCAGGAATGTTTCGGAACCGGCACTGCAGCGACTATCGCACCGGTTGGCCGGATTGGCCATGATGACGGTGAAGATATTATCGTTAACAATAATGAAGTCGGACCCTATGCTAAAAAGATCTATAATGAACTTCTGGGCATCCAGTACGGAAAAATAAAAGACCGCCATGGCTGGACGGTGGAAATAAAGAAATAAGCCATTGATCAATAAAACGGTACGGTAATACGATGATCGACCCGCATGTACACCTCCGGGATGGAGAAGAACGGTATAAGGAAACCGTCCGGCATGGTCTGATGCTTGCCGGAAAACTTGGACTGAGCGCCGTATTCGATATGCCCAATACCTGCCCGCCGGTTCTGTACCGCGATGACGTTTATCGCAGACTTGCCACGGCTAAGGCCGCCGCAAGCAATGTGTTTTACGGATTGTACTGCGGGTTGACCGCTGATCCGGAACAGGTGACCGGCGCGATAAATTGTGTCCGGGAGTTTGAACAGGTTGTGGGCCTGAAGCTTTATGCCGGCCAGTCAACGGGAAATCTTGCCGTTCCGGATAGTTTCTCGCAGAAAAAAATATTCAACATACTTGCGGAAAAAAATTACCGCGGCGTTTTGGCGGTTCACTGCGAATCCGAAGAATTCTTTCAGCCCGAATTATGGGACCGGAATCATCCTCTGACTCACACGATGGTACGTCCCCCTGCTTCGGAACTGCATGCAGTTAACACGATCCTCGAAACAGCAATACAATATTCTTTCAAAGGCATACTGCATATCTGTCATATTTCTCTTCCCGAAAGCGTGAAAATGCTCGAGATCGCCCGTGAAAAAGCGGGTTTTTCCATTACCTGCGGGGTAACACCGCATCATCTGCTGCTGCACGATATGATGATGGAAGACCCGGAAGGACTGCTCCTGAAAATAAATCCGCCGCTCAGAAGCCAAAACGACCGGAAAGAACTGATGCAACTGCTGCTGCAGGGGCGTATTGACTGGATCGAAACAGACCATGCCCCGCATCTGAAAAAAGAAAAACTTGGAGAACCTTACGCATCCGGTGTCCCCGGCTTCCCGGTTTTACCCCATTTAATACGGGTTCTCCGCGAGCAGGGCGCAGACGATTCTCTGATCAGAAGAATCACGCATGAACGGATCTGTTCCGTGTTTGGACTCTCTTTCCCCTACCGGGAAGTCAACAATATTGATATCTTTGATGAATATGAGGTAAATGCTTATAAAATGCTGTAATAACCGCTATCACAGTTAACATATAACCGTATCAATTTTTCACAGGCAGGAGGGAAAATGCTGAGAGAACACCTTCATCATCTTCAGTATGAAAAAACCATACCGATCTTCGGACCGGATCATCTTAGCTATCTGATCATTATACTTGTAGTTTGTTCTGTCTTTCTTATATATGCGAGAAAATCCCTGAACAGGGAACAGGCGGAAAGAACCGGAAAAATCCTGGGTGTTATCACTCTTGTACATTTGTTTCTGGAAATTCCAACGCTGCGTCTGCTTCTTGGTCTGCCTCTTGCGACCAGTCTGCCCCTGCATCTCTGTAATTTCGGCATGATCATGGTGGGGATTTTGCTGATCACCCGTAAACAATGGGCGCTTGACCTTGCCTATTTCTGGGCGATCTGCGGTGCATCGCAGTCCCTGCTTACTCCGGATCTGCGGTATATTTTTCCGCATCCGCTGGCAATAACTTTTTTTACAGCACATACGATCGAGATCGTTGGTGTCCTTTATGCAGTGATCATACTTAAAATGCGTCCTTACTGGTCTTCCATCCCGAGAGCCTTCTTCGTTACGCTGGTGCTTGCCGTCCTCATTTTCCCCGTCAACTATATTCATCCGGATGCAAATTATATGTTTCTGAAATTTGCACCTGTCGGCGGGTCACTTATTGACTTTCTGGGTCCGTGGCCCTGGTATATTCTTTCCCTCATCGGTGTTGCCGCGCTGTTTTTTGTAGCCGCCTATCTTCCTTTTGCGATTTCCGACGAACGGAAAAAGAAAAGAAGCGCAGAAAACGTACAATAGCCCGATAACGGCTTTATCTTTACAAAATGAAAAAAATTGTGTAATTTGCTGTATGACAGAAAAAACCATCAGTTTGACAACGGAAACACGAAGCAGGGAAAGGGAGGCTGATCAATATCAAATCATACTCTCCCTCTGTTATGAACGGGCTCTCAGTGCGGCATTATTGACTTTCATACTGATTTTCACCCTTATCTACGGTACACTGGAAAATCCGTTTATATATTCTTTCAGCAATATCGGAAATTATTTTCACTACCGTGAATTATATATATTTTGGGCGTTCATTACCGGATTTACGTTATATTTTTCTGTAATATCCCTTTTTGAACTGGAAAATTATCAGAAGACATACGCGCGTCTCAGTATTACGGGAGTGCCGTTTTTTATTATCGTAACCGCCCTGATACCTTCTCTTGAAACAATACCTTTCTGGAGGGAGGTCCACCGCTGGACTACCTTTTTCTTTGTTATGTGTATGATCTTCAGTATACACCCTTTTCTTCTTGACCTTGCGGAGCGCAAACCTTATTTGAGTCCGCTGCTCGGGAAATGGCAGTTCGCGATCCTTGCCGGATGCATGCTGCTGCTTGTCTTTCAGGGACAAACGGGAATGTTTGAACTATGGTTTTTTGTCATGACCTGTTCACTGCTCATATACCTCGTATGGTTTCTCTTTAGTGAAGCCCTTGAAAATGTAAGTATCAGTCCCGGCGGAAAGTAAACACAACATATCCGTAAAATAGTTTTTGCGATAAATGCCGCCTTATGGTTCTATATGCCGGCTTTTTCTATGGTATGAAGAAAAAATCATACGGATCCTTCTCCGGTCGCAGTGCGATAAAAAACACCGTGCTGCGGAACCCGGAAAATATTGAGAGCGGAAGGCTTTCTTTCTGGTTTATTGCAATTTATCGGGCAAGTATTTCTTTCTTCAGCGCTTTAATGATCTCGTCCAGATCGTCTTCTTCATAATCGATCTTTTTAAGATAACGGTGGATATTGATTGCAAGAAAAGGCCATACGACAAGGCAGAGGATCCCCAACGCAAAAGAGAATGATTTAACGGGATGATTCATAATATTTCCCAGGCCGAAACCAAGCAGAATAACACTTTCAAAAAAGATAAATACGATCTGTTTAAACCGGGTTTTACGCACCCATTTTTTTATATCTTCTTTCGTGATGTCCTGTTGTTCGTTTTCATTGAATACGCGTTGTACTTCCTTTTTCAAAAATTCATTCATTATTCTCTCCTTGCCCGTAAATTAATCCGGAGGGACCGTTATCGTGCCCGTGACGTAAGCGGCTGTCTTTCCGGCATAGCCCTGCATGCGGACAGTGCTTGCAGGCGGTTTCAAAGGTCCTGTCCGTAATATAATAAGATCCGACGGAAATAAGAGAAAAAAGTTTTTCAAGCAAGCGGTGAAATGTCCGAACATTGATCGCCCCGGAAAATTCCTCTCCGTTTTTCTTTATTTTCCCGAACTTTCCATCGTTGAGCGTATAAAGGGAAAGCCCTTCTCCGCCACCGTGAATTTTTGGTTTTTTTATTTGCTCATATGCGGCGTCCGCAGTATAACCGGGATACATTTCCTGTGCTTTAAGGGTATACAGATACAGCTGAGCACGCATGTATTCTTTAAAATCCGATTGTATGTTTCCTGTTTTATAATCGGAAACAATAACATTCTTCAAGGTTTCGTTAATCATTATCTTATCAATGATCCCGCTGATGCTGACTTCCACATCCCCGAATTTCAACTGAAGCGGGTCCCCGGTTTTCGGGGAAAAACTTTTTTCAAAAGAAACCGCCCGATAGTTCCACAGTGTTTTTTTATTCCATTCCAACAGTGATACAAGACAATTTACCTTGCTGTCCTTCTCCAGGTTCAGAATATAGTAGCGGAAGCGGTCACGGATCAAAGGATCGTTCTTGTCAATATTCGCCTCCGTGAATATTTTTTCAATACTGGTTTTCATAAGATCAACCGCTTGCTCGGTCGAAAATGAAAAACCTCCTTTCTTGCCAAAATCTTCGAGAACGGCATGAATGACCGTCCCTGCGGTTTTCGCCCGGTAAGCCGATTCATCTTCGTCACCCGGCTGTACGCGCAGGATCCTGTCGTAATAAAACCGCATCGGACAGGCCAAAAGCGTATCAACAGCAGATACCGGTATCTGGAAAATATTTCGCCGATCGTTGACCTGTCCGGAAAAATTATCCATATTCCCGCTGAGGATCTCGTTATGGCGCTGCGCAAGGAGGAAATCTCCTTCAATAGGACGGTTCTCATAATATAAAAGCTTACGTCGACGGCTTCCGCTTGTCCCCGCGCTGATCATTTTTAAAGGAAGTTCTTCAAGAAAAGCGGATCTCTGCTGTTCACTGCCGTCTTCGCCATGGCGCGAATAGGAGAATGTCACCTTGTTCCCGAGTTGCAGCCAGTTTTCCATGAAATGCCGGTTCAATATCAGGGAATAATACCGGTCGGGAATAAAATACGGGTTACTCGTTTCCCGCCGCGGGATATCACCTTCTGCCATACCCATAACAAAAAGCTGTTTTGGGTTAAGTCCCAGACTGTCAAGATAGCCGACGACCGGAATTCCGTTGTTATGCGTTTTGCGTCGGATACTTTTATTTTGCAGCCGTGTACACATTTCCCGGTATATAAAGCGGATATCGCTTTGAAATCCCAGAAGTTCGATATCCCGAAGAACCTCTTTCAATGTGGTGTGAAAGCTTTCAATCGCAGAAACGGAATCTTCATCATCTCCGGGATCACACTGTACGGTTTCAAGAAAATCGTCCACAATATCCGGGAGCTCATTGATATCCGGACCGGTAATTTTTTTCATTACCGCCTGAATACTGTCCGGCGGAGGACAGTCGCTTTCCGGATGGCGGCGGCAGAATATATCATATTCCCATAATCGTTCATCCGGACGGCAAAGCGGATGCAGAAAGAGGGGCGCAATATCGTCCCAGTCCGGGTCAGTAAGCGAAACGACATATAAAAGATCGAGTAAAAGTGTCGCGACAAGGATCGTGTCTGCCGTGGGACTGTCAATAAAACGGAAGGATAATCCGAATTGCGGAAAAAGACGCTTGATCAGTTCGGCATATTTGTCCATGCTGGAAACCGCAATAAGAATATCCGGTTTATCCAGTCCTGAACTTATGATCTCTTTTGCCACGGCGATCACTTCTTCCCGGGGCGAAAAAGCTTCGATGCACGAATAGCGGTTTGTCGTTGATGTCCGCGGGAGCATGGATGCAGAAAAATGTTCTGTCTTTTTTTTGATCTGCTCCTCCAGTTCAAATTGCAGGGGCGCCGGCGGCTGCAGATCAATGAATCCGACTTTTGTATCCCCAGGGAAATCCCGGAGAGCGGGATCTCTGTAAAGATCCGCTTCTGAGGCAAAACCGGCTGCAGAACGCAGACCGGAAATGTGCTGATATAAGGCATGGAACTCGGCCTGTAATTTTCCCCTGGATAATTCGGTATTACGTATTGCTGCGGCCATCAGTTCACTGAAACCGCGGCTTGCGTTTTTGCCTTCCTTCAGGATCATCATACGGAGATGATCTCCGGAAAGACAACTGACGGTACTGCGCTGCAGCCATTTCCCCGGAGTAGTGATCCGGATCGAAGGCCGCAGCATCCGCTGCCGCGCCAACGATAGAAATACCTGCTCGGCATGATAGGCACTGGGGCAGAAAAGGATTGTCCTTTCCCTGTCAAGCTCCGGAATTATTTTTTCCGCTTTCACTTGGGCGCGCGGTAATCGAGGATGGTAGCCGGTGCCCTGCGGAAGATTATTAAAGTAATTGCTGTCCTCTTCCACATCAATATGCTCATCCCGGCGCACAAAGTATAATTTTCCCGCTGCATCAATGCCATAGGCTTGTTTGATCATCCATTGATAAGTGCGTATCTGCTGCTTATAGCTGTCGAGGTTTTCAGTGCCGGCATCTGTTTTAAAATCAATGATGAACCATTTTTCGTTGCGGCGGTATAAAAGATCGATTTTTCCGTTTACGCGTAAAAGATCATCTCCTTTTCCCAGCCATCCGCTGAGCGAAAGCTCCTGATATTTTTCGATATGCGGATCGTTTAGGATTTTATAAAGGGGGTTCCGGATCGTTCTATCCAGAAGGATGCGGCATTCTTTCAGTACCTTTTCCGTTTCCACTTCAGGAAATTCCTCGTTTAAACGGTTTTCCAGCTCTTTCCGGTGTGCATTTATATCAAACCATCTATATTCCAGACACCAGTGATAGCAGCTTCCCGTCGCCAGGCCGGCTTCTCCCCTGCCCGCAGTGATATTTTCCATGGAGCCGTTTTCCATCAGATCATGAGGAGTGCAGTACCGGTATGAACCGGTGCCGGAAAATGAAGGAGCTTCGATCCATTTACTCTTTTCGGTACGAACCGCTTTCCGCCCTTCCGTAATTACTTCGGCAGCGTCATGAACATGAATGCCTTTTCCTTTCCATTTTTCTAGGTCATCTTTTTCATCAAGATTGTGGATCTCGCGAATAAACGTATTCCACCAGGTGTTTTTTGAGGAACGTTCCGTTTCCTCTCCCAAGAAACAGACCTTGTGAACGGCACGCGTGAATGCAACATAGAAAACCCGTTTCTCCTCTGCAGTTTCCTCATGCTGCGCATTTTTTTTCAAACCGTATAAAATACCGGATCTTTCCTTCCCGGGAAGTGAGAGTGACATTTCAAAATAACCGTCCTTGCGTCCAAATTGAAAGCTCTCGGTGTTGGAACCGCCGGAAGCATTCATCTCCGGCATGACCACCACCGGGAATTCCAGTCCCTTTGCCTTATGCACTGTCAGAATATGTACTTTTGCCGTTTCAGGATATAACGCCTGTGCTTCATTTGTATTATTATTCACCCGGTAATGAAAATGCTCCCGTATTGTCCGTAAATTGCTGCCTTTCCGCACCATTCCGCGAATAATATTGATAGCTTTGTCCATATTGGCCAGTCGCTGGCGGGGCATCAGTTCACTGATGTATCCCAGTTCGCGGTCATTTTCCTCAATGATCCGGGTCAGCAGTATATCCGCTGACATATACCGGCTTTTGCCGATCCATGAAAGGATCAGTTCTCTCGTTTTTCGCAGCACGGGATCCGCTGCTTTCCCCATCGCTTCAAAAAGGGATATACCCCTATCCCGGGCCGCCAGAAGATGGATCTTCGTGTCCGGCAAAGCGACCAGGGGACTCCGGAGAAGTCCCGCCAGCGCATGATCATCAAAAGGATTATCAAGTACGGACAGAAAATGAAAAACATCCCTGCTGACACCGGTCTGATAAAAACCGCGACCGCCGATAATACTGACCGGAATATCCAGCATACGGAAAGCCTGAAGATAATCCTCAATATGAGAGAATTTCCGCAGCAATACCCCGATCAGAGGTTTATCTGCGCTCCCTTCCATTCCGGCCTGCTGAAGCTCCCGAAGTTTTTCACGTACACAAAAAGCAGCATGCTGCGCCGGAAGATAAATACCGGACCTTTTCGCTTCCGCACTGCACCAAAATGTCTCTACTGCGGGAGACAGGCGGTTTTTTACCCTTCCTTTATAAACCGTGGGGTCAAAAAAAGCTTCATAGGCCTTTTCCTTTTTGCCCTTTTCCGGCATGATATCCGTCCCGCCGAACACCGCATTAATTCCCTTATCAATAAAATCCGGCGATGAACGGTAATTATCATTGAAATCCAGGATCTCACCGCCCTTTTGACGTATCAGTTCTTCAGCATCGTCCATAACCGTTACATCTGCATTATTGAACCGGTAGATCGATTGTTTACGGTCGCCCACGATAAACAGCTGAATGGCATCAGCATCTTCCTCAGATTGAAAGATCGATCTGATGATCTCCCAGCGTATCGGATTCGTATCCTGAAATTCATCCACCATAATATGCCGGTAGCGCTCCGCAAGCGTTTTCCGGATATCAGGGTTATGGCGCAGTAATTTATGCGTAAAAAGAATAATATCGGAAAAATCCAGGACGTTTTTCTTTTTACGCACATCCAGATAACAGGCATCAAAATCCCTGTACAGATCAAACAGTTTCCGCAATAGCGGAATAATACGATAATCTTCAGGTCCCGGTGTTCCCATAAGATCTTCGACCGGTATACTGTTTTTCAATGTTTCAAACCATATAACAGCTTCTTTTTTCCCATCGGACCATTTCTTTTTATCACCGTTGATGCTTTTCCGGTATTCATCCTTGCCGGTAACCAGTGCACTTTTCCGTATGACTTCAGTCAGAAAAGCGGACCGGCATTCCAGCGGATCCTCATGCTGAATCTGAATATAATTCGCATACATGTGCTGCAGCAGTTCGTACAACTTATCTTTTTTATCCGTACATAAGCGTTCCGCATTTTTATACAAGGATTCAAAACCGCCGATAATGATTTTTTCATTGTAATCCGGTGTATAACGCTTCAGCCAGTCCCGCCATATATCCTCATCATGCTGCAGGCGGAACTGAGAAAGGTGTCCCTGAAGAATTTCCCGGTGACGGTAAATACCGGTAATGTTTTTCCGGATCCGGTAAACACTCATATTTTCCAAAAGCGCATTCAGTTCATCGCTGTTCATCTCCGCTTTCTTTTTCAGCCAGCGTTCAAGATGCAATTCCAGAAGTTGTTCCGACTGCGCTTCATCCTGTCCGGAAAACTGCGGATCAAGTCCGGCCCGGTGTGCAAATTCCCGCAAGATACCGGCGCAAAAAGAATCAATGGTTGCGATCGCATGCTGCGAAAAACGTTCTTTCAGATATTGCGCGTAATCTCTGACTGAAGGATCCGGAACCGTCCGGAGAACGGGACAAAAATCTATATTCTGGGATTCCATCCCGGGGATCTTATCGCCGGAAAGCAGTTTGTTGACATCCCCATAGATCCGGGAGGCCATTTCGCCGGCTGCTTTTTTTGTAAAGGTAATGACCAGAATACGCCGGGGGTCAATATCCTCAAAAGGAACGCCGGACTGCGCTTCCTTTGCGAACTGGTCGAGTACGGCCGCATAGCGTTTTGTCAGGGAAAAAGTCTTTCCCGCACCTGCACAAGCTTGTATAAAGACGGACCGGTGCACATTCAGGGCACGTTTGAGAGGCGAATCATTCATAAATTACCTTTTAAGTGATTAATCCTTGCATTTGCAAATAAAATTACAAAATATATATCATATTGATAAATATTTTTTTACATTAAAGTGAAAACTCAAAACGGAGGAAATTATGGCAAATGCAGAAGAATTCAAAAAAACTGTAGATCTTAATGTCAAAAAAATTATTATGGGTGTCATTGTACTTATCGTGATTTTACTTATTGCAAGCGGGTTTTATGTTGTTCAGACCGAGAATGTCGGTTTGATTCTGCGCTTCGGTAAATATACAAAAACAACACTGCCGGGACTGCATATAAAGATCCCTCTTATAGATAAAGTCTATCAGGTACCGGTAGAACGGCAAATGAAGGAAGAATTCGGTTTTCGCACAACCCGTGCCGGTATCAGCAGTCAGCATACACGCGATTACAAAAGTGAATCAATGATGCTCACCGGAGATCTCAATGTTATCGTGTTGGAATGGATCATCCAGTACCGGGCGGAAGATCCCTATAATTTTTTGTTCAAAGTACGGAGTCCGCAGGTGACGCTTCGCGATATGAGCGAAGCCGTTATGCGCGAAGTTGTCGGAGACCGCACACTTGATGAGGTTCTGACCGTAGGACGCGAAGAGGTTGCTTTGAAAGTTCAGGGTAAATTGCAGGTACTGTGCGATGAGTATCAGAACGGGATACGCATCAAACAGGTCATTATGCAAAACGTTAATCCGCCTGAAGCAGTAAAAGCATCGTTCAATGAAGTCAACCAGGCTCAGCAGGACAGGGAAAAGTTCATCAATCAGGCACGCGCCGTATACAATCGTGTAATACCGCGCGCGAAGGGACAGGCACAGGAAACCATCCAGGAAGCTGAAGGGTACGCTTCCGTGCGTGTTAACGGTGCCATGGGAGATGTTGCCCGCTTTAACGCTGTTTTTAAAGAATACCAGGATGCACCCGAAATAACCAGTAAGCGTATATATCTTGAAACAATGAACCGGGTACTGCCCCGGGTGGAAAAGAAATTCATTGTCGATGAAGAAAGCGGCGGTATTTTACCTCTCTTAAACCTGAACAAAGATCAATAAGGAGGATATCATGAAAAATAAAAATCTGTTAATTATCGCATTAGTTGTTGTTGCTATCCTTATTGTCGCCAGTATGGGTCTTTTTGTTCTTGATGAAACCAAACAATCGGTGATCACCCGTTTTGGGAAACCCATTCGCACCATTACCGAACCGGGATTGAATTTTAAAATCCCTTTTGTTGAAACCGCTCATATTTTCGACAAACGTTTTCTGGAATGGCGCGGAGATCCCAGCCAGGTAACAACGGAGGATAAACGGTATATATGGGTTGACACCTATGCCCGCTGGCATATTACCGATCCGCTTCTCTTTTATAAACGCCTTCGTGATGAAAACGGGGCAATGTCCCGGCTTGATGATATCATTGACGGTGAAACCCGTACGACGATAGCCAGTCATCAACTGGTCGAACTGGTGCGGACAACCAACCGTGAAGCTTCCGTGGATCCAATTCTTGACGTCGACTCCAGTCAGCTGGAAAATATTGTATACGGACGAAGGGGAATAAGTGACAGGATCCTGAGGTCTTCGGCTGAACGTGTTAAGGATCTGGGTGTTGAAATACTTGATTTCCGTATCAAACGCCTCAATTATGTCGAAGAGGTGCAGGCTACTGTGTTCGAGCGTATGATCACAGAGCGGAAACGTATCGCGGACCAGTATCGCTCCGAAGGCGAGGGAGAAGCTTCCCGCATCAGCGGCGAAAGAAAGCGTGAACTCAACCGTATCCAGTCGGAAGCAAAACGTACCGCCCAGGAGATCATGGGCCGTGCTGATGCAAAAGCCGCCGGGATCTACAGCGAAGCCTATGACCGGAATCCCGCTTCGCGTGAATTCTATGCTTTTACAAAGACCATGGAAACGTATGAGGAAACGCTTGACAGTACCACAAGTCTTATCCTTTCAACGGAAAGCGACTTCTATAAATATCTGAAACGGCTTCAGCCCGAATAAACACTGTCATTATATTCAGATACTCAGACAGACCCCTTCCCCGTTGCATGACCGGGAAGGGGTCTTTACAAATGTGCGATTATTGGTTCGGAAAATATAAACAGACGATTACCGGCCCGTTTTTTACACGTGGAAAAATCATATTAGTGTTTATCTGAATTTCATTTCCCGTAAACCGTTTGATCATCCGTGCCCGGGATTCTCAACGGTCACTTCCGAATCTGATTTTCTCTCTCAACGCCTTGTTCCGGTAAATAAGGAGCGTCGCCCGCAGCGGGCATTCGTATTACTCACCTTCAATCCTTCCGATATATACCAGCCGGTCTCCGCCGGAAAGACGGAGTTCGAAATCACTGACCGCGATGCCATCTGTTGATTTATGCGAACCGAAGATCTTTGCCTTGTATCTATTGTCAATATTGTCAATATCCAGCGATTCAACCAGTGAAGCATGTCCAAACCAGGTACCGTCGCTTCGCTGTTTCCAGTACTGAATAAAATCACCGGGTCTCACTTGCGACATATCCGTGATACGCGTTCCCAGATCATATTTTTCAATGACGTAGACAACTCCCGCAAAACGCGGATCAGCGGGATCCGGTCCCTCCTGTATGACATTACGGTCGTGAAAGGAATGAATGATCATTACATCCCTGCGCATTTCTGCCGTATAGCCGATATTTTGTCGGGTAAGTATCGTATCCATGACCGCCGAGATAAATGTCGTACAATCCAAATGTTTCTCTGCACTGCTGTAAGCTCCGTAGCTCCAGCCGTTAAAAACGCCGGTATTCAGCTCATGGGCTACGCCCAGAGCATCAACAGATGTTCTTGTCACTTCTCTTATCGTTGCGGAACCGGCAAATGCTACAGCAAACATCCCGCAGACGGCCAGCATTCTGCGCAAAAATAATTTCATTTTCTTCCTTTCGTTAAAACTCCGTTTTTGCGGGTGATCATATTTTTCCATTTCTTTCTTTTCTGCTTTTTACTTCAGCTGAAGAACAATTCCTTTCCGAAAAGCCATAACATTATCCCGGCGGTAATAAGCTTTAAAATGGTTCCGGTCAAAAAACCCATAAAAGATCCGAAGCCCGATCGCAGGGCGGAGTTTGAATCTTTTCCCGAACTAAGCTCTCCGATAACGGCGCCGATAAAGGGACCGATAATGATCCCCAGCGGCGGAAATAAGAAAAGACCGGCGATAAGGCCGATCACGCTTCCCCACACGCCGCGTTTACTCCCGCCCGTACGACGGGTGCCGAATGCCGGTATTGCAAAATCCAGGAAATATACCACTGCCGTAATAATTCCCCAGGTGATCAGAATGTTCGGAGCAAAGTGATACCTTTCCGTAAAATGCAGAAACAATAACCCCATATAACTCAGGGGAGGTCCGGGTAAGATCGGCAATATACTACCTATTATGCCGCTGAGTATTAAGACGACACCGAGGGTAATGAATACATAATCCATAGATTTTCCGGTTTTATTAATATGCGTATACCACCGGACTTCCATCAGATCCAATGATCCGCAGGTAAAAATTTATTAAAATCTATACGCATTTGCAATGCGTTTCAGATAAACATTCCGTTCCCGGCTTTCTCTTTTTATTACATTTAACAATTGAAAACGGACTTTAATTATATTACTTTATTTTACTTCATTTTTGATCCTGGGATATAAAAATGAAATATAAATTTTTTAATTATGAAAGGCGAGAATTATGCTAAAGCCCGGCGTTATTCCATCTACGGAACCCAAAATCAGGGTTGGCATCGTACTTCCAAAGGATGATCAGAAGAAGATAACTGCCTTTTTTTCCAATATGTGTGATTTTGAAATGGCAGTTGACACCCTTACGTTTTCGACTTGCGAAATTCCGAGTATTCTTTTTAAAGTTGAGAATAATGGTATTACTTTCACTATTAACGAAAAAAAATATGAAAAAGTGCACAAGGTTGTTTTCCGGCCCATAAAGGAAACCGCACATATCACCCTGGACCCTGTGGTATCGGGTCGTGAATTCCACTGGCGGAAATATATCAGTGTCAGAGTGCCGGAAAAAGTGGAGATCTTTCTTTCCGGAGGAAGTCTGCTGGTTGTTAATGAACTTCCGCTGGAAAGGTACCTGTCCTGTGTGGCAACTTCCGAAATGGGCGCCGCCTGCCCGCCCGCACTGATCGAGGCACAAACGGTCGTGGCGCGCTCCTGGATGCTTGCCAATGTTGAACAAAAGCATGTCCATCTCGGTATTGATGTCTGTAACGACGACTGTTGCCAGCGATATCAGGGGTTAAATAATCTCACCGAAAACAGTAAGAAGGGGGCGGAAGCCACCCGCGGCAGGGTCATCAAGTATAAGAATGAGATATGTGATGCACGTTACTCAAAATCCTGCGGCGGAAAAATGGAGGTTTTTGAAAACCTCTGGGAAGACACTCCACTGCCTTATATGCAAAACATTCCCGATATGCCGAAAGGACATACTGTTCCGGATCTGACAATAGAAGAAAATGCCAGAAAATGGATCATGTCCACACCAAAGGAAGCTTTCTGCAGTTCTTATACCGTACCGGAAAACAAATTAAAAAAATATATCGGTGCCTGTGATGAAGAAGGGGAATATTTTCGCTGGACGGTAGAGATCAACAATGATGATCTGTCCGCCAACCTCCGGGATAAACTCGGAATTGAGGTCAAAGATGTATTGGATATGCAAATCCGGAAACGCGGCGGAAGTGCCAGATCTCTGGAATTAGTGATCCTGTATCTTGATTTCAACGACAAAGAGTGTGAAACCATTGTTTATAAGGATTACAATGCACGCCTTGTGCTTCATCCGAAATTTCTCTACTCCTCCGCGGTGATCATCGATAAGATCGGAAGCGGAAAGATCCCGAAACGTTTTATTTATCACGGTGCGGGATGGGGTCACGGTGCGGGTATGTGTCAGATAGGCGCTCTCGGCATGTCGCTGAAAGGCTATTCCACCAAAGAGATCCTGAAACACTATTATCCCGGAAGCACATACACGAAGATCTATAAATAAGGATAATCTATGAGCAAAAAGAATGTTGAGAACAAAAAACGTCATCCTCTGAGCTGGGTCCCGTCTCTCTACTTTATTGAGGGTGTCCCTTATACCATCGTGATGGTCGTTTCCGTCGTTATGTACAAAATGCTGGGCATCTCCAACACGGATATTGCCCTGTACACCAGTTTGCTTTATCTCCCCTGGGTGATCAAACCCCTCTGGAGTCCGGTTGTTGACAATCTGAAAACGAAGCGCTGGTGGATCCTGATCATGCAGTTCGTTCTCGGTGTGTTATTCGCCTGTATTGCGCTTACCATTCCCACCACAAATTTTTTCCGTATCACGATTGCGATCTTATGGCTTATGGCTTTTACCTCCGCAACACATGATATTGCTGCGGACGGTTTTTATATGATCGGTCTTAAAGAAGGTGATCAGGCTCTTTACAACGGCATACGTTCCGCGTTTTACCGGGTGGCAATGCTTACCGGTCAGGGAGTTTTCGTTATTCTGGTCAGCCTGCTGATCAATGCATCCGGTATGGAAAAGGTCACTATTGAGGTCAATGCTGTTCCGGAGAACGGGAAAGCACTGATCGAGGTCCCCAGGGAAGTGGCCATCCAGGAACAGCCGGGCGAAATGTACCTGATCAATCACCCGGATGAATTGAATATCCCTATTGAACGTGTCGATAAGGCGTATGCAGATTCCGTGATCGAGGCCGCCCGAAAATGGAATCTCGCTCAAGGACAGCCGGACCCGGATGAAAGCCAGAGAGAAAAAAGAGAACGATTAAGTAAAAAAGAGGACGACAGAGGCCTGGAAAAAGAAGTACGGCCGAAAAAATTCGAGAGCTGGATCCGTTCAACCTTCGGTGTGGAAAAGCCCCCGATCACCGATTATGAGGGTAATCTGAGTATTATCTACTTTCATCTTTCGAAAAAACCCGAAACGGATAAACCGGTTGTTGTTACTTTTGGCCAGGACCGCGGTGACAGGAGCATCAAACTGGTTGAGGGCATGCGTTTTGAATTTACGGAGGAAAACTGGAATAAACCGGTTATGGCCGTTATTCAGCTTGATAAAAAACTGAAAAAACCCAGTCAGGCCTATTTTGATGCTGAATCCGGAAATGTAAAAATGGCCTGGTCTGTTTTGTTTTTCTGCCTTTCCGGTATGTTCTTTGTTTTCTATGTGGCTCATCGTTTTACTCTGCCTAAGGTGGAGGTTGAACGGGTTGAGCGTTCTCCCGGAGAAGCATTGAAGGATTTTCTGGCCACTTTTGTCACTTTCTTCAAGAAAAACAATATCGGACTTGCGCTTGCTTTCTTGTTGCTTTTCCGTCTTGCGGAATCCCAGCTGGTCAAATTATCCGCTCCTTTCATGCTTGATACGCGTGAAGTGGGAGGACTGGGATTGACGGCCGGTGAATATGGACTGACCTACGGAACGATCGGGCTGCTGTTTCTTACTCTGGGAGGTATTCTCGGAGGCCTTGCCGTGTCTAAACACGGGTTGAAAAAATGGATCTGGTGGTTCGCTATCATGATCAATGTTCCCAATGCCGTCTATATCTATCTTTCTTATGCGCAGCCTTCAAGTCTTGCAATTATCGCTCCGGCCGTTGCCTTTGAAACCTTCGGTTACGGTTTCGGTTTTACTGCCTACATGATGTATATGATCTACTTCTCACGTGGAAATTATAAAACTTCGCATTATGCCATCTGTACGGCATTTATGGCTCTCGGCATGATGCTGCCCGGTATGATCAGCGGCTGGCTTCAGGAACTTATTGGTTATCAGCACTTCTTTATCTGGGTCATGATCGCTACGATCCCGGGATTTATTCTCCTCAAGTTCCTGAAGATCGATCCGCAATTCGGGAAAAAAGTGAAACAAACGAAATAAGAAAATCAATAGGGGAAATAAAAGCCTTTCCGCATACCGGGAAGGCTTTTTTTATTAAGGTGTTGATTTTCCGGTATGGATAATTGCAGATCAGTATACCGGAAAACTTACGGGAACCGTTCAAAAAAACCGGGGAAAAGCAGAAGCGTACACGGTTACCGGACTTATTCCGGGATCCGGATATTTCGTAAGGTTAAATAGAAAATCGCATAAAGATGAACGGATCTGCCTTCTGTGATTCACAAACGTAACTTCTTGACAGATGGCAAATTAAGCCTTATCTTTCCAAAATGAAAAAGACCTGCTACATTCTTCTGATCATGCTGTTTTTCCTGAACGGGTGTTCCCGCTATGAGAATATTAAAGGGATGCATGTCATCCTGCAGGAGCCCGAAATACGTCAGCGATACGGCGGCGAAATGGGCGCGCTTGCCGATGAACTGAAAGAAGCGGGCGTAAACCTTGTAATAACTCCCGTTATGGAAAACGGTACTGCTTTTTATCCTTCAGATATTCTCCCGCAGCGCCGTGAAGACGGTACACAGCTATTGGCCTTTCGTCATGAACTTCGCCGCAGGAATATCCGTTTTGCAGCGTATATACCCGTATTTACCGATGCCTATAGTTACTATTATCAGCCCTCCCTGCGTGCCGTTGATGATTTCGGTAACAGAACAAATCAGAAACATATGTACGCTATTTGTCCCGGCGATCCTGAATACCGGGATTATAAACGTGAGGCCGTTAGAGAAGTCCTGTTGATCTTACAGCCGGATATGCTTTATTTCGATGACCTCTCTTTTCCTCTCGATAAGGATATCTTGTGTAACGGGAAAATATCCGCGAGTCAGCGTCAACGATCTTATTGTTTTTGCCCTGACTGCCGGAAAGCTTTTTCGGAATTCAGTTCAATTGCAATACCATCGCATCTGTCAACTCCTGAAGCTGCGGCATGGATACTCGAAAATCATGAAGATGAATGGATCAGATGGAAATGTGATCTCATTACCTCCTATGTAAAAGAGCTTAAAAACAATACACGTGATATCATGCCCGATTGCAAGATCATGCTTGTAACCCTTGACCGGGAAGAAGCGGAACATCATTACGACCGGCAACGGCTTGCCGGACATAATCTGAAGGACCTGAATGACTATGTTGATTATTTCGTGTCTCCCCCTTGTCCGCTTCTGAACGAAGAAGATTATTCCCGGCTGGCGGAACTTCGTCCCGGTCCTGAAAATCCTAAAAAACATATTATCCCTTCTTTAAAGTTAAGTGCCGGCCATAAGAGTGAAAACCGTTTCAGACAGAGTTTGAATTTTTTCAAAAATAGATTTATTCTATACAGCTGGACTTCTTTACTCAAGAACAGATCTTATTTAAATATTTATTCCACGGAGTTTTGATATGAATGAAACTTCCATGATATATCAGCTGCTCAAAGACAAAAGTAAAAAACAAGAGCTGCGTCCTGCGGAAAGTATCGTTGTTTCACCGGATTATGTGGTTCTGAGCCATCGTTCTCTTGATAAATTATCCGATTCCATGAAAGAAGGGGCCTGTGCAATTCCCACGATCCTGATCAACAATCATCTTCCAATGGAAGGAAGCAATACACCCGGAGATCTTGCGCTGATGGAGTCCCGCGGCGTACGGTATTACGAGATCGGACGTGGCGGAACTCCTGCAATGGTGGCAGCAGAAGAAGGTTTTGCCGTGCCGGGAAATATTTTACTTACCAATGACAGGAATCTTCTGGAATTGGGTGCTCTCGGTACCTGTGTCCTGTTTGCCGAACCGGAAAATATTGCGGCACTCCTCGAAAGCGGAAAGACTGAGATTACGGTCCCGGTGCCTTTCGGTATTGAACTCCTGGGTGAAACCGGAAAATGGACCGGCGGTATTGATATCGCACTTTATCTGCTGAAATATGCAAACCTTCCTGAAGACCATTCGGCCGCTCTGGAAATTTATGGTGAGGGTCTTTCCGCATTATCGCTTCCGGAACGCCATAATTTACTTCGGGTATTGATCGATCTGGGATATGAGAACGTCCTTTGCAGGGTCGATGATAATGTCATGGCTTTCCTTCAGGATCGCAGTGATGCAGAAGCACATTTCTATTTCCCGGCTGCCGGGAAAAAACCGGAATACGGCAGTATCCGCGTGGATCTGACGAATATACATCCTATGCTTGCCTGGAAAGAGAACAATGAAGTGAAGATCGGGAGTTTGACCGATAAATACGAGTTCCCCGTTCAAAATGTATTTATCGGCGGGGACACCGCCTGCCGCTTCCCGGACATTGAGGCCGGGTTAACGGTCACCGGCTACCGCTCGCTTCCGCCGCATGTCACTGCCAATATACTACCCGGCTCCCAACTGGTTCATAACGATCTCATGGCTATGGGTATTGCCAGTATTTATACCGAAATCGGTTTTTCACTTATGCCTCCGGCTTTTCTGACACTTTTGGCTGATCACCCGGACACAGAAAGAACCAGCCTCGGGACATCAGTCAGGATCCTGACGTCGGGGGGTATGCTTGCCGGTGCATTGAATTGTTTCGCTGCAGCAATGACCGGAAAAATAATACATCCGCTGGAACTTGAATCGATGTTAAAACACGAAGCGGAACAAGAGGATCAATAGATGTCCAAAAACAAAAAACATCTGATCCTGATGAAGATCTATCTGGTATTGATCATTCTGATGACCATTCCAATGTCGAACGGATGCATGCTGTTCCAGGAACGTATCAGACCGCCGTTCCTGAAGCGCCCCAAGATCGTTACCATGCAGGTAACCGCATACTGCGCCTGTCAAAAATGCACCGGCTGGAAATATAACTGGCTGGGGCGGCGCGTTTACGCCTACGGACCACAGAAAGGTAAACCCAAAGAGATCGGATTAACCGCCAGCGGGACCAAAGCCTGCCGCGGGATCATTGCAGCGGATACGGATATTTATCCGATGGGCACCATTATGTTTATCGAAGGATACGGTTTCGGCCGTGTCGAAGACCGCGGCAGCGCTATTAAAGGACATCATATCGATCTTTTTTTTAAAAGCCATGACCGTGCAATGGAATGGGGAAATAAAATAATGAAAGTAAAAGTATGGAAACCATAAAGGCACATATTCCGTGATGAATAAAAAACCACAAATATCTTTTTATACATTAGGTTGTAAATTAAACCAGGCGGAAACAGCCGCCCTGAAAAATGCCGCCAAAGAAAAAGGCTATAATATTGTTCCGTTTTCTGATGTATCGGATATTATGGTCGTTAATTCCTGTACCGTGACCGGCCGTGCGGACCGCAAAACCCGGCAAGCCTTGTATCAGGCGCGGCGACGCTCACCGGAAGGTATCCTTGTTCTGCTCGGCTGCTATCCGCAGGTCAATCCAAAACAATCCACGCTTATCAGCGACGTTGATATTGTTCTCGGCACGCATGATAAATTTGATGTTTTTTCGGCAATTGACACCTTTATGGAAACCGGCGAACAATATGCTTTTATTTCTCCCGTTGATAACAATACACGCCCGGATTCAACTTTTATTGCAGCCACGGAGAGGACCCGGGCTTTTCTGAAGGTCCAGGAAGGTTGCGATAATTTTTGTACCTTTTGTATTGTGCCCTATGCACGGGGAAATCCTGTCAGCCGGAACTTCCAGGATACCCTTACAGAAGCCCGCCGGCTTGTGGATGCGGGCTATAGGGAGATCGTTCTCAGCGGTATTGATATTGGGGCATATAAAGATGAAGATAAAGATCTTTTGGAGCTGATCCGCGCTCTTGAAGATATTAAAGGATTGGATCGTATCCGGATTTCTTCAATAGAAATGAATACCTTACATGATGCGCTGATCCGGTATATCGGCAGTTCAGAAAAAGTGATGCCGCATTTCCACCTGTCCCTGCAGTCCGGATCGGACACGATCTTGCGTGCTATGGGCCGGAAATATCTCTGTGAAGATTTTACCCGTAAAGTAGAAACGATACGTAAATATATTCCCGGTGCGTCCATCGGCACCGATGTGATCGTCGGTTTTCCCGGTGAAAGTGATGCGTTGTTCATCGAGACCATGGGCTATATTAATAAGATCGCTTTTTCCTACCTTCACATTTTTCGTTATTCCGCCCGTAAGGGAACGCCTGCAGCAACAATGAAAGATCCGGTGTCCGAAAATCGCAAAAAAGAACGTGCATCCCTGCTAAATGATACTGACCGTCTGCTCCGTGAAAAATTTGCCGCCGGATTCTACGGTACCCGTCAACCGGTGCTCTGGGAAAATTTTGAGGACGGAATGCTTTACGGGCATACGCCGCATTATCTTCAGGTGCGCATACCCGGACAAGTTAAGCGGAAAAACACCGTTTCAGAGATCATGCTGGAACGTGATAATATCCTTTTGTAATTTCTTTATCAATAAATATATCACGTATAAAAAAAGCCGGGATCCCGGCTTTATTTTATTTTTCAGCCTATTTCCAAAATTCCTTAATAATTCAGTTTTTCGGCCTCTTCTTTTTTGGTAGTCCGGAATAAATACACAAATGCCAATACACCGGCACTGGTGTTGGCAATGAAAGCGGACCAGAAAACACCTTCAAGCGCAAAGAAGTGCGCACCCAGTAATGCTAACGGCACATACAGTCCGAGCGTCCGCAGCAAAGAAAAGAATACGGCCGGGTGCGGTTTGTTCATGCCATTAAAACTCTGTGTGCTCAGTCTTACCAATCCCTGAAAGCCATAACTGAATCCAACAATAAGCAAATATTTTACCGTTACATCAATAACGTTGGGATCACTGCTGAAAACGGAAGCAATGCTCTTTCCAAAAAGCAGAATGATAATAAAAACCAACATTCCCCATGTAAGGGAAAAACCGGCTGCGTATTTAAAAGCTTTATACATTCGCGGGAATTTTAATTTACTGTAATTTTGTCCGATAAATATAATAAGAATGGAGCCAAGTGCATTAATGATCATCAGCGCGAACATCTCAATTCGTGTGGCAACGCCGAAACCCGCTACGGCTTCTTTTCCAAAATCGGAAATTATTCTTGTGACCACCCCCACGGAAACGGGAGTGATCAACAAACTCAGTGCGGCGGGACCTGCAATATATAGGACTTTCCACCATGTTGAGACGATCTCGCGAAAATGACCGACTTTTATAGTAAGCAATTTTTCTCTTCCGATCAATATGATCAGAATAATGCTAAAACTGATGCTCCGGGAAATTACCGTTGCAAGTGCTGCGCCTTTTATTCCCAGTTCGGGAAAAGGACCGTATCCGAATATAAGCAGCGGGTCAAGGATAACATTCACGAAAGCGGAGATTACCATGATCATGCCGGGCGTAAACGTATCACCGGTCGCTCTGACAATATTATTTCCGACCATGGGCATTAACACAAAAGGAACGCCGAAATACCATATGCTCATATAGTCGTGAATATATCCGATTATTTCCCGTTCCGCACCGAGAGCCGTAAAAAGCGGGCGAATTGTCAGTAATCCCAGAGTAACGAACAATATGACAACGGAGATACCCAAAAACACGGAGCGGCTGGCGATCATTCTGACTTCATGGCGGTTGGCAACAATAAAATTCCGCGATACAAGCGAACTGGTTCCAATACCGATACCCAGGGAAAGACTGTTAATGAACATAATGACCGGAAAACAGAAACTGATCGCTGCAAGTTGATTTACCCCGAGTTTACCGACAAAAAAGGTGTCTACGAGGTTGAAGATCACCATGCCCAACATACCGAATATCATGGGCCATGTCAGGCTGATCAGTTGTTTTGCAATATTTCCCTGTGTAAGATTTCTACTTTTCCGATTCATTATCCATTATTATCCGTATCTTGTTCTTGGCATTTTCTCTTATTCTCCCCAGAAGTAAAAAAAGCTGTTCTGTTTCCTCCTCACTGAGATCTGTAAGTAATATATCCGTCCATGATGTAAAAACGTTATGAAGCGGGAACTCAATCGTTCTTGTTTTTCCGGTTATGTATATCTTTTTTATCCTGCTGTCGTCTTCCGCGGGAATCCGCACAATATATCCGTTTTTCTCAAGTGTGCGGAGCTGTGAACTGACTGAAGATTTATCAATATTCAGAAAACCGGTAAGATCAGACTGTGCAATACCGTTATGCCGGGAGATAAAATGCAGTGTTATGACCTGCGAGGGACCGATATCGTACATTTTGAATCGTTTCTGGAAATACCTTCCGGCAAGACGGGAAAGTTCGGAAACAATTTTCCCGAGCGAACGGTCCTGCTCCTTATCAAGATCTTTCATACCATAAAATGTAAAATAGTAGTTTGAATCCCAACTGTTTTTTCCGTTATGAATAATTTTTTTCTGAAGCGGCTGTTGTTTTAAGCGTTAAAAATTATTCTGCTCTTCGTTCCGCTAATTGCTTTCATTAGCTGCGAAAAATATTCTCTTGAACTAACAGCATTATTGTTATAAATTTGGTAATAAATAAAACATATTATTAATTAACGAAGGATGTATTCAATCTTTCAAAAAAGATCATGCTTTATATCTATAACAAACAATTAATTAGAACAACACATTCCGGTTGGTTTTTTTAGTGAGGTGCTTCCGTTGAGAAGTAAATATGCCCGCGTCAAAGTCAGAAAAAATGCAGAAAGCAGGGACGTGAAGATCAGCTCGGACCTTAAACCCCGGATAAGTGATTCACTTCTTGAGAAATGGCAATCCCTTCTGGACCTCAGTGCCGGGATCGCAAACGTTCCCGCCGCCCTGATCATGAAACTGAATGAAGACAGCATTGAAGTGTTCCTGAAAAGCGACACTCCGGAAAACCCCTATGAAACGGGGGAAAAGGCCGGTCTCAAATACGGCCTCTACTGTGAAACCGTGATCGGCACGCAGGAGAAACTGCTTGTTCCCGACGCCAGGAAGGACCCCCTGTGGAAACACGGCAATCCCGACATCGACCTCAACATGGTTGCCTATCTGGGCTTTCCCCTCAACTGGCCGGACGGCGAGGTCTTCGGCACCATTTGCCTGCTCGACAATAAAGAGAATTCCTTCAGCGATTACCATACCGAGTTTCTGGACCGCATCCGGGAGAATATCGAAAAGGACCTGGAACTGCTCCTTACTAATCAAAGTTTGTCAGAACGGCTCAAGGAAACGCACTGCCTGTATGAGATCAACAGTCTTTTTGAACAGAATATCGATGAGATTGAAGCACTTGCGGATGCGATGCTGGAGCTGATTCCCCCTGCCATGCATCACCCCGCCCTTGCCTGCTCCCGCCTGATCCTTGACGACAAGGCATATCTCTCAACGCATTTCCGGGAAACTCCCTGGAAACTGTCCAAGAGTATCCATATCAACAACGCCGCAAGGGGACGGCTTGAGGTCTTCTACAAAAAAGAACTGCCCTCCGCTTACAAGGGCCCTTTTCTGAAGGAAGAAATACAGCTCCTGAAAACCATTACCCTGAATCTCGGACAATACCTCAGCCGCAAAGAAACGGAAAAAGCCATTATTAAAAGCCGGGAAGATCTACGCATTACGCTGAATTCCATCGGGGACGCCGTGATCGCCACCGACAGTGCCGGACGGGTGACCGGTATCAATCCTGTGGCTTCGGAACTTACGGGGTTTCCCCCGGAAGAGGCCAAAGGAAAGCCCCTGCAAAAAATATTCCGCATTGTCAATGCAAACACAGGAGAAAGTGTCGAAGACCCTGTTAAAAAAGTCTTAGAACACGGAGACATTGTCGGACTTGCCAACCACACAAAGCTCATCTCCAGGAACGGCAACGCATACCAGATCGCCGATTCCGGTTCTCCGATCAGAAATGACGAAGGCGATATTACCGGCGTGGTCCTGGTCTTCCGGGATGTCAGCGAAGATTACCGTATCCGGCAGGCGCTCATTGAAAGTGAGAACAAATTCCGCTCACTGGTAGACCAGGCGGCGGAAATGTTGTTCCTGCATGACACAGAAGGGAATATTATCGATGTGAACAAGGCGGCGGAAACCCATACGGGTTATACGAAGGCGCAGCTGACACAAATGAATATCACGGATATTGATCCCCTTGCATCGGAACGCAGGGACATGAAGTATTACTGGAAAAGATCCCTGAGCAGCGATCAGGCGATACGTTTTGAAAGCACCCATCAGCGTAAGGACGGTTCTGTGTATCCGGCCGAGATCACGGTCTCACGGGTACGGCTTTCCGGCGGAAATTATATCCTGGCGCTTGCGCGCAATATCACGGAGCGCAAAAAAGCGGAAAAGAAGCTGAAAGAAAGCGAAGAGAAATACCGTCTTATCGTGGAGAACGCCAACGACGGGATCGAGATCACTCAGAACGACCGGATCATTTTTTGTAATTCCCGTTTTGCCGAAATGCTCGGCTATACCGTTGAGGAACTGAAGAACATCCCGTTCTCTCAGATCTTTACGGGATCCGCTAAAAAAGAACTCTATGAACGCCATGAAAAACGCAAGGCGGAAATACCTCTCGACGACCATTATGAAACACGCTTCCGCAAAAAAGACGGCACGAAGATAGATGTCAGCGTCAATTACGAGATCATCGACTACAGGGGGAAACCGGCAACTTTCGCCATTATCCGGGATATCACGGAAGAAAAAAAGGCGGAACAAACTCTGATTGAAAGTGAACAAAAATACCGCCGTCTTTTCGAAACGATGTCCCAGGGAGTAGTCTATCAAAATGCGAAAGGGGAAATATTTTCCGCCAATACCGCCGCTGAACGCATTCTCGGTCTGAGTCTGGACCAGATGAAAGGCAGAACATCCATTGATCCGGAATGGAAATCTGTTGATAAAAACAATAATGTACTCCCCGGAAATGAACATCCTGCAATGCTGGCATTGAAAAGCGGGAAAAAAGTGGAAAATTTCATTCAGGGAATCTTCAACCCGCGGCTGAACGATTATGTGTGGATCAACGTTAGCTCTACGCCGTTGTACCGTGAAAATGAGGCCCGCCCTTATCAGGTTTACTCCACCTTCCTGGATATCACCAACGAAAGGAAGGCCGAACTCGCACTGCAGGAAAGCCAGCGCCAGTTCAGCACCATGATCGACAACCTCAACGGCGTGGTGTACCGCTGCCTGAACGACAGGTACTGGACGATGGAATACCTGAGCGACGCCATCCGCGAGGTCACCGGTTATCCGGCAGGCGATTTTATCGGCAACGCAAAACGCGCGTACGTAACCGTTATTGCCGCGGAGGACCGTAAACGGATCCGCAGCGAGATCAACACGGCGGTAAAAGCAAAAAGGCGTTTTACCGTGGAATACCGTATCCGCACCTCGGACGGAGAGACCCGCTGGGTGTGGGAACGGGGAAAGGCTGTGTCCCGCAAAAACAACACCACGATCCTCGAGGGCTTCATTGTCGATATAAGCGAACGTAAGGCGGAAGAGCTTGAATTGCTGCAGGCAAAGCAAAAAGCGGAGGAAAGCGACCGTCTGAAATCCGCCTTCCTGGCGAACATGAGTCACGAGATCCGAACACCCATGAACAGTATCATGGGATTTCTGAACCTTTTACAGAAACCGGAACTTTCCGATGATAAAAAAGACAATTACATTGATATTGTAAAAAAGAGCAGTGTGCGGCTTCTCAATACCATTAATGATATTATTGAAATAGCAAAGATCGAATCCGGACATGTCGATATTCATCCCGAGAACATCCGTGTCAGCAGTCTTTTTGATTATTTTTATAATTTCTTTAAACCGGAAACGGATCATAAAAAACTTCAACTCCGATTGAACAATACTGTTGAAAAAGACAGGGATCTCATCAGAACCGACAGAAATAAACTTGAATCCATATTAAACAATTTTATGAGTAATGCCCTGAAATTCACGGATAAAGGTTTTATCGAGCTTGGATGCAGCATTAAAAATGACCATATTACTTTCTATGTTGCCGACAGCGGAACCGGGATCCATCCGGAAAAAGCCGAAGCGATCTTTGACCGCTTTGTCCAGGCCGATATGGAGATAAGCCGTTCATATGAAGGGTCCGGACTGGGATTGTCTATTGCCAGAGCATATGCAAAAATGCTGGGCGGCGAAATACATGTTGAATCCATGCCCGGCCGGGGAAGTACTTTTTACATTTCACTTCCTCTTGAAACCGCAGAATCCCGAGACACAGCACGTGATATAAATAAATCATCCAAGCCGGTCCGGAACAGCGGTAAAAATAAATGCCTCTTGGTTGCTGAAGATGATGAAACCAGCTTCATTTATATTGAGGCAGTTCTTCAAACGGAGAACTTTTCTGTTTTACGTGCCGAAAATGGCGAAGAGGCGGTAAAACTCTGCAAAGAAAATCCGCATATTGATCTTGTTCTTATGGATTTAAAAATGCCCGTTATGAACGGTTACGAAGCAACAGAAAAGATCCGGGAGTTCAATAAGAACTTACCTGTCGTCGCACAAACCACCTATGCGCTGCAGGGTGACAAAAAAAAGGCCTTGGCGGCGGGCTGCGATGATTATATCACCAAACCGATAAC
>JAWOEU010000103.1:0-6053 GCA_046482575.1 Fidelibacterota bacterium
GAAGGAGCTTTTACGCCTTTTCGCTTCCCTGCTTCTTCGCTTCTTCCCACCGTCTTTTTCATTTTTGTTTTACGCTGAAAGTCCTATATTAGACGTAGAAAAAAAGGAGTTGTACATGTTAGGGAAAAAAACCGACCCCGAAGAACTGAAAAAAGCGTTGTTCTGGGAACGCAAAAATGCCTGGGATCATATCCCGGATTCCCAGATGAAGCATCTGGAAAATTATATGCATGAATACCGTTCTTTTCTCGATTTGGCCAAAACCGAACGTGAATCGGTTGAGACCGCTGTCGAAATTCTGGAAAAAGCCGGGTTCAGCGATATCAGAAAAACCAAAGTTACCGATAAAATATATTATAATCATCATGACCGTGCGCTGGCGGTTTTCCGTCAGGGGAAAGCTCCGATTCAGAAAGATCTGCGCATCATCGTAGCTCATGTGGATTCTCCGCGACTGGACCTCAAGCAATATCCACTGTACGAAGATGAAGAACTGGCCATGCTGAAGACCCATTATTACGGCGGTATTAAAAAATATCAGTGGGTTTCCCGCCCGCTTGCCCTGCACGGCGTGATTGCGTTCCCCGACGGGACGGCGGACAGTATCGTCATCGGCGAAGCAGAAGACGATCCGGTCTTTACGGTTTCCGATCTTTTACCGCATCTGGCCAAAAAAGCCCAAATGGGAAAAAAAGCGAATGAATTCATTCCTGCGGAAAAACTGAACATTCTTTTCGGCGGCCGGCCTTTTACGGATGATAAAGATGTTAAAGACCGCGTAAAACTGCGGGTGCTTTCCCTGCTGAATGAGGCATACGGAATCACGGAAGATGACTTTATATCTGCCGACCTTGAGATCGTACCTGCCGGGAAAGCCCGTGATGTCGGACTTGATCGCGCTTTGATCGGCGGTTACGGGCAGGATGACAGGGTATGTGCCTATGCTGCGCTGCGTGCTGTTATCGATGCAGACGATCCTGAAGTATCATCACTGGTCCTTTTGCTGGACAAAGAGGAGATCGGCAGTGAAGGTGCTGCCGGTGCCAATACCTGGATCGCCGAACTGGTGCTCGGTTATATTCTGGCGAGACACGGACTTGATCAGTCCGGCGTTGTCCGCCGTCTGCTGGCTAATGCGCAGTGCCTGTCCGCCGATGTGAATGCAGCGGTGCATCCGGACTGGAAGGAGGTTCACGAACTGCGGAATGCCGCCTATATCAACGGCGGTCTGACACTCTCGAAGTTTACCGGTGTGCGCGGAAAAGGCGGATCCAATGAAGCACCGGCGGAGTATGTTGCGCATCTGCGCGATATTTTCGACCGTAATAATATCATATGGAGGGTCGCTGAACTGGGGAAGACCGATGAAGGCGGCGGCGGCACCATTGCAAAATTTATGTCATATTATTGTATGCAGGTCATTGATGCCGGCGTCGGTGTTCTGGATATGCATTCACCCTTTGAGATCACCTCAAAAGCGGATATCTGGATGATGTACCGCGCCTTTGGTACTTTTCTGAATCAATGAGGACTCGGAAGATATATATTATGAAACGCCTGTTCCTTTTATTGTTACTGACCTTCTTCCTGAACGCCGCCGTTTTCGTGGACGGCGTGAACCTGAATGAAGTGGATTGTCATTACCTTACCGTGGAAATAGATGAGGATCTGCGGAAAACACAGGTCTACGCAGATTGCGGCCGGGATGAACCGGAACACTGGCGGCGTGTTACGGATAAAGAAGGAGAAACGAAACTTTTTCATTCCGTCTCGGATGCCCTGAACTTCTTTTGCCGCAACGGATGGGAGATCAGAGATATTTACACCAAACCCTCAGGCGGAGGCGATGTTTCCTCTGTCAATACCTCCATCCACTATGTTCTGCAGCGCAGAGCAGACATATAAATGCCGTCAAAAGGAGTATGCATGAAATATTTTAATTATATCATTTTTGCGTTGATCGTTGTTCTCAGCAGTTGTACGTCCCCCACGGGAGAGATAACGATCCTGCACTGGAATGATTTTCACAGCCAGAATCTGCCGTGGACACCCACATCCTATAATGAGGACGGTCATACTGTGGGCGGATACGCACTTTTCGATGCCTATCTCGATAGTCTGGAAGGCGTTTATCCCACAGCACTGCGCGTCCATGCCGGCGATGATTTCCAGGGTTCACCCGTATGTGCCGTAACAAAAGGCGTTTCGCAGATCGAGATCCTGAACCTTGTTGAGCCCGACTTCTTCACCATCGGAAATCATGAATTTGACTATTCATGGAGGCATGTGGATTCCCTTCGGCAGAACCTGGCGGACTTTGAGATGTATGCCGCAAACCTTGTAGATACCCGCAACAATGAAAGCGCCCTTCCGCAGTATAAAATATTCCGGATCAAACGCTATCCCGTGGTACTGATCGGACTCACACATCCGCAGATGGATTTTTTAACCATGCCCGAGAACCTTGAAGGTGTGAGGGTGGACGATCCGGTGACATCGACAAGGAGTTTGATCAAACAGCTGAAAAAGCGCGGAATGCACACTTTTGTTGTCGTATCGCATATTGGAATTGACGGTGACCGCGAACTGGCAAAAGCCGTTCCGGAGATCGATCTTATTGTCGGCGGGCACAGTCACAAATATATGGATGAAGCGGAGAATGTGAACGGTGTGTGGATCGTACAAGCCAATGCACGCGGCCGTTATATAGGAGTAACACGTTTTTATGCAGAAAAGGGAGAAATTATTTCCCTGGATCTTGATTATGTGGAAACCGTTTCGGGAAAGCTCAAGCCCTCGAAAGATGTGGAAGCCCTGATCTCCACTTACGAAGAGGAGCTGGCTGAGCAAATGGACGAAGAGATCGGTGAACTGAAAACCCCCTGGGTGCGGCGCAGCGGTGAATCGAACATCGGCAACTGGATCGCGGACGCTTTCCGCGAAGCAACCGGGGCCGATATCGCCATCATGAACAACGGAGGCATAAGGAAGAATCTGGAGGCCGGCCCCGTTACGGTGCGCGACATCTGGGAGATCGCTCCCTTCGGGAACCGCCTTGTGACCTTTGAATGGACCGGAGAGGAGCTGCTGGAAGCACTTAACAACATGGCAATAAAACGCCGCCATCTGCAGTTCTCCGGTATACGCCTTGTGCTGGAAGACGGCGGGGGCCTTGTCGATGCAGTTGTTGACGGCGATCCTGTCGATCCCGGCAGCACCTACACGATCGCCACCAACGATTATTCGGCGAGCCAGGCGCCCAATTATTTTGATATGCCGGTCCCGGACTACAAGGCCACCGGCTGGCTGGACCGCGACGTGATGATCCGGACCGTCAGGGAAAACCCCGATATCAATACGGAAGTGGAAGGAAGGATCATCTATCAATGAAAAAACTCATTTTACTTTTTTCCCTGCTTCTTTGCTTCTCCTGTCAGGACAGCATATACGCCCCCGGTAATGAAGAAGGAACACTGTCCGGCGGAAGCGGCACCACCGGGGAGATCTCCAAAACGCTGCTCACACCACCACTGCGCGTGGATTTCGATGACTTTCCGCGGGCGATCCCCGTGCCGGAAGTGTCCGGGGAACTTGCCGCAATATACAATGCCGATGCAGAGGGCGATTTTATTGCCGAATATACGCAAGCGGATATGGCGGATACACTTGACGGTTATGTGACGGATAACCGCAGTTTTTTTACGGAAGTGCTCCGTCCCGCCGTCGAGCCGTATCTCGATTCTCTGAATAATCTGGAAAAATATCAGGCTGTTAATGTGCTGACGTTGTTCATTCATGAAAGTTTTCAGGATTTTTTCGGTTTAAGTTATTACCGCTGGGGCGGCGATATCACCGATCGCGATCAACCGCAGCCACCGGGCTATACACGTTCGACAAAACGTTATGGTATGGACTGTTCGGGGTTTGCCGCATCTCCCTACGAAGTCGCCGTTCTTCTCGGAATCCTTGATTCCACGAAATATGAATCCGCATTTTCCTGTTTTGGTTTCAAACATATTTGCGAAACCGATCCGGAAATTTCAGACGGCGGCGGTCGCGGCGGGTCTGCAAACAACTATCGCCTGGAAGTTTCCGATATGGCAAAGATAGGTGAAACAATAACAACGATACCGTCCGGAACAACGCCGACAGATGCACAGATGCAATTGATGCAGGCGGGAGATCTGGTCATTAAAAGTGGTCATGCCGGTATTCTGATTGAAATATACGATGAGCTTTATTTTTTGGAATCCGGAGGAGGCACTCTGCGTGAAGATGGGTTATACACCCCTTATCGTGCAAAGGAAGCACTGGCCGATTTCGCCGCTTCCCGGACGACCAGTATAAGAAGATGCCTGCCGGAGAAAGAAACAATCTCCGGTATACGGCATTATTAATATAAGCCGTTGTGTATAAGTGATTTACTTGACAGGATGTGCAAGATCATGGCAGACGTGATGGTCATTCAGCCAAGACACTAAAAAGCGGTTGAGCTTTTTGCAGTTCACGGATTAGGGCCATTGATATTGAATGGAGTTCTTATTATCTTAAGATAAGAGTTTTTATATACCGAACAAAAAAGGAGGCATTAAAATGCGCCGTTCACTTACCATATGTTTCAGCATCCTGCTGATACTGCTGCTTTTTGCGTGTACCGGAACCCGGGAGCCTTTGCGTTTCGCGTTTCTTGCCGATACACATATCGGTACCGGTAACGCAAAACAGGATCTCCGCAATTCCGTAAAGGATATTAACAGTATAGAGAACATTGATTTTGTTATTCTCGCCGGGGATGCCACGGAATATGATTTTGCCGGTGAGCTTGATACCGTCAAAAAGATCATGGACAAACTCAACGTTCCCTACCATATCATTCCGGGAAATCATGAGTTAAAATGGTCGGCATCCGGCGGAGAAAAATTCAGAGAGCTTTTTGGCGACGACAAATTCAATGTCAGCTATAACGGTTTTCGCTTTATCGGCGTAAACCAGGGTCCTCTGATGCGCATGGGAGAAGGTTTTATTGCAAGGGAAGATCTTAACTGGGTTAAAAAACAGTTGAAAAAAATGTGGCCGAAACATCAGCCGGTTTTTATTGTTACGCATTATCCCATAAATCACACCGTTACCAATTCCTATGATTTTCTTGAGATCGTTAAACATTACAATGTCCAGGCCATTATGCACGGCCATGGTCACAGCAACCGTTTGAACGACTATTCGGATATTCCGGGAATCATGGGAAGATCAAACCTCAGCCGCGGCGGCCCCGGCGGATATAATATCGTAACGATCGAGAACGATACCATGACCTGGGTGGAACGGCAGCCCGCCGAGAAAAAAACCCTGGATCCCTGGCTGGAACTTCCGCTGAAGGAAAATACATACACGGATTCCCACAAAGAATTAAGACCCGATATGTCGGTGAACAACGAGTACTCCCAGGTAAGGGAGGTATGGGATCATGATTCCGAATATTCCATTACCGCAGCGGCCACTCTTGCCGGTGACCTTGTGATCTTCGGTAACCGTTCCGGGGCAGTACAGGCCCTGTCGGAAGAAGACGGCTCGCTTGTCTGGAGTTATCAGACCGGTGGTCCCGTTTTTACGCAACCGGCAGTTGACAGTACGCTCGTGTATGTCACTTCAACAGATTCCCTGCTTTACTGCCTGGATTACCGTACTGGAGAGAAGGTATGGACCTATAAAACGCAGGCGCCGATCGTTGCGCATCCGGCTGTGCATGAAAAGAAAGTGTATTTCGGCGGCAGTGACGGAAAATTCCGGGCGGTCGACGCACAGAACGGCAAACTGCTCTGGGATTTTATGACCATCAGGACCTATGTGGAGGCAAAACCGCTCATTACCGATGGGAAAGTTATCTTCGGCGCCTGGGATACATATTTATACGCGCTGAACAGCGAACACGGAAATCTTGAATGGCAATGGCAGGGGGAAAGGAGCGGACGTCTGTATTCGCCCGCTGTTGTCCATCCCGTCTATGCGAACGGCAAAGTCTTTATTGTCGCCCCCGACCGCGTCATGTCCGCGAT
>JAWOEU010000056.1:0-14629 GCA_046482575.1 Fidelibacterota bacterium
CTTTCTTCAAAACGGTAGCCACCTCTTAAGCTCCAGTTCTCCAATCTGTATTCTCCACCAATTCTATAAGTTGATGAGGCCTTTAATTCATTAGATATCAAATTGTTTTGAAACATGAATTCCGGATCGCCGGTTGGACGTAATTCTGTGCTGGAATAGTCCGCTCTCTAAACGCTAAACGGGATTCCGTCGTCAGATATTGGGGTTCCTGATCGGCCGGCCGGCGGAAAGGATGCCGGTGTAATGATGTCCTTTCGTCTCAACAATTCAACTCTTCAAGAAATTCAGGACAGAGAGGTATCTGAAGTCATAAAATACATGGATCCGTATCAAACGTCCTGGCAACAGCCTTTCAATATCACCCGGATGCAGGTGCCTTTGCCGGGTTTGGAGGATTTAACGAAGATCTTTCCCTGATGATATTCTTCGATAATGCGTTTTGTCAGGGATAATCCCATTCCCCATCCGCGTTTCTTTGTACTGTAACCCGGTTTGAAGATGTTTTTCCATTCCTTGTCGGGAATACCCTTACCTGTATCTTCGACATCAATATTGATCGCATCACCCGCTTGTTTGAAAGTCACGTTTATCCTGCCCGCTTTGCCTTCCAGGGCATCCACACCGTTTTTGATCAGATTTTCCAGCGCCCACTCAAGCAACTCCTGGTTAGCATTGATCCCCGCACTTACGTCCATGGAAAAATTGAGTTTTACGGCTTTATTCTTTTGCGGTATCCGGCGTTCGATATAAGCCTTAACGTTTTCGAAAAGTTCGGATACGGCCAGGGGTTTGCGTTTGACTTTTGCGCCGATCTGTGCAAAACGATTGGAGACCTTTTCAAGCCGCCGGATATCAATATCCATTTCCTTTACGATCTCGGACTCTTCTCCAAGTTTCACTTTTGCCATTTCCAGCCAGCCCATGAGAGAAGAGATCGGTGTTCCCAGCTGGTGCGCCGTTTCCTTGGCAAGTCCCACCCAGATGAATTTTTTTTCACTGCTCCGGACATACTGAAAACCCAGGAAACCCGCAAAAATGATCACAAAGGCACCAAGTATCTCTATATAAGGGAGACGTGTTAACTGCCGTATTGTCTTGCTGTCCCCGTAATGGATCATTCCAACGACCTGATCATCTACTTCCAGGGGGACCGGTGCATTGTTACTATCCATTCTCACAGCAATATCAAGCAGTTGCTTCCGGACGGAGGGCGTCACAGCGGCCGTATCGGGAATGCCCTCAATATTTTTCCAGGCATTGATCTCATTGCTTCCGGGTACGGTAATAATGATCGGAAAAGAAATACGCGGAATAATTTCATCAAAGAAAAATCCGTAATCCGTAAAAGCGGCATCTCCGGCGAGCCGGGCATAAAGTTCGGTATAAAAGATCAATGATTCTTTTGATTCGTTCCGCAATTCACTTACAATTTTTTGCGAATAGAACAGAACACCCCCGGCAAAGAGCATAGCTACGGCGATAAGAATGAATTTAATACGGGAAGTATTGAACATGCGATGATTCCTTGTTGTTCAGAGAAAATAAAAATATATTCAGTCAGGAGCAACGCTAAAATATCCGGAAGGCAGAAGTTGCGAAATATACGCAGAACATTTACAATGAACCCTTCCGGGTCATACCCGGGAAAACGGAATGTATAAAGACCTTCAAATTCCGGTTCTGGACCTTCCGCTGATCGGTCACAAACGCCGGCAGGCCCTGGAATCAGTAGGTGTGCAGACCCTGGAGGATCTTCTGTATTATGTGCCGCGTAATTATCTTGACCGCAGATCAGTGAAGCCGATCGGTCAGATCATTACGGGTGAAGAATGTACAGTGATCGGGGTTGTACAGCGTATCCGCCTTATTCCGGCACGAAAAAGGAAGATCCTCAAAATAGAAATATCCGATAATTCCGGTATGCTGACGCTGAACTGGTTCCGGGGTACGGAATGGATAAAAAATGTTTTCAAGCCGGGTGATACGGTCTCCGTTTACGGAAAAGTCGAATTTTACCGCGGCAACACCATGACGCATCCGGACTTTGATTTTCTTGATACCGGAAAAGACACCTTGAACACCGGCGGTGTGATCCCGGTCTACCCTCTGACCCAGGAACTGCGGAAAAGCGGTTTCAGCAGCAGAGCGTTCCGGAAATTATTCGGGGCGATCCTCGGGAAACTGCATCCGGAGATCCCGGATTGTATCCCGGACGATATCCGCGCACAGCACCGGCTCATTTCACTGTACCGGGCTTTTAAGGGTGTACATTTTCCGGAATCACCCGAATTGCTTCATGAAGCGCAGTACCGCTTTGCGTTCCAGGAATTTCTGATGCTGCAAAGCATTATGGCGGTAAAGAGGAAAAAATTGCGCCAGACTCCCAATATGGCCAGATGTGTTACCGCAGGTAATATTTTACACAAATTGTATCATCAGTTGCCTTTTGAGCCCACAAATGCGCAGAAACGGGTTCTAAAAGAAATTTATGCCGATTTCAAAGGTGAAGTTCCCATGAACCGGCTTCTGCAGGGAGATGTGGGTTGCGGGAAAACCCTGGTTGCCGCCATGGCGGCTGCGATCATGACCGCCAACGGTTTTCAGACGGCGATCATGGCTCCGACGGAAATACTGGCAAATCAGCATTACGAACAATTCAAAAAAGAATTCGAACGTCTGAAAGTCCCCTGCTGCCTGATGACAGGGAAAACCGCGAAAAGCGAACGCGATCCGCTCCGGAAAGCCGTAGCTTCCGGGGAGATACCCATTGTGATCGGAACGCATGCCCTGATCCAGGAAGATGTTCAATTTGCAAAACTCGGACTTACCGTTATTGACGAACAGCATCGTTTTGGTGTGGATCAGCGGGGGAGCCTTATTAAAAAAGGATTGCATCCGCACGTTCTGGCAATGAGCGCCACCCCCATTCCGCGGACACTGAGCATGACGCTGTACGGCGATATGGATGTTTCCCTGATCGATGAGATGCCGAAAAACCGCAGCAGCGTAAAAACAAAGGTGGTCCTTCCGCCGCGCCTTCCCCGTGTTTATCATTTTCTGGAAAAAGAGATGCAGGCCGGGAAACAGGTCTATGTCGTCTATCCCCTGATCGCGGAATCTGAAAAAATGGACCTGCAGACACTAGAAAAAGGATTTGAACTGCTCAGTAAACATTTCAGCTCCCGGAAACTCGCCATGTTGCACGGTAAAATAAATAAGGAAGAAAAGAAGCGGATCATGACGGAATTCCGGGAAAATACCATTCAGATGCTTGTAAGTACAACGGTTATTGAAGTGGGCGTTGATAATCCGAATGCAACAGTGATCCTTATTGAAAACGCAGAGCGCTTCGGACTGAGCCAGCTTCACCAGCTGCGCGGCCGTGTGGGACGCGGGACAAAATCCTCCTGGTGTATCCTGGTGCAGCGCAGCCATTCAGAAAACACTGATGAACGGCTGAAGATCCTGGAAAAAAGCAATGACGGTTTTAAGATTGCGGAAGAAGATCTGCGGCAGCGCGGCCAGGGAGATCTTTTCGGTGCCCGTCAGCACGGACTTCCGGATCTGAAGTTTGTCGATATAAACCGTGATCGCCCGTTGCTGGAAAAGGCGCGGAAAGCAGCTTTCAATATTATTCATGAAGATCCGCAACTGCTGAAACCCGGAAATCAGTCGTTCCGAAAATTTTTTCTATCCCGCTACGGTGACAAGCTCCGCTATATCAGCATCGGGTAGGAATGTTATTGAGAAGCCGTTCCGCAGTTATTCCCGCCCGGTGTTCCGTACCTGAAAGTTGCTGATTCCCGGAACAGTTTTCATTTGAAAGGCATATACTATTTTAACTTATAAAACGGGTTTTTGATTGTTATACATCACAAATAAGTTTAAATTAACATCTAAATTAATTTACGGAGGAAAAAATGTCAGATAAGATTTCAAGCGGACAGTTATTCATGGGTTTGGTTTACAGCCTTACACAATCAGCCTTTATCAGTTTGGGAAAACTTCCGGATCCCATGTCCGGGAAGATCGAGCAGCACCTTGATCAGGCATCACAGACCATAGACCTTTTGGCTGCTCTGAAAGAGAAGACAGCAGGTAATCTTGAAGAGAATGAAGAAAAATTCCTCGGCAGGACCATCAGCGATCTGCGGCTGAATTATGTCGATGAGGTCAATAAAGCGAAATCGGAAAAGAAAGAAGAGAAGGAAGAAGAGAAAGAAGAAAAGGAACCCGGAAAAGAAAAGTCTGAGAAAAAACAGGAAACGGACGGAAATAAGGAAAAGGACCGGAAGAAAGACGAAAAGACCGGGAAGAAAAACGATAAATAATCCAAATAATCAACAACCTCTAACAAAGGATTAACATGTTAATTGAAAAGCTTAAACAGGCGAATAAATTGAAGCTTGGCTTTGGATTAGCTTCGCTCTTTTTTTCATTTATTGTTTATTTCCTGACGGTGGCCCCAACGGTCTCTTTTTGGGATTGCGGTGAGTTCATTGCATGTGCATATACCATGGCGGTACCTCATCCGCCCGGTGCACCCATGTTCCTTCTGATAGGACGAATATTTTCAATGATCCCCTTCAGCAGTGATATCGCCTACAGAACAAATATGCTGTCAGTGATCACTTCTGCCGCGGCAATTCTTTTTCTTTACTATACTATTATTCTGCTGATAAAACGTTTTTATGAAAATTCCGGCAAAAAAATCAATCAGTTCATCATCTATTTTTCAGCGTTTTTAGGTGCCATGGCCTTTGCATTTTCCGACACGCAGTGGTTTAATGCGGTGGAAACGGAAGTATATGGATTAAGTACACTGCTGACAGCGATCACCGTCTGGCTTGTTCTCAAGTGGGACGCTGCAGATACTCATGGAGCACACGGTGAACGATATCTCTTATTCCTGTTTTATATCATCGGGATCGGTGTGGGTGTCCACCTGCTTAATATTCTTGCTATTCCTTTTATTGCCCTGATTATTTATTTCCGCTATTCTAAATTCCACATTAAAAGCTTTTTGGGAGTTACTGCCATTGCCGGCGTGATCTATCTGATCATTCATGAAATTATTATTGACGGTGCTCCCAGGATAGCGCGCTTTATTAATATCGATCCCGCTGCGGTATCTTTTCCCCTGACGATTTTATTTTATCTCGCCTTGTTTACCGGTCTGTTCTTTCTCTCCAGTTCGCTGCTGAAAACACGACCGTTCGCCCTGAAATGGAGCCGCCTGGTTTGTATCGGACTCATACTGGTTACCATGGGATATTCCAGTTATGAAATAATCTTTATCCGTTCACTGAAAAACCCGCGTATCGATGAAAATGATCCTGAGACCGTATCGGCGGCCGCATATTACCTTCATCGTGAGCAATACGGACAACATTCCTGGGACAGGGAAAGTGCGATGGAGCAAAGTAAATCGAATGTCCGGTATCGCGGTCCCCTTGATTTTTTCTGGCGTTATCAATTCAAACAGATGTACATACGTTACTTTAACTGGCAGTATGTCGGACGCGCCGAGGGAGGCGGAGTCGGCTGGAACGGTGCCGGCGTGGATATTACCCAGCTTTGGGCCTTACCTTTCCTGATAGGTATGCTGGGAGCCTTTCATCATTTCAAACGGGATTCAAAACACGCCTTTGCGGTCCTGGTTTTATTTTTAATGACAGGATTGGCCATTGTCCTCTACGTGAACAATCCCGATCCGCAGCCGAGGGAGCGTGATTATTCCTATGTCGGCAGCTTCTATACCTTTGCCATATGGATCGGTATAGGGGCGGCGGCGATCATGGATTTTGTGAAGAAACTGATCAAAAAGAAAAAATTACGGAGTTCGGTGCTTGCCCTGGTTTCCGTGCTTCTTCTGCTGGCCCTTCCGGTAAATATGCTGCATGCCAATTACCGCAGTCATAACCGCTGGGGTAACTATGTGGCCTCGGATTATGCATATAATTTGTTGAATTCATGCGAGGAAGATGCAATTTTGTTCACAAACGGCGATAATGATACCTTTCCGCTCTGGTATATGCAGGAAGTGGAAGATTTTCGCAAAGATGTAAAAGTCGTAAATCTCAGTCTTCTGAACACGCCCTGGTATATCAAGCAGCTGAAAAACATTGAACCGAAGCTGCCGTTACGCTGGAGCGACAAGCAGATAGAGTCGATACGCCCGGTTCCCTGGGAAGCTCAGGAAGTAAACATCGCAGGACTCAGCACAACGGTCAAACCTACCTACGGCGGCCAGTATCTACGGGTGCAGGATCTTATGATACTTGAGCTGATAAGGGTTTGCGAATGGGAACGTCCGATCTACTTTGCGGCAACGGTATCTTCTTCATCCCGGCTGGGACTTGATGAATATCTGTCGATGGAAGGTCAGGTCCTGCGCTTATATCCGGAAGAAGTGGATAATGTCGATAAAGAAAAGATCTATGAAAATTTCATGAACAATTACCGTTTCCGTAACCTGAATAATCCCAAGGTCTATTTTAATGCCAACACACAACGTCTGATGCAGAATTACCGTACGGCAGCTCTTCAGGCGGCAATGGAATTTGTTGATAACGGTCAGCCGGAAAAAGCGGAAAAACTTCTGAACAGACTGGATACGGCGATTCCCGAAGCGATCATACCGCAGTATCATCCGCAGTTAAGTCTGCAGACAGGACGGCTGTATTTCCAGCTGGGCGATACGGCGGAATATGCCGGTCGTATTGAAGCAGCTTTGGAGAAAGAGAATGTGGATGAGCGGACCAAGATGATCATTGCTCAGGAACTGATATATACTCTTGAGGAATATGAAAAAGCGGAGGAAATCCTTTTGCCCATGTATCGGCAGAATCCGAACAACAACTGGGTGGCGGGAAGCCTTGTCCGTATTTATCGTGAGCGCGGTGAATACAATAAGGCATTGAATATCCTGGACCGCTGGCTGCGTGTCGCCCCTGATGATCATCAGGCACAATCACTGAAAGCGCAAATTGAAAGATTGGCAAATGAATGATATATGCCTGCCGGGATAATCCGAAGATCCTTGTTGAAGAAAAGGTAGCCATTGTTTTGCTAAGCTACAACAGCCGGGACTATCTGGAGCGTTTTCTTCCGTATGTTCTTAAAACCGGATATTCCGGATATAAGCTGATCATTGTTGATAACGCTTCCACGGATGATACGCTGAATTTTTTACAGGAACGGTATCCGCAGACAGATGTCCTGCATATAGAGAAGAACCGCGGGTTTACCAACGGGTTTGTGGAATCGCTTCCCTGTATTGCGGCAGAATATTATGCTCTGCTCACTTCCGATGTCGAAGTTCCGCCGGACTGGCTTGACCCGCTGGTCGAAGCAATGGAGGAAGATCCCGCTCTGGCTGCCTGCCAGCCGAAGATCAAGGCGTACAATGATCGCAGTTCTTTCGAATATGCCGGAGCATGCGGTGGTTTTATTGATGCTTTCGGCTATCCTTTTTGCCGCGGCCGGATTTTTGACAACGTGGAAAAAGACAAGGGACAGTATGACGCTCCTGCGGATGTCTTCTGGGCAAGCGGTGCCGTTTTTTTATTGCGTTCGGATGCTTATTATAAAGCAGGTGGCTTTGATAATGATTTCTTTGCCCATATGGAAGAGATCGATCTCTGTTGGCGTATGCAGAGTGCAGGATACAAAATAAAGGCCATCCCGCAGTCCGAAGTGTATCATGTCGGAGGAAGTGTGATCCTGTACGGGAGCACGGAAAAGATCTACCATAATTACCGGAATAATCTGATCATGCTGACCAAGAATCTGCCTGCCGGGCGTTTGCTCCGGATGCTTCCCTGGCGGATTTTGCTGGACCTTATCTCAGGTGTTGAGCTTTTACTTACCGGGAATCCGAAAGCTTGTGCAGCGATGATGAAAGCGCACCTCCATTACTGGCGCTCCTGGAAAAAACACCGTAGAAAGTACAGGCATACCGTTAGAAAAATACCCTTCAGGGAATTAAAAGGCATATATCACAAGAGTATCGTATTGCAGTTCTTTATAAAAGGCAGAAAAAAATATTCGGAACTTCCCGGTATAAAAACTGCGGGAAAGAGGAGTAAAACCGTATGAAAGTCGTTATCTTTGCCGGCGGAAAAGGAAGCCGTATATCAGAAGAGTCTGTTTTGCGCCCCAAACCGATGATAGAGATCGGGGGCAGGCCCATTTTGTGGCATATCATGAAACATTATGCCGCATACGGACACGAGGAGTTCGTGATCTGTCTCGGGTATAAAGGTGAGATCATCAAAGAATATTTTCTCAATTACTTTTCCCATAACTCCGACCTGACCATTGACATGAAAGACAATGAAGTGAAGGTGCGTGAAAGCAGTTGCGAGGAATTCACTGTGTCGCTGATCGATACGGGGCTTGAGACCATGACGGCCGGGCGTCTGAAACGGGTGCAGAAATATATCGGGGATGAGACCTTTATGCTGACCTACGGCGACGGTGTCTCCGATATTGATATCAATGATTTGATCAAATTCCACCGCAACAAAAAAAGTCTGGCCACAATGACCGGTATTCAGCCGCAAAGCCGTTTCGGTATTCTGGATATCGATGATAATGATATGGTCAAAAAATTCCAGGAAAAACCCAAAAATGACAATGTATGGATCAACGGCGGGTTTTTTGTACTGGAACCCGGCGTGTTTGATCATCTGCATCATGATGCCGATTCCGTAATGTGGGAACGTCAGCCGCTTGAGGATATCTGTAAAGAAGGAGAACTCGCAGTGTACCGCCATCACGGTTTTTGGAAATGTATGGATACCATGCGGGATAAACTTGAGCTTAATACCCTCTGGGAAAAGGATCCGAAATGGAAGAACTGGAAATAATAAAAGCACTGCGTTCCGTGTACGGGGGTAAACGCGTTTTACTTACCGAGCATACCGGTTTCAAAGGTTCCTGGATGCTCCTTTTGCTGCATGAACTGGGTGCGGAGATCAGCGGATATGCCCTGGAGCCGAAGCATAAGAACGATCTGTATAACCTTATCGAAGGAGATAAGTTCTGTGATTCCCGGATCGCGGATATCCGCGACAGCGGCAAATTACGGGAAACCGTTGAAAGGACGCAGCCGGATTTCATTTTTCATTTTGCCGCCCAGGCGCTGGTGCGGGAATCCTATCGTATTCCACAGGAGACCTTCGGCATCAATATCATGGGAACGGTGCATGTGCTCGAAGCCCTTCGCAAACTGGAAAAAGCCTGTACGGCGGTCATGATCACTACCGATAAGGTGTATGAGAATATGGAATGGGAATTTCATTACCGGGAAACGGACCGCCTCGGCGGCTTTGATCCTTACAGTTCCAGCAAGGCGGGTGCGGAGATCGCCATCGCTTCTTATCAGAAAGCTTTTTTTGATCCTGCACGGTTCAACGACCATAAAAAAGCGCTGGCTGCTGTCCGCGGCGGAAATGTCATCGGCGGCGGTGACCGTGCGGAGGACCGTATTATCCCGGATCTCATACGTTCCATTGAAAAAGATGAGGAGCTGAAAATACGTAATCCCCATGCCGTCCGGCCCTGGCAGCATGTCCTAGAATTACTTTACGGATATCTGCTTCTGGGAAGCAAACTTCAGGACGAGCCCGGGAAATACCGGGGCGCCTATAATTTCGGTCCCGAAATGGATGATGAAATGACCGTGGAAGAATTGGTGAAAAACGCCATCGACATCTATGGGAAAGGGAAATACATACACAGAACGGACCGTGAAAAACTTCATGAAGCAGGAATACTGCGCCTGAATATCGAAAAGGCCAAGGCAATGCTCGGCTGGGAGCCGCACTGGCGCTCGGCTGAGGCAATTGAAAAAACGATAAGCTGGTATCGGGACGTTTCCCGCGGGAAAGATGCGGTCAGATGCTGCAAAGAACAGCTGTATGAATATTTTCACCGGAGTCAGTAAGAATGAAGATCGTAAAAAATCTTTTCAATGCCGTAACATGTATTGAAATGCCGCGATTTGAGGATCCCCGCGGTTCATTTACCAAGAACTTTGCGGATAAGCTTTTTCGCGAGCTTGGTATTAGCCTGAAAATAAGAGAAATGTATTATTCCGTTTCCGGCAAAAATGTCATTCGCGGCATGCATTTCCAGAATCCCCCCGCTGAACATGCAAAGTATGTTCATGTCCTTAACGGCGCGGTCCGCGATGTGGTCCTGGACCTGCGGAAAGACAGTGCAACGTACGGAAGTTCCGCAGATATTATACTTTCAGCGGAAAATCATCGTTCCTTGTTCATACCCGCCGGTTTTGCCCACGGCTTTTTGAGTCTGCAGGATCATACCATCATGCAATACTCGGTCAGCAGTGAACACAGTCCGGCACATGACGACGGCATTTTGTGGAATAGTTTTTCTTATGAGTGGGGCATTGATGATCCCGTGCTTTCGGAGCGTGATAAAAAATTACGGAAATTCAGTGAATTTAAGAGTCCTTTTTAAAACAACAGGTCAGTGAATATGCGGATTTTTATTATTGGTGCATCGGGACTGGTGGGCGGAAATTGCATGCATTGCATGCAGAAAGAGCCCGGTATGGAAGTCATCGGCTCACATTATAGTTTCAGTACGAACGATACGGAATATTTCAATGTTTTCAATCCCGGATCCGCCACTTTTGATCTCAAAGCCTTTGATCCGGAGGTTATCATTCATACCGGAGCATTAACGCATGTGGACCGCTGTGAAACGCATCCGGACGAGAGCTATCACCATACTGTCGAATCAGCGGCTGCGGTGCTCGGACTTGCAAAGGAATACCGGAGTAAATTGATCTATATTTCTTCGGATTACGTTTTTGACGGAAAAGACGGTCCCTATTCCGAGGAAGATACGCTAAATCCCCTTAGTGTTTACGGAAGGCATAAAGCAGAAGCGGAAAATATTATCAGGAAAAATTATCAGGATCATCTTATTTTTCGTGTGACCAACGTGTACGGCGATGAGATCCGGGGGAAAAACTTTGTCGCCTTTCTGATAAGAACTGCCGGAAGCAATGAAAAAAAGGTCCTCCGTTTGCCCTGCGATCAATATGCGACTCCTGTCAACGCCTATGATATCGGGCGCGCCGCTGTTCGTTTGCTGAGGGACAATAAACAAGGGATCTATAACGTGGCCGCCGAAGAATATCTCAGCCGTGTCGATCTGGCAAAAAAAGTACTGGCGTATTTTCCGAATGCGAACATCGAAGTCCGGGGAGTTCCCACCTCCGAACTTGGACAGGCGGCACCGCGGCCGCTGCGCGGCGGACTGAAAATTGATAAAATAAAAAAAGAATACCCGGATCTTCATTTTTCCACCGTTGAAGATTACATGGAGGAACGCTATGGAGTATAAGAACCTGACACCCGGTCTGAAAGCCGGTCTGAAAGCCATCGCTAAAGAACGGACACAGAAAACGATCGTTCCCGGCAGGGATTATATTCCGGCTTCCGGAAAAGTCATGCATGAAAAGGATCTTCTGGCAGGTGTGGATGCTGTTCTGGACGGCTGGCTGACCGGCGGACGTTTTAACCGGGAATTCGAACAGGAACTTGCGCTCCGCATGGGGAGTAAGCGCGTATTGACCGTTAACTCCGGTTCCTCCGCAAATTTACTGGCTGTAGCAACGCTGGCATCGCCGCGCCTGAAGGACAGGGCACTGAAACCGGGTGATGAAGTCATTACCGTTGCCTCCGGTTTCCCGACAACCGTCAACCCCATTTTGCAATATCGCTGTGTGCCCGTATTCGCAGATGTGCGGATCCCGAATTATAATATTGATGTCGCCATGCTGGAAGAAGCCGTATCTTCAAAGACGAAAGCCATTATGCTGGCACATACACTGGGAAATCCTTTCGATCTTGAGACCGTTATGGAGTTTGCGAAAAAATATAAGCTCTGGGTCATTGAAGATAACTGTGATGCGCTCGGTGCCTCGTTCGACGGCAGGAAGACCGGAAGCATCGGACATCTTGGCACTGCCTCATTCTATCCTGCGCATCATATCACCATGGGGGAGGGCGGTGCGCTGCTGATCAACGACCCCGAACTTATCCGTCCGGCGGAAAGCCTGCGGGACTGGGGAAGGGACTGCTGGTGCGAGACCGGGCACGATAATACCTGCGGCAAACGCTTCAGCGGTCAGTTCGGCGAACTACCCTTTGGCTACGATCATAAATACGTCTATTCGGAACGCGGATATAATTTCAAGATCACGGATATCCAGGCAGCGATCGGCCTGAGTCAGCTTGACAGTCTGAACGACTTTATTGAAAAACGCCGTGATAACCATCAATACCTGACGCAGAAACTGGAAGTATTGCTCGGTGATCAGATCATTACGGATAGCGTACATCCCAAGGCAGACCCCGCCTGGTTCGGATGCACCATTACACTTCGTGATGAATATTCCGGCAGCCGCCATCAACTTTTACAATATCTCGAATCCCGGAACATCGGATCCCGCCTGCTTTTTGCGGGAAATATTCTCAAACAGCCGGGCTATCTTGATATCCCGCATCGCGTAGCCGGCGGACTGTATAATACGGACAAGGTTATGAATGATACCTTCTGGGTCGGTATATGGCCGGGACTGGAAGAAGAGCATTTAGATTATATTGCAGAGACCATGGCGGGATTCTTCCGGGACTGAGAAAAAGACATAACCGCAGAATGTCCGGCGAATGCCGGGGAATTATACGGATCCTTTATCATCCACGAATTTCACGCCTGTTCCGATGAATGTCGGAGAATTACACAAATTATGATGTGGTCAGTAATGATATGTTTATACAATGCCATAAATTAAATTTTGGCTTAATGGGGCTTAATGGTAAAAATAGGGGGCTAAAAACGTTATAATTAATTGAATGTTAGTTTTTTAGATATGATTTCTTATTTTTCAAATAATAAAGATGACAAAAAAGATGCCCCAAATGCGGTTCTTTCAACACAAAAAAGATATTTCTTGTTTACGCGGTGACATCTACTAAAAGTATCGTTTATGAATACGATCACAGATTAAAGCAATATTAGTGTAATCTGTGTATTCCGTGGTTAAGATAGTTGGTCTTCAAGAATGATCTTTTCGATCATGGAGGCGATCTTTACCGATGAAAGACCGTCATTTTCATTGATACAGTGACGCTGATTTTTTTGGACGGCTTTGCTGAAACGATGAAGTTCATCCGCCATGGCGTCATAAAAACCAAAATCAAGAGGGCGCGTTTTTCCCGGAAGCAATAAGCGGCGATTCATCAGATCCGCGGTGTAATCATTTCCATTCAGTGAACACGTGATCTCGCGCCGCCGTTCGTTTTCTGCGCGGCTGGCAAAAAGAACGGCACTGGAACCGTTCTCAAAATGAAGGACAGCGCGTGCACGGTCGATCTTATTGCTGTAGAGGATCTCACCGTCAGCCGTTATATTGATAATATTTGAAGGAATAAGCCGGCGGACGATATCAATATCATGTACCATCAGCTCGAGTATAATGGAAACATCCACACCGATGCCCGGGATAAATGGTCCCTGCCGGCAAGCTTCAAGGCGATCGGGCGCTCCGGGGAGATTTTTTTCAAGCGCAAGAAAAACCGGATTAAAACGCTCAATATGGCCGATACCCACAATGCTTCCGTTTTTGCGGGCAAGTTCACAGAGTTCAAGTGCCTGCTCCGGCGTTTCGGTAAAAGGTTTTTCAATAAAAACGTGTTTTCCCGCTTCAAGGGCGGTTTTTGCAACGGCATAATGCGAAGATGCCGGCACGACAATATCGATCAGGTCCGATGTTTCTATCAGGGTATCAAGAGGAAGAAGAGGGATGTTTTTCGTTTCCGGTATTCGCACCTGAACCTCAGGATCGATATCGTAGAAACCGCAAAGCCTGACATTGTCAAAAGACAGCCACTTATCCGCATGACGTGAACCGAAACGTCCGACCCCGACTATGCCTGTTTGTAAAGGACGATTTTTCATAACCCACAAGTATAAGTAAAAAATGATAAAGCAAAAAGCGTTTTATGTATTGTGGAGTCGTCGAAATGTTGGGTTGTCGAATTGATATAGGGGTATGAGGTTTGAGGTTTGAGGTGTGGGGTTTGGGGTGTGGGGTATGGGGCCTGTGGCGTGGGGCAATATGTCGAATGGTCGGGGGGATTGCACGGATACCTTATAACCCTGAGCTTGTCGAAGGGTTGAAGGTTGATAGCCCGGCATAAAATGCCGGGGATAAGGATGTCCCCTTATAAAAAAAGAACCCCGAACTTGTTGAGGGGTTCAATAGATAGCCCGGTACGAAGCGCCGCGACAAACTGTGAGATCTGTGGTGCGTTGCTTCCCCGCTTCCCGGCTTCTTTGCTTCTTCGCGATCCTGTCTAGAGGATATCCTGTTTATCCCGTTATCCTGTCTTAAACAACATCATGTTCATCCGGTTATCCCGTCTAAATAAATATCCTGACCATCCTGCCATGTCCCGCGAAGCTTGCGAAGCGGGGTGATCCTGCCTCAAACAATATTATGTTAATCCTGTGATCCTGTCTAAAGCAGTATCATGTTAATCCTGTGATCCTGTCTAAAGCAGTATCATGTTAATCCTGTGAT
>JAWOEU010000128.1:0-4126 GCA_046482575.1 Fidelibacterota bacterium
TGTATCAATAAAAGGCTCAAGCATAGCAACCAGTCCTTCCCGGACCGGTTCGTCGGTCCTCGCGGCTCCATGTGCTATTGAAGCAGAACCAAGACCGGCTTCATTGGAAAAAAGTCCGCGCGACACACCGCTGCGGATCACAGTGCCCAGTAATCCTCCGGCCATGGCTTCCGGCGTATGGAAGGCATAATAAAAGATATCCTGAAATGCAGCAGGAATAGCGGCATAATTTTTAAAAAGGATTATAAGCCCCGCTCCCACATAAAAGATGAACATGACCGGGACGATCCGGGCCGCAACCTTGCCGATGCTTTTAATGCCGCCGAGGATCACCGCTCCCACAAGTCCCGAAATAACTATACCGGTGATCAGATTAAAAAGAAAGCTCGGCTGCTCATGTCCCTGCAGCAGAAAACTCAGACTGACCGCCATATTGTTTATCTGGAACATATTGCCGATACCAAAACTTGCCAGCATAGTAAAGAGGGCAAAAAGGACCGCAAGCCACTTGAAATTTTTCCCCATACCCAATTCGATAAAATGCATGGGGCCGCCATGGGCTACACCTTTTTTATCGACACGCCGGTATTTAACGGCAAGTGTACAGGAAGTGAATTTTGAGGCCATGCCGACAATTGCCGTTATCCACATCCAGAAAAGGGCGCCGGGACCACCCATGAGTATTGCAGCGGCAACTCCCACAATATTTCCCGTGCCGATAGTTGCTGAAAGAGCGGCGGTAAGCGCCTGGAAGTGAGTGATCTCACCGGGATCCCGTTTCCGGTCGTATTTTCCGGACAGAATCGCAAAACCATGTCCGAATCCCCTTATCTGTAAAACCTTATATCTGATCGTCAGAAAAAGTCCCGTACCCACAAGAAGCACCATCAGGATCGGTCCCCACACAATGTTCTGGATCGTTGATATCATTTCGGCAATATACATTCCTGCTCCTTCCTGTCCTGATAATTAAATGATTACATTTGATTAAACAATATTTTTATCAATATAGCTTTTCCGTAAAAAAAATAAAAACGCTTTTTTTATAAAACAAGCTTCTGTTAATAACTCCAAGTTATTGTTTGCCATTCGAAAATTTAATATGTAATTTTTAAAAGAAAGGAGTGCTTTTGAAAGAGAAGAATAAACAAGCAGCATCCCATGGATGGGGACATAAAATACTTCGCATTGTAAATGATGAAAAATTCCTGAACAATGCGCTTTCCGTTAAGGCTAAGGAAAACATAAACCATATTTATCTCGATGATCTTCAGTACGAGTATGAATTACTCAATGTCGAAGGATGGAGATATCAAATGGGTTTCGCGTTGGATGATGATTCACTTTATCTGTTTTATAAAAAACCGATAAATTCAACCTGATCACTGTCCTTTATACAAGGAGGGAATATGCACTTTCAATGGGATATTTTCATTAATATGGGAATTATTTCCCTTGCTTTATTACTTGCCACATTTTTACGTTCCAAAGTCAATTTTTTTCAAAAGTACCTCATCCCCAATGCCCTTACGGCCGGCTTTATCCTCTTGCCTCTCTATAATTATGTTTTTCCCTTTCTTGGATTCGAAACCTCGTCGCTGAAAGATCTTGCCTATCACTTTCTGGGAATGTCTTTTGTTGTTCTGACACTGAGGAATAAAGCCCCGAAATCCAAGGACAACGACGGCGCCGGACCGATGGCCATTGCAATTATTTTTCAATACGCCATTCAGCTTGTTCTCGGTTTGCTGTTGACATTGGTCATTATCTATACGATACGTCCCGAACTTTTTCACAGTTTCGGAGTATTTATGCCGCTCGGTTTTGTTCTGGGACCGGGGCAGGCACTTTCGATCGGTGAATCCTGGGGAAATATGATGTCAATTGAAGGTCTCGGGTCAGTGGGACTTACCTTTGCGGCGATCGGCTTTATTTTTTGCTGTTTCGGAGGGATCTATCTGATCAACTTTGCGCTGAGGAACAACTGGATCACGAAAGAAGAACTGCAATATATGGGTGAACCGGGAACCCGGCGCGGTATCTTTTCAAATCTAAAGAAAAAACTTCCTGTCGGCTCTTATATGACCACGGAAACAGAAGCAATTGACACTATGACCCTGCATACCGGCCTGGTCATTTTTACATATTTTCTGTCATATCTTGTTCTTCAGGGAATTACCTTACTCCTCTCATTTGCCGGAGATACCGGTATGCAGCTGGCGGAAAGCCTCTGGGGACTTAATTTTATTTTTGCCGCATTTACCGGAATGTTAATGAGAAATTTCCTAGTTGCCGTAAAAGCAAATCATATAATTGACAATATGAGCATGAACCGGGTTTCCGGATTTCTTGTCGATTTCATGGTCACATCAGCCATTGCCGCTATTTCCATTGCTGTCGTACTCGATTACTGGCTTCCTATTTTGATCGTCAGTGTCGTCGGCGGGATCATTTCGACATGGGCGGTCATTTTCATTGGATCACGGTTGTTCAAAACCCACCGCTTTTTCCGCACATTAATGATTTTCGGCGTTTCAACCGGTACGTTATCGACGGCTTTGGCATTACTCCGTGTTGTGGATCCGGATTTTAAAACACCCGTTGTAGAAGATTATACCTACGGCGCAGGAATTGTCTTTGTGTTGGCTATTCCGCTTATTCTTTTAATGACCTGGCCGGTCAGAACCTTTATAACCGGGAACTGGCTGTATTTCTGGATGTTCTTTGGTCTATGTTTGCTGTATCTGATAGCCTGCGCGGTATATTATATCATTAAATCCCGCCGGCAGGCATTTAAGAACAAGCGACAGATCTGGCTGAAGAAAAATGCAGATTAAAAAATAATTACGCTGTCCCCGCTTACTTCACGGATTACTTATCATCTGATGTGCCACTCAGAATATTCAGAAGTTTAAGATATTCCCTTGGCGGGATGGTATCCGCCCGTTCCTTCCAGGGAAAAACTTTTTTTAATTCCGGTGAGTAGTACATATGCAGACTGTTTTGAAGGGTTTTTCTTCGCTGTTGAAAAGCGGAATGTACAATATCCCGTAAACGGGCGTCATCAATATCGGAAGACCGGAACGCGAGCATTACACATGCCGACATGACATGCGGCGGCGGGGAAAAGACTTCCGGCGGAACATTGAAAAGATAATCCGTTTTACAGAATATTTGTGATAACACAGATATAATACCATAAGAAGGATCACCCGGCCGGGCGATTATTTTTTCAGCAAATTCTTTTTGTACCATTAATACCGCAAGGTTGATATCTCTGCGATATGAAAAGATCTTGTACATGAGGGAACGTGAAATATTGTACGGAATATTACCCACCAGTTTGTCGCAGGGAAGATACGGTGTCCAGTCGAGCAGCAATGCATTACCTTCAATACAGCGAAAATGCGGAAATTCCTTCTCTTTCTCTTTCCACTCGCAGGCAAACCGTGTATCCAGTTCCAGACTTGTTAAACGGCAGCCGCTTTCCAGTAATGAGCGAGTCAGGGCCCCCTTCCCCGGACCGATCTCCAGTATAATATCCGTTTCCCCCGGTGAAATTTTCCCGATGATCTTATTGATCATATTTTTATCGGTCAGAAAGTGCTGACCGAGAGATTTTTTCGCGGTAATATTCACCGGACCGGAAGGTTAAAAAATTTCTCCGCCGTGCGGCGGGTTTTATGTGCAATAAATGCAATATCTTTTCCGAAAATCTCTGCATATGTTCTTGCGATTTCTACAACATATGCCGGTTCGTTCTGCCTGCCCCGGTAAGGAACGGGAGCCATCCACGGACAGTCGGTCTCGGTCATCAATTTTTCCAGGGGAAGTTTACCTGCAAGAACTCTCACTTTTTGGGAAAATGTCACCACCCCGGTAAATGAGATAAGCGCGCCCTTATCGATCACTTTTTTTGCGAATTCTTCATCGGAACCGAAGCAATGGAACTGGGCGTAAAAATTACCAAGGGAGTTTAATACGGAAAAAGTATCCGCATCAGCCGACCGGTTATGAATGATCATGGGAATATTCTTATCTCCCGCAAGTTCAGCCTGTTCCCGCAGGATCCGCAGCTGAACGTCGCGCGGAGCGTACTCACGGTAATGGTCCATACCGATCTCTC
>JAWOEU010000129.1:0-48773 GCA_046482575.1 Fidelibacterota bacterium
ATGCGATTATCCCGCCACTTGCGGTAGATGGCCCAGCACTCTCCATTCGAAAATTCAGTGTTGATCCCTATACGATGAGGGATCTGCAGGGCTTTAAATCCCTTACGCCTGGGATGGCTGAGTTTCTTGCTGCCGCTGTAAAATCGCGTCGTAATATTATTATCAGTGGCGGTACGGGTAGTGGTAAGACAACACTGTTGAATGTTATGTCCGCCTATATCCCGGATTCTGAACGTATAGTGAGTGTCGAAGACTCTGCCCAGAGGATACCGATCAATACGATGATAAGCAGAGGGATTATTTGTTTTGACACAAGCGACAAATTGATCATTGCAATGGCGGAGACCACCAGAAAATCCAGAGCGGTTCCCGACAGACGTTGCAGAACTTCACGGTCCAGTATGCTCTTCATTTTCAATACCCGTGAAATAAAAAGCTGTACCAGAAGCCCGCCTATCATCGATAACGGAAAAAGCGGGAAAGCACTGAGGATCCCGTTTTCCTGCATGGCGGGAAAAAATGATTCAATGCCTGCAAGTCCCGTTTTCAATAAATATCCGATAAAGATCGCTATTCCCACAACGCCGATATGCAGAGCAAAGGTATCCACGGAAGCGGAAGATACGGTCTGTTTCCCCGCAGAAGGTTGTTCTCCGGGATCATAGATACCGATCACATTGCTTTCGGGAATATCCTCAATACGCCGGAGTCCTTTTGTATATCCGCGCCGTACCGCCCAGTTCACCAGAACGGTCCCCACGGCGATCGCCGATATAATACCCAGCGTGGCGGATGTTAACGCATAATCCGAACCCTCCGCCCAGTTGTATGAACGGAAAAGTTCCGCCAGGCCGGCAGCGGTTCCATGGCCGCCCTCGAAACCGATAGGAATGATCACACCAAAAAAATCGGGGAGTTTAAAAAGCGGAGCGATCAAAATGATCGATATACCGAGACCAACTACATACTGCCCCCAGGCAACGATCTGTCCGTAGGCCAGCTGGGGACCGCTTTGTTCCCAGATCTTTGACAGTTTCGGGATCTTTACACCAAGGAAAAGACAGGCAAAACAAATATTGATCAGGAAGCCGGGAAGTTTGTTCCACCCCGCCGTAACGCCCTGCGGCAGATGATCTCCGGTAAAATGTATGATCAACAGACCAAGCACTCCGCCGACCACCGCGGCAGGCAGATATAATTTCTGCAGCAACGTTATCTTTACACGCAGGACCTTTCCGATAACAAGCAGAATACACAGTGAAGTAAAAGAAAGTACAATAGCCATTATACTCCGTGCACTTTTTCGTTATTTCAGATACACCATTTTTTTTGTATCGCTATGACGTCCGGATCTCAGCTTATAAAAATATACGCCGCTGCTCAGCCCGCCAGCATCAAACTGCAAACTGTATTCACCGGCCTGCTGATATCCGTTGACCAGTTCCCTGACCTTCCGACCGCCGATATCATAAAGTGAAAGTTCAACCCGGCTGTCTGCCGTAAGCGTATAACCGATGCTCGTCACCGGATTAAAAGGATTTGGATGGTTTTGCCGGAGTACAAAGGATCTTGGCAAAACATTCCGTACCGCTACCGGCGACTCCTTGAGTTTCTGGTCGCTGTAGATCCGGTATTCTCCGGGGGCAAGGGTCAGGGACATATTGATATCGCTGACATTCAGGCTGTCGCCGCGAAAATATTCGTGCCATATTCCCGTGTGCTGAAAAGCAGGGTCGGCATCTTGCTCTGTAACGGCAAAATTCCCCAGGATCACAATATTCGGACCACTCCCGGAAAGTCTTATACGTTTTGCCGCAATACCGTTACCGGTATGCAGATCCGCACTGCCGCTGCGGAACACCGGATACTCCCTGCGCAGAAAATTCATGACCGAGTAAAGATCATAAACATCGCGGCGATCCGCCTCGCGGTAATAGTCCCATTTTACGGGTTTATTACCCGTACGACCATTGTAATCAATGGAATAATCATAGCCAAGTTCACCGAACTGCCATATCATTTTAGGACCCGGAAGACTAAGGAAAAAAACTGTTACCAGCTCCATACGGTCAAGAGCAATATGTTCATACTTTATATTATAACTTCCGGAACTGTTGCCGAATTCTTTGTTCTTATAACATATGCGTTCCTCATCATGGCTTTCCATGTAGCCCACAACGCGGGCATCGTCCCAGCCTCTTGTTTCGTGATAGACCCAGGAAAAATCGGAATTCCCCAGATAACCCATTGAAGCCTCGGAATAATTATGGTTGCCGTTTCCCCAGAGCAGCATACCATGATCCGACAGCACGATCTCTTCATTGTTGTCCGAGAAATGCTCAAGAATGACATACGCCGTGGAGTCCGTCTCCCATATTTTGTCCGCCATACGTTTAAGAATGGCAACACGGCCGGCGTCATAACTTCCCCAGGCTCCGACATCGCTGCCGTAATACGTTTGCGTAAAGCCTTTGGAAAGATCAAAACGATAACCGTCGATATGAAATTCCTCGATCCAGTAACGATTGGCACGGTCCAGATATCTCCGGGTCACTTCACTTTCATGGTCCATATCATAAAAAACGCTGAAAGGGTGCATATCCTGTGTATTGAACCATGGATTTTCCGCAGTCGGCCAGCCGTAATTATCCTGGTTGTACAGACGTACCAGCGATGACTGTCCCGTCATATGATTGTAAACGACATCCATGATAACGGCAATACCGTTCATGTGGCAAAGATTGACAAGTTCCTTTAATTTTTGTGATGTGCCGTAATATTTGTCCGGTGCAAAATGAAACATGGGATTGTAGCCCCAGCTTTCATTTCCTTCAAATTCCTGAACGGGCATCAGCTCAATAGCTGTGATCCCCAGGCGTTTGAAATAGTTAATGGAATCCATCAGCGCCTGGTATGTGCGCGCATAACTCCAGTCGCGGACGAGTAATTCATAAATAACGAGCTCGTCCGTCCCGGGTTTACGATAATCGCCGTCCGTCCATTCAAATTCCGGAGGTTCGGTATTGACAACTCCCGCCGGAAAATCAGTTTTTCCCTGCGGATATGATTTCAGGTCCGGATATGTCGTTTCAGGGATCCCGGGATCATTCCAGGGATCAAGGATAAGGGTACTGTAGGGATCGGCGATCCGTATCTCTCCGTCGACAAGGTACTGGAACGCCGTTTCGCCTGCCGGGAGACCGTCCAGGGTAAGCCAGAACCACGTGGAATCGGCATGAATGCTATCTTTTTTCATCTGGTAATCCGGATCGATCTTCCAGTCGTTAAAATCCCCGATCACATACACAAATTCCTTATAGGGGGCAAAAAGCGACAGGCTGACGGATCCGGGGGAATGGACCGTAATACCATCCCGGAGGTTCGCCGGCCGGGGGGCGGCATTTTCCCCGTACTTCACCACCGTCATGATCTCCGAGGTATCGCGGAGGGATCCCGAAACAGAAACGGAAACAAGGGAATTCAGCCCGTTATTGAGATCGCTGTCTGTCAGATGACGGGTGATGGTATCACCGGCGACCGACAGCAGCTCCGTTCCGTTCAGGAGAAGTCTCATGGAGTCTACCTCAGTGCCGATACCGGCCGCCGTAGCGGCCACATAAAGGGGTTCCGCCGCATTCCGGGAATAGAACACCGGCTGACGTTCGGAACTTCCGTAACCGGTATTCACGGACGGCGTGATCCATAAGGTGGTGATCCCGCTCTCATAAAGGGGAAGAAAAATATCTTCATTCCCGGTATCCTTTCCTTTCCGGGTACCGTCGCTGTTGCGGAAAACAAAGGCAAGTTTGAGGATCTTCTCCGATACGGGACAATCATAGTATTCATGCGGATAACCGATGGTAAGCTGATAGAGATTATCCGATATTTTCGTCAGGCGGTTCTTTTCGGTGTTCACCACTTCACCGCTTCCCGGCCAGGACATCCAGACGTATTCCCAGTCCGGGCTGTTCTCACTTTCGTCGGTGATGACCCCCGTATGGGCATAGATATCGCCCGTAAAGTCCTTCAGCCCCTGATTGCCGAGGCTTGCATCATAATATACGACAATGGAGTCGTTTTCCGTGGGATACGGCGGTTCGGAATAGACCGGGTTTTGTGCAACGGCAACTGCCGTTAAAAGGCATAATAAAAATACGGACTTCTTCATCTATTCCCTTTATGTTTCTGTCGCTTGGGTCAAGACTAATTTTAGTCTTTCCGGTGGGTAAATTCAAGAAAAAAGCACGTGCACCCGGATTAATAAATTTTGTATGCGCATGAAAATATCTTTGTTGTTTCGCAAATAATGAATAAATTCATCCGTTTTACTGATGCATTACCGCATGCGGTGACAGGAACAAAAACACAGGATAAGTGAAGGAAGCATATGAATGCACTTGAGATCACAGTCGCAATTTTACTTATTACCATTATCGTTTCTTTTTTTTACGGATTATTCTCGGGAAACTATTCTACGGTTGACCGTCTCTGGTCGGTTTTGCCCCCGGTGTATGCCCTTATCTGGATGTATGGGTATACGAATAATATCCGCCTGGTAATTGCATCCGTACTTGTCATTGCCTGGGGTATTCGTCTGTCACTGAATTTTGCCCGGCGCGGAGGATATGCTTTTTCGTGGAAAAAGGGGTTTACCGGTGAAGATTACCGCTGGGAGATCATGCGGAAAAAGATCGGCAATCGTTTATTATTTGAACTTTTCAATTTTTTCTTTATTTGCGTTTTTCAACTGGTGTTGATCTTCGCTATCACTCTGCCGCTGTATATTGTTCGTGAAAATCCCGCACCCCTGAATCTTGCCGATATACTGCTATTTGTTCTGCATCTGGCATTTCTGATCGGAGAGATCGTTTCGGATAATCAGCAATTCCGGTTCCAGATCCAAAAACGTGATCCGGAGTACACCGACAGTCAGCGGCATCAGTTGGGTTTCAATACTTTTGGCCTGTGGAAATTTTCCCGCCATCCCAATTATTTTTTTGAGATCGCACAATGGGTGGTAGTGGCTTTCTATGCAATGAACGCAACAGGAACTCTCCACTGGTCCGCAGCGGGGGCCCTGGTGCTGATACTGCTCTTTACCGGCAGCACCAACCTGACGGAATCCATTACGGCATTCAAGTATCCGTATTATTCCGACTGGCGGCAAGTCACAAATACCTGGCTGACGTTGCCCGGGTTCTTTAAACAGCCCGAAAAACGCGACTCCTTTCTTGAGGACCTGAAAGCCTGAAAGAATAAATTGATCTGATGATAATTGCATCTGTTCATCCGATCCCGGTCGCGTGGCATGCAATGCGGAGCAAGAAAGAAAAGCAAGGTCAGGAAGGAATGAACCGATTCTCTAAAAATAAATTTTCCTAAACACCGCTAACTGAACGTTCGACTTTTTGCGGTATTTTTTTCTTTTATCTTTCATCGTTACATCAGGGATATTTAGATATCCGGGAGCAGGATCATGCGTCCCTTCACAGGGAACAAAGATCATGATCTCACGCTCCGGATCTCTTTTTCCCCCATATCCCTCCCTTGCTAAAGCTGCAGAGGGCATGCTTGAATTTTATCTTCACGGTCCGCGATCAACGTGCAATAAAAAAAGCGCCTGCCGAAAGGCAGACGCTTTTTCAGGATCAATGAAAAAGTGTTCTTATTTCATTAAAACCATTTTTCTTACCGTTGAATAATTCCCGGCGTTCAACCGGTAAAAATATACGCCACTGGGAAGATCGGAAGCATCAAAATGAACTTCATAACTTCCGGCGTTCGCGTATTCATTTACCAGGGTCCGGACTTTCCGGCCGCTCATGTCATACACATTCATCTGTACTCCGGCGTCTTCCGGGAGTTTATAGGTGATAGTCGTTACCGGATTGAAAGGATTCGGATAGTTTTGACGCAATTCAAATTCAGACGGGATCACATCGCTGACAGCCACACCGGGTGTGTAGGTCCAGTCGCTGTAATAGACCGGGTTAATGCTGCCGAAAGCGATATAAAGGTAGCTTTCATCCTGAGAATCATTAACATTTACGATATGATTATTCCCGTATCCGCCTTCACCGCCTTCATTGTCACCGCCGTTGATGCCGAATTTGCATTCCTGGCCGACCGTATGGCCGCTGTCGGGAGAAAGAAAGTAGGTAATGGTATATATCGTATCACCCGCTGTTGCATCCCCGTGTGTACCGTCATCATACATCGCGCGGGTGGTATCATTCATCAGTGATGAACCCCAGCCGGCCCAGGTTCCTTCCGCATGATTTGAAAGCGGACCATTCATGGCAACACCGTTGATCTGTGATACACTGCTGATATTCTGTGTGCCCTGAATGTCATTCAGGGTCTTCCCGGCTCCCACTGCAGCATATGCCGGACGCAGATCGCATTCGACATGTACGGTCACATCGCGGGAAAGCAGATTATTGTTCCGGAAAAAGGGCATACGGCGTTCACTGGCATCACTTGATTCGACATCGGCGATCTCGGCATCGGCATCCTCAACGATAATGCGGCGACGTTCTGCACCGCCTATCGTACTGCCGTCATAATTGAAGTTGTAATAAACTTCACGCTGTTCCTCTCCGCGTTTGATGAGATAATACTGATAGTATAAATATTCGCCAAATATCAGCGGAACATCGGTTACAGTGGCAGAATACATCTGCGTACCGCCGACATGGGTCATCTGCACTTCGATGACCTCCGGGGAACTGAGCTCGTAGCCCAGACGGACCTCAAGGGTATCGCCGATCTCAAAACCGTTATTCTCCACAGCCGCTGACAGATCCACACCAAATACGATATCCGCGGTGTCGTTCCCTTCAAAGGTACCGCCGGGAATGTCGTTCCACCATACCCACGCAATGGTGGTATCATTTGTGCCTACGGATACGCCGCGGTTTTCGTTGCCGGAGAAATAAGCGCCCTGAAGATTTTCCGAATGGCCGTCCCATTCCGTGCCGTTATTGTGAAAACGGTACTTAACATCTTCCAGCGGAAGCAGATCGGGATCCAGCTTCAGATGATAGTTCCAGAAACCGCTGGCGGCTTCCTGCTCCAGGGCATAGGTTCCGGGTGACCACATATTGGTCCCTTCCCCATTGATAGGGAAATCGCCCACGAGACTGAGGATCTTGTCCGGATTAAAGGCGTCATCTGCGCTCATATTGATGCGGAAGAAAATATCCACCGAATCCGAGGGAGTATAGGGCGGATCCCAGTCGTTGTTCACGTAAGCGACCTGCAGCGTCGTATCGGAGGCGGGCAGTTCCCACATCCGGTCGCCGCCGCCGGCCGTATTTTCCCAATGGAATTCATCTTCTTCCGTACTTTTATAGAGAACTTTGTAAGCCATTCTCCATCCGATCATGGAGTCGGGATATGCGATCTCCAGTTCCCAGTAATCGCCGCCGACGTTGGTGGCCGTCGGAGAAGGACCTCCGGTCTCCGGACTGTTCCAGGTAAGGAACAGGTTATACCAGTTATCGGTGCCTTCGGGTCCCACTTCCGATCCGCAGATCATGATCTCATGCGTGGAGTCCGCGACTCCCATACCGGTAAGTGTCGAGGTATTCACAACGTAAGTCACGTTGACATCTGCAAACGCGAATGCGGCAAATACCACCATCAAGAGAATAAATATCTTCTTCATGGTTATCTACTCCTTATGTTTGTTTCTATTTTTCATTTTTTTCTTTTGTTCTTCGATCTTTTACTAAAAGGTCAACGCCAGCGAAGTTGTATTCAGAATACCCAGTTTCCCGAATTGCTGAAATCCATAATCAAAGACAATGGCATAACCGGAAATCTCGATATCCAGACCTATACCCAGCGTCAGACCGTTTTCACGATCTTCTTTAAACAGGGACTGATATCCTGCGCGCAGACTGATAATATCCGCAATACGCAGATCCGTCCCGATATTAAGTGTTTGCGCATTATTTGTCGGCCGCATCACATCGGCCGCCAGGAGCATCCGGACAGCATCTTTATCAATGAGCGGCATGGAAGCACCGATAACATAAGTAAGCGGGATTGCCCATTCCTCCGTTTTAAGATAAGAAACGATGTTCTCATTATTCCCTTCGCTTTCAGGATCAAGATCGACTTGTGTAAGCAGATCCCGTCCGCGCATTTGCAGGGAACCACCGAAATTCCGGATGCTGGTCCCGATCTGCAGACCGTTAAAACGGGTGGTAAACAACAGGCCGAGATCCACTGCGAAGGTGGAAGCCTTTTCATTGAATATTTGCTGATAAATATATTTAACCGAGCCGCCGATCGAAAAACGGTCCGTCAGATTTCGCGCATAACTCAGTGTGAGAGCCATATCACTTGCCTGCCAATACTCTCCGGTACCGTCCGGACGTTCCACGGTAGTCACTTCTTCCCAGTCTCCGTAGCTCAGACTGTTCAGACTCACACCGATCGCATCACTCGGGGTAAGCATGTACTGTCCCCCGAACCAGGTATGCTTTGCATCGACAAAATAGCCGGTCATACTTGTATAGACATCACTTCCCGTTCCGCGTGAGATCGCTCCCGGATTCCAGAAAAGCGCGGTGGGATCATCGGCAACGGCTGTATAGGCGCCGCCCATGGCGGCTGCTTTTCCCCCTACCGGAACATTCAAGAAATTCGCGGCCGTGGTACCGACCTTATCCTGTGCCCACACCAGGGTACTGAGACCCGCAAGTGCTATTATCATAATGGATCTTTTCATAGTTCTTTCCAGTTCTCTCTTATTTGATCACTGCCAGTTTCCCGGATTTTTTCCCGGCCGCCGATTCGACCACATAGAAATAAACTCCGAATGCAATATCAAGATTTTCACGGGATTTCAGATCCCAGGCCAGAGTGCCGTTATGAATATTTCCGCTGTGATTTAATGTTCTGACCAATGATCCCGCCGATGTGAAAATATAGATCTTTGCATCGGTCGGAAGCCTTCGGAATTCAATACGGCGTTCACCGCGTCCCGATGTCACTGCCGGCGGAAGGGGCGCTTCCATATTATTAGCGACAATATAGGGGTTGGGTACGACCTGGATATTATCAAGCGAACTCTGTGCTTCCGTACTGTCCACTTCGGGTGTTTCTGTAGTGAATTCAAAAATATCGCCTTTCCGGAAGGGCTTTTTCGTACCTATCGTCAGAATATCGCCTTCTCTGAAACGCGGACGCGTTTCGCCCTGATCCCTGAAATTGATCACCCAGGAATAATGTGCACTTGAGGAGTCCGTATCGTCAGGTAAATAGAAAAACGTGCTTAACATTGCGCCGTTCGAAAGTTCATAAATACCCTCTTCATTTTGTACCCCGCCCGAAAAGATAAACGGCACTATATGATCCTCGGTAAGGTTATACAGGTAAAAATTGGTTTTGACCGGACTGGGACGGAGGAAAGCGGGCAATGTGGAATAAATGGAAGCAATGAGTTTTTCCGGGGTTTCATAACCTGCTGTTGTAGAATCCGTGAAACGAAGTTCATAATCCGCCGGATAGGGAATTCCCGTATAGTCTTCATCCCCGAAAGAAGAGGTAAAGGCCCGCATGGAGAAATCCATTTCCCTGCCGTCATTATTATTCCAGTTAACAGCGTCTTCGTCCTTTTCGATCGTCCAGTGATTATCAAATACAAGCTGAACACCGTCAAAGATATCAGAATCCTTTGTTTCATCGGCAAAAGGGGACCGGTATATGTTTGGACTCTCATAAACGGGGTAATACTGATAATTCAGAGTGAAGAACCCTTCTTCAAAAGCACCGTCTTTCCGTAACCTGATACGTCCCCGGAGCGTGTCGACAATAAATTCGTTCAGGTCAATATAATCTCCGGGTGCTTCTTTCTCCGCAATGAGGATGCTTTGATATATGATGTGGCTGTTCCGAAGATAAATATACGAGGTGTCGATAAAGACCGTTTCCGTATATCCCGTGACATCCATAATGGAATAAGTCGTTGTTTTTGGTGTGAATTCCTCAGGATCTTCCCGGTCAAGTTTTTCATTCTCATTATTGTCTATACTGTCATTTCTCGTATCCATAAAAAACACACGATACGTATGTCCCGTCAGCAAGCTTTCATCAAGCACCTCATAGGAAATACTTCCGGTAGCGGGTCCTTTATCATGATAGAGCCGGGTATTGTCATTCAGGCGATCATAGCCCGCAACCTTGGGCTGCGGTCTTGCAACAGCGGTATTGATATCGGTAATAATATTCCCGTCCGGCTGTATGGAGATGAATTTCGTGTTTTCCGAAGGATAGATGTCCGTTTCAACATCACCGCGGTCATAAGCAACAACGGCATAGAAATAACGTTTTCCATTGATGACATCATTGTCGACATAACTGTGCTGCAGTCCGGTATTGCTGCCGAGGTTCACCGAGTACCCGTCCGCTTCCTGGAACAATTCGGAATTCGGATCAAATATTCCCTGGACATCATTATCCAGGTCGTACTGTACCAGCGGTGTATAACCGGTCACAACACCATTTACATTGGTAACCGAAAAAACCTCATTGAAATCGGGGTCCGTCGCTTTGTAAATCTTGTATCCTTCAAAATCCATCTCTTTCGTGACGGGATCAATGGACTTTTCCGCTTCACGGTCCCAGTATAAGGTAACCTTCCCGTCGCCGGGAACTGCTGTCAGTGTAGGCTTATCCGGCGGTGAAGGAAAGCGGTAATCGCTGTCATATATTTTTTGCACGGTTTGCCGGTTTTTATACAGGTCATCCAAATCATGTCCGTAAGCCAGCGCCAGTGAAAATCGCTGGGTCTCTCCGGCCCGGAGAGGAAAATATCCCGATCCGTAAATGAAGTCACCGTCTTCTCCTGCGATAGGCACACCGTTCTGAATAGTGGTCGGCACATCAAAATAACCGGGGGTCAACCATTCCCAAAGCTCATCATCGTCCGCCATGGGATAATCACCGGCGGGAGTAAAATAATAAAAACTGCTGAGTCCAATCTGGTCGGATTCATCCACATCGGTGGCATCGAAATTCGGTTCACCGGGCGTTGGGATGCCGTCCCCTTCACCAAAATCATTTGTTCCGGGTTTTCCGTCCGCGCCCACATCATCATATTCCGGATCCCAGTCGCCGTCATTGTCAATACCGTCATCACGGCGTTCATCGATCATTGGGTCATCCAGTCCGATACCGTTGATATAATCTTTGTAACAAACAGGATTCAGTTCGTCGAAAAGGACCACATTCTCGTATTCGCCGTTATTCTTTTCTACCCTGTCCATACGGATCTGACGATAATGAATGGTATAATTCTCATCAATAAGACCGTCCAGATCATTATCGATCCCGTCATAGGCATTCGGATTAATATTGTAGAATTCATCGACAACATTTCCTTCCACCAGTTTAGTTACCCCCGCAACGATCTCAATACGTGCACCGCGTGTCTGCACCACCTGTGTGTCCTGTGTGATCTCTACAAGATGCCGGTTATAATCTTCATCAATGGATACAACATAATCACCGATATCATAAATAACGGTATCAAAATCCTCTTCAACAAATCTCGGGGCGGTAAAGGTCAGGCCGGGATAAACGGAATTACAATTATCCCCGTCATTATCGATGCCGTCATACGGATTACCGGGACTCTCAAGAAAGGCATATCCCACCAGTCCTACCGATCCCTGCCATTTAGGATTGCGCTTACAGCTGTTGTCAAAATCCCCGGTATAGGTAATATCGTTCCTCACATCGAAAAAAGACCAGTCGTCATCATATTCACCGGGACTGTCATCCGTGCCCGTAACTCCCACATAAGTCCCGCAAAGCATTCCGAATGTTACTTTTGAATAATCCGTTGTACTTGTATTGGTGACTTCATACAGCCAGAAGATCACATCCGCGGCCAGAAATTGCTGCCACTGCATGCCTCTTACCTTTACTTCAAGACCAAGGCCGTTGCGGGTGGGATCATTTGCATCCGGCTTGAATTTATAACCCGGGAAACCCGTGAAACGACCGGCGGTATAGGTGCGATAATTATATTCCTCATCATTATTGTCGTCCATCATATAAAAACTTTCCTGGTCGGCGGAAAAGACATTTTTCCCGAAATAGCCGTTCCAGGAACCCGGCCAGCCCGTATCTTCCTCGTCCATTTTGTCCGGCCATTTTTCGGGCCAGGAATTGGGATCCGTGCTCATGGCAACACTGGTCTGATTGGCATTGAAATATCCTCCGACCGGTTCAAATGTCCACATTTTCCCCGAACCGGATGATTCTTCCATGGTATAAGGACGATCCACCGGAGATACCACAACGCTGTGAAAGGTCAGGTTGCTGTCTAATTCTTCATCATAATAACTTACCTCAGCACCTACCAGCGGACTGATATCGCCGATATATCCGTTCGTATCATACAGCCAGGCGCCGCGCGGACCTTTTCCGGCCGGTTGTCCGACAACACCCCAGTTCCCGAACACGGTGCGGACGAGATTGGCGTTATGCACCGCAGAACGCCGGTATTCCTGACCGCTCTGTGCAAATACCGTTGTAGAAACAAACAAGCTTATCAGTATAATTCTGCATATCTTCATAAGTTTATCCTCACCCCGATTTCAATGCGCCTCGGCTCTGAATAATGATAGGGATTAATAAAGTATTCTTCGATGGAATTAACGGGGGTCAATACATTCAGTGCTTCCACACGTTCCCGGTCTCCGGTAAAGCCGGCACGGCCGGTATCATCGAAAACACCAACTTCATTTAGCCGGTCGAATATATTGGTCATCCGCACGAATAATTCCGGTTCCATACCTGCAAAACGGAAACGGTAAAATCCTCTGAGATCTACATTAACCGTTGCCGGTTTTGTCTCTGCATTCTCAAGCAGCGAGGTAATATCCTCACTGGCGCGCGGTGTATAAGGAAGACCGCTGCCGTAATTCGCAATTACATTCACTCCCCAGAAAGCGGTGTTGTATCCACCGACGACGTTTACCGTATGCCGCTGATCCCATGCAAGCGGAAGCAGTTGCACCTCCGGGTCCGATCCGCCCGCGATCGCATTCATATAGGCATAAGGGTCCGAGGCAGTACCTTCCGCGATCTGAAAAGTATAATCTGTACCGAAATATAAACCGGAGGGGTCCCGCTGATTCAGGGAAAGGGTCACACCCTTGATCACGGCAAAATCACTGTTGACAATCTTTGAATAATATTTCGACCCCCCGAAAACTTCGATCACTTCGGCACGGGTACCTGTCAGATCACGGACATCTTTCAGGTAGATGGTAATATCTGCAGAAAGATTATCGCTGAGCTGCTGCTGCAGGCCGATCTCACCCACAATGGTCTTTTCCGGTTCAAGGTCCGCGTTCCCGATCGTTCCCTGATGTCCGGTGCCGCTTCCCAGCTGAAAATTCGGATTGGTGTATAAATAGGTGTAACTCGGGATCTGGAAAAAATGTCCGTAACTGAAATGGAATACACCTCTGTCACTGATCGGAAATGAAAAACCCATGCGGGGACTTACCGCCAGCTTTGGATCTGCATCTTCATACCAGTATTGACGACGGTCCTCAATGCTCTTTGATGCTTCGCCTGCGTCCTGTTCTCCGTTTCCGTTGAGATCATTGAAACGGTTATCCGGTTTGATCGGATTATAGATATCGGGGTCCTCGGGATCGGAAAGAACGACATAATCCGGGTCAAAATAGTCAAGCCGCACACCGATATTGACAATAAAATCTTCATACTCAATTTTATCCTGTATAAAAGCGGAAAACTCACGCGGATCGGTGGCAAAAGAAGAAGAGTATACGGTTGTATCCGCAAGCCGCGTGGGGGTTATATAGGGATCGCTGACATTGAATGCTTCTTCATCCGCTTTCGGCCGGTATTCCCAGGCTTCCCATTGCACGCCGTTCTGTTTTAATTCCACTCCCAGCTTTATTTGATGAGCCGAACTTATTTGAGAAGTAAAATTGAATTTCAGCAAATGATACCAGCTGTCGCGGAAATTCCAGTTATTCTGTGTACCGCCGATATGGAACTGATAAGGAAAGGTAGACTGAAAATCCGGGTGTACCAGCAGACTGTCGTCATCCGTGCTGATGTCGAAATGATCGTAATAACGCTCATAGTGACGGTTGCCATAGGTATAGGCGAGATCGTAAAAGGTCTTCTGGGACAACTGATGCTGGTACTTGACGATATGGGTTTGTCCGATCAGTTCATTGGTCCCCAGTCCGTCCGGATTATATTTCCAGGACCGGTCAAAATCCTCATATATACGGTCGTCGTAGATCATGTTATACGATACGCGGGATTTATCGCTGATCCGGTATATCAGCTGTCCCTGTAAATAGTTTTTCCGGTTCCAGCCCATATCCACCCATTCACCCGAACCGAGCATGGTTGACGAATCAACCAGCGCTACCTCCCGGTCCGCAAACTCATCGGCATAAGCGACGGGTGTATAACGTTTTTGTCCCTTATTATGACCATCATAATAAATACGTCTCGCATTCAGATAATAAAATAGTTTTTCCCTGATAAGAGGGCCGTGAATGCCTAACTCAAGGTTATTGATCGAAAAAGGCTGAATACGGTTCACACGCGGGAATATTTCACTGTGTGTGCTGATGTGGTCACCAATATAGAAATTTGCATGTCCCCCGAAATCATTGCTTCCCTGCTTTGTGGCAATATTCACTATCCCGGACATTGCCTGTCCGTATTCCGCATTGAAGGCCCCCGAGATGACCTGCAGTTCCTGGATCATGGATGTATTGATATCAACTGTCGAGGAGCGATCATAAGAATCTGTCATCGGCACGCCGTCGATCATATACATAACCTCTCCCCGGCGGCCCCCGCGCAAACTCCCGTCAACGTATCCGGCCTGCATCGAAAGCACTTCCCCCACTTCAGTCACTGGCAGATTTTCCATTTCCCGGGAACTCACGACCGATGTGGAGGATGTAAGATCTTTCTGTATCATCGGCCGCTCGGCAACTACGGTGACTTCCTCGGACTGCAGCGCCTCAACGCTAAGTGCGGCATTTACCTTTGTTGTGAAATCGATCTGCACTTCCACATTGGTAACGCGTAATTCCCCGTATCCGATCATAATGAAGGCAAGGGTATAAGTTCCGGGGGGTATATTGAGAATATAGTAAGTTCCATCCGTATCTGTTGCCGCTCCGTACATTGTCTCTTCCACCAATACATTGCATCCGGGCAGGGGTTCGCCGGTTGCTTTATCCGTTACACGTCCGGAAATCTTTCCGGTGGTACCGGCAGAAAGTACAGAAAAACATAAGACAGCAATCATCAATGTGATAGAAAATGCTTTTATAGTATTTTTTTTCATACTATTTCCTGTTATATCTCTTGTTTTTGCTTAGTTTTCGAAATGAAAATAAAATAGTTTCTTTAAAATACAAAGTTTTTTTTATACATTTTCCTGTAACTAAAGGGGACAGAATGAAAAATACTATTCCGTTATCGACCATTCGCAGTTTTAAAGCCAATGACGAGGTGCGTGCATATCTGCTTTTAAGAGAGAAAAATCTCCGCCTGACGCGTGAAGGGAAGCCCTACCTGGATGTTCTGTTATCGGACCGTTCCGGAATGATCATCGGGAAAATATGGGAGCATGCCGGTGATATCGAACCTATGATCGAAATCGGTTCACCGGTGGGCGTGCGGGCTTTTGTCGAAGAATTCCGCGGCCGTAAACAATTAAATATAACCCGTATCGTTCCGGTCAATGAAGAGGATTTTTCTTCAAAAGGTTTTTCCTGGGAGCTGATACTCCCGCATACCGAACAAAATCCGGAAAAAATGTGGCGTTTTGTCGAAAAACATCTAAAAAAAGTAGAAAATCCATGGCTTATATCGCTATTACAGTTGCTGATCGTCAAAAATCGTAGCAAAATCATGAAACATCCTGCCAGTCTGCGTCTCCATCATGCCGTTATGGGCGGCCTGCTGGAACATCTGGTGTATATGCTGAACCTGGGGGTTCGCGCAGCAAAGCAATACAGCATGGATATGGATCTGGTCATAGCAGGTATCCTCCTGCATGATATCGGGAAATTGGAAGAGTTGAGCGGGTATCCCAATAATGTCTATACCGATGAAGGTAATTTTCTGGGGCATGTCATCATTGGATGTGAGATGCTGGAAAAAGCCATATCCGGGATAACGGACTTTCCCGAAGAACTGGCCAATAAGTTAAAACATATTATCTTATCCCATCAGGGACAATATGAGTATCAGTCCCCGAAAAAACCCGCTTTCCCGGAAGCACTTCTCGTACATTATCTGGATGAACTGGACGCCCGGATGGATATGATGAAAAATGCGATAAGTCAGGAACTTGACGAAGGAGACTGGACATCACTGAAAAATTATTTTCACATTCCCCTCTATAAAGCTAAAAAGGAAAATGATGACAACAGTACGGGAAAAAACAGCTAGAACGCTGAAACAAAATCGTAAGATCGCTGAAACCGGGATTTTTCTGGCTCTTTTTCTGGGACTTGCCTATGCCTTCAGTTATATCCCTAATCTGGAATACATTACCGCGATCGCTTTTCTGTCCGGTCTGCTTCTGGGATGGAAACGCGGACTTTTTGTAGCGGTGGCCGGGGAAAGTATTTTCAGTATTGCCAATCCTCTGGGGTCGGGACTTGCTTTTCCCACATTATTAATGGCTCAGCTGATCTCCTTTTCCGTATTTGCCCTGATAGGAGCACTATCACGGACATATATGCCGGAAATGGTCCGGCGGCGTCCGGGATTGGCAGGTGTGATTCTCGGGGTGCACGGACTCTTATTAACTTTCCTGTATAATGTATTGACCACGGTTTTCTATGCCGTTCCATCCGGATTCAGTTTTGAACAGACAGTGGCGGGTATTGTCAGCGGCGTCCCCTTCTATCTTATTAATATGATATCCAACACCATTACTTTCTCCATTCTGATCACATTGCTCATAAATTACGTAAACAAGAACTATCCGCATTATTTCAGGGATTAGTGTATGAAACGTCTTTTATTCCTCTTTACATTGTTTTCTTTACCGTACCTTCCGTTTGCTTATGAACTGGGTGCGGAGTCGTGGGACCGTTTTATGATCCTTGATCCGAATGATCGTGAGATGGGACTGACCTATCCGCGATCCTGGCTGCAGCCCGGAAAATTCCTGCTTCAGGAAGAATATTATGATTCTTCCTATACCTATGCGCGCTGGGACCAGTTTTTCGCTATAGATCAAAATGCAGGAGCAAATTATGGCTTGTCCTCTGATATTGTAATAAAATATATTCCCTACTCTTTCCCTCACCGCTGGAGTGCTGCAATGGAAATGATTAATTATAAAGGACCCGCTTCCACCGGAAAAAATGATGTTGTACTTCAGTTTCAGCATCATAAAGGTTCGTTCCGGTATTTTCATACAAACAATACACAAACACTCTCCCTGACTACGGGCAATACCGTGCATCATATACGGAGCCGGAGCTTAACCTTTGACTATAAGCCCGCCAAAAAATTCACAATCAAAGGAGGAATAGATTTTAACCTGATCGAACAAGAGGGCGGCAGTTCAGGGAATCATGATACCTTTCATCAGTTTGCTGAGCTCAGCTATGCAGCAAAGAAAACACTTGCCTTTTACGGCGCATTTGAACACAGGCAGTTCTGGAATCCCGGCAGTCACGCGTCCATGATTGCTTTCCGTCCCGGGCTCCGCTATAAACATCCCAAATTCTTTTCGCACCTTGCCGTACGCATTTCGCCGAAAAAGATATTTCCCATTGCACAGATCAGCTACCGACCCTCCCCCTTCTTTATTGAGGCATATGCGAAAGTGCGCAACCCCCTGCCCATCATCATGCATTCGGGCTACCAATACCTGGGAGCCGGGGCCGGCCTGAATATCGATAGAAAAACCCACAAGCTGTATGCCGACCTTCATGCCAGTTATGACTTTGCCGGCAAGGCGGGCTCACCCGTGTCCCCCTATCCCATCACGGATTTCTTTACCATGAAGTCAAAAGCGGAATACCGTTATATACGATCCGCAATAGAATTGTATGGCCGTGCGACACTGGCTCGTACTTATAACAATACGTCCGTTTATTACTATCCTGAACTTTCCACTATTACTGCGGGGTGTGTTTTCCACGCTCCGCTTGCCGGGGGGAAACTTCTGCTCGACGGCGATCTCAATACGCAATATATCATTCACGATGATCCGGATAATGTGGACTTTGATCCCCATACCCTCATTTATACGTTACAAACACCGGGCGACTATGCCGGCGACTGGAAGATCAATATGCGCCTGAAAGCAAAGCTGCAGAATTTCAGTATTGCCGCAGACCTTTCCGCTCCCCTGAAAGCCGGAGAAGACCTGACATATTATTTTTATGAGGGAATCTACACTTCCTCGGATTTTATGTACGGGAATACGCTTTATGCCGGTATTTATATTGAATGGTTCTGGTGGAAATAAAACATGGACAACAATAAAGCTTTTACTCTGCTGCTCATTCTTTTCCAGGCCCTCATTGTAGCTTTTACCAATATTGCCGGAAAACAGGCGGCTATGGAAATTGATGCCTTTGTTATCAGTTTTTTCCGCTATGTTATCGGTATGCTTGCCCTCGGCACGATCGTTATTATACGCAGGACCCGCATCCGTGTCGAATGGTCTGATCTTAAGGGACTCTTTTTTCTCATGTTCTTCGGTATGTTCTGCAACCAGATCCTTTTTGCTCAGTCCCTGCGTTTTACTGTCCCCAGCCATCCTCCGCTTATCTATTCCCTGACACCCATTATCATCATTTTCATAGATATCATGCGTAAAGGGGAAAAAGCGACACGGGAGATCATTTATGCTTCCGTGCTGAGCTTTATCGGTGTCGGCATTGTGCTCGGAAAAAATATCTTTATTTTTAACTCCTCTGTTCTTCTGGGTGACGGACTGGTCTTTATCGCCATGCTGTGCTGGTCCCTTTATACCGCCTTCGGCAAACCGTATGTTCATAAATACGGTCCTCTTCAACTGGCGCTTATTCTTATCATCGGTGCGGTAATTCTATACTCACCGTGGGGTATTTACCGTCTCACGCAAGCAGATCTTCAGCTGTTGACCTGGAAAGGCTGGAGCAGTATTGTTTTTCTGGGAATTTTCAGCAGCGGCTTATCCTACCTTAATTATTTTGCTATTCTTAAACGCATTAAACCTTCACAGACCGGTCTTATCATATCCACGCATCCGCCTGCAACGATCGTCCTTTCCGTAATTCTCGGTTTTGAAGTCCTTCAGTGGAATGTTGTGGGAGGCAGTATTTTGATTATCATTGCGCTGTGGATTGCACAGAAAAAACCGTTGCGGGATATAAAAACACCGGAAATATAAACCTTTATTCAAAAATCATCTATGCTCTCCGCAGCTTTAGCAAAGGGGAAACCCGGGAAACAAGACCGGAACCTGTTATTATGAAAATACCTGCAGATGCAGGTACATATCGGAAGTACCCTTACCGGAGTCATAAAAAAACAGGCGGAAATTCCCACCTCTTATCTCTTCCCTATTCTTATTCTTATTCTTAATCTTATTCTTACTTCTTATTCTTACTTCTTATTCTCAACTCTCATTTACAACCGTTCGGGGCGGGGACGGCCCGGGCTCTCAAGACGGCGGCGTATGGGATGCGGCGTCAGTTCTTCATCATCAACGCTTTCCATATCTATAATGTCTTCCGGCAGCACCGAGTCCGTTTTGGCCACTTCCAGGGAGTCGCCCTCCAGATATGCAAGATATTCGCGAATATGGGTTTCAATGGCTGCTATCCGTCGGGCACTCCGGCGCGCAAGCGGTGTTCCGGGATATTTTTTTTCAACAAGATGATAATAATGAAGCGTACTGTCTTTTGTATCATGGTGCAAACTCAATTCATGATCATACAGCCATGCGATCTTATAGGCAATGAGTGCATCACTTTTATCATCGACAGGCGCATTTCGCATCAATGCTTTATACGCTTTCACCGCCCCTTCAAAATCATCCCTGTCAATGTATTCCCTCTCAATTTCATAGATCTTTTCCTGGTTTTGATAATACAACAGCGAATCCCGGGGTACACGGTTGAGGACATAATCGCTGATCTCGGAATCCGGGAAATTTTTTGTTATGTTTTCCTTTATCGAATCTGCAACTGCTGTTTTGTCAAACTCATATTCCCATACATAGGCTTGTGAATAAAGGGCCTTGGGAACAGCCGGGGTGTAGTAATAGAATTCACGGCTTATCTGCTGATAAATATGTAACGCGGTATCCGGCTTAGCAAGATCAAAAAGAAAAACACCTGCAAGATTAAAGAGATTTCCGGTATAATCTCCGGTAAGCTCCATATACTGCGAGAGTTCGGATTCAAACTGATGATAATCCGTTTCTGCAATATGTATCAGGGAATCCGTTACGCTGCTGTCTGCGTATAATGTATCGGCCAGAAGACCCTCACGTTCGGTTTTCTCCGTCATTACCGAATCTTTCAGCATTTCATACCGCACCCAGGCACTGTCGGATAAGTGTGGTGCACTGTCTTCAAGCTGTTTCAGATTATTTTTGATCTTCAGTATTTCATCCAGCTTCAGCATGAAATCGCTTGCTTCCTGTCCCTCTGGGGACTGGCGGCGTTTTGTATGTGCTCGCTGAAAAAAATGTTTTGCCGAGTCAAGGTCGCTCTTTTCCAGAGTATAATATTTTCCCAAACGGAAAGCCGCGCGCGTCCAGGCATGTGAATCCTGGTTGTTCCGATAGGTGTTTTCCGGGTCTTCTACAATAGTACGCAACTTGCTGACGGCACTTTTTTCTTTCCCGAGATCAAAAAATATGTTTGCCTGTTCGTAGATCACATCTCCCCAGTAGGTGGCAATGCGCGCATCTTTTAGCGCATCATCAACATATTTAGTTGCAGTATCATATTTTTCCTGCTGCCGGTACGCGCGGATATAGGCCAGCTGAACGTTGGCACGCTGTTCGTCAAACCTGATGTTTCTTCTGGCACGGTCCGTATAATTAAGCGCTTTTTCATATTCCTGTTTATCAAGCAGAATACTAACCGCCTCGAGGTACATATTGCATCGCATGCCTTTTTCCGAAGCATTTTCCGCCGCCAGAAGAAAAGCATTCAGCGCCCGGGAAGAATCTTCTTCCTGCAGAGCAAGATTACCCATTAAACTGTAGGCATCGCTGAAATATGCCCGGTTACTTGAATTCTCCAGAAATTGTTCAAGAAGATCGTAGGCAATGGTTTTTTTGTTCATCTCAAAATAACATTTTGAGATCCATAGTTTTGCTTCAAAATAATAGCGGCTGCCGGGATACTGCAATGTAAGGTTTTCCAGACTTTCCAGAGCGAGTTCATACATTCCAAGCTGGAACTGGCATACGCTGTTATAGAACATCACATCATCAACAAACGAAGACCGGGGAAACTTATCCATGACAACCTGTGCCTGTTTGGCTGCTTTATTCAGGGCATTCCGGGTGTTTGCGGATAATTTATCCTTATCTTCTTCCGCATCGTATAATTCCTGAGCGTTCTTGAAATAGACCTTTGCATTGTAATACGTATTGAAATACGCATTCAGATCTCTCCAGGCACGGCTGAAAATATTATCCTGGGCGAGAAGACCCGTACACATCAGCAACGCAATAGCAAAGGAAATTATTTGTCGTTTATTCATGCGTTTTGATCGTTCGATTCCATTAAAAAGTTCCGTCAACGCGGATAAAATACACACTTCAAATAAAGAAGCACAGGATTTTTTTTAATATATCAGCGGGTCGGCCTTAAAAAAGCACCGGTCAACGCTTATGATCAAGAGAGGAAAACAAAAAGCGAACTAGAAAAACAGCTGATTAACGAGATATATCGATAAGATCCCGATCACCGAGCCAAAAGCGGCGCCGGCAAGAATATCGCTGGGATAATGTACACCGACATATATACGGGAAAGTCCAACCAGAAAGGCATATATAAACAAAAAGCTCCAAAGGAAGGGAAAAAAATGTGTAATGATAACGGCAACAAGAAATGCCGAAGCAGTATGGCCCGAAGGAAAACTGAACTCATCAACAGGCAATACCATATTTTTAATTTCATCGTGTGTGTTGAAAGGTCGTATACGGCGTATCGTGTTTTTAAGAATGCGGTATATCGGTAATTCGATTCCGAATCCGAACAGGGAAATAAGCAAGGCACGCTTGAAAGACCCGTATTCTGCCACATATATATAAACGAGGAACAGGAAATAAAAATAGCCGTCACCGACAAAAGATATCACCCGGAAAAAGGCCGGCAGAAAACTGTCCCTGCGATAAGTATATATTGAACGAAAGAGCCTGAGGTCCAATTGTGAAACGTATGTTTTCATCTTACTTTCTCAATGGAACAAAGCGGACTTCGGTAATGATCTTTTTCTGCCATTCCCCGTTCTTCTTCTCGTATAATTCAAGTAATTGAGCAAATTTTCCCACGGGAAGGATCAGTCTGCCGTTCGGTTTGAGTTGTGTAAGAAGTTTTTCGGGCAACTTTTCCGGAGCGGCGGAAAGCAGTATGGCATCATACGGTGCCTTGGCGGGATATCCGTCCCAGCCGTTCCCGCAGATCACCTCGGCATTTTGAATATTTAGCTGTTTCAATGTTTTTCTGCTCTTCTCCGCAAGAACGTTTTCAAGTTCAATACCGTATACCTCCCGGACGAGGAGGGAAAGGAGCGCGATCACATAGCCGCAGCCGGAGCCTATTTCCAAAACACGGTGATGCGGTTCAAGACGAAGTGATTCCAGCATAAGTGCTATGATATAGGGCTGAGAGATCGTCTGACCGAAGCCGATGCCGGCCGGCTGATCACGATATGCAAGTTCTTCGGATCCTTCGGGCAGAAAAAAATGGCGGGGAATCGTAAGAAAAGCATCCAGAACACGGCGGTCGCGAATGCCGTAATTCTTCAAAACGCTTACCATTTTTTCGCGTTTACGATACTTACCGTAATCTGCGTAACGTGATGTATTAATACGTTTCATTGTCTGAATAAAAAAGAGAGGAAAATACTGATAATTGAAATTCTATTTATTGCTTTTCCGGCGGGTGTTCGGTTTACGCTGATACGTTTTTTCAACCCGCGTTATATGTCCTTTATTCACCGAAAGCGTTATATCTATCAGGCGGTAGCGGGCAAGGGATTGCGGTGAAGCTAATACCAGTGTCCTGCCATCCTGTTTTGCACTCTTTTTCAGTGAACTGACATATTTCTTTACAAAATGGTCATCCAGTGAATCAAAGCCCGGATCATCAATTATGATAAGGCGGGCATCTTGCAGGAAAACCTTTAATAATTCGACCTTTCTGCGGTTACCGGATGATAAATATTTGATCTTTCGATTTGCAATGTCCTGCAATCCGAAATCTTCCAAAAGCCCCATCACCGTTCTGTATGCAAGCGCTGATGATAACTTTCTCGCCTTAAGGGCGTGTAATAATGTTGCCAGGGGAGTTTTCTTGTATTTTGCATTTTCCTGGCGAATATAACAGATCAGATCTTTTACAATCTTGTCGGAGTATTGTTTTTTTGCTCCGGATTTACCTTCAAAATATATGACCCCTTCGTCGATTTTCTGTTCGTGGGCAAAAACATCCAGCAATGTACTTTTACCGGATCCGTTCGGGCCCTGGATCTGGTAGATCAGTCCCGGGAACAGCGTTGACGCGAAGATCTCAAGGTTTTGAAATTTTTTCTTAACTTTTATATTTTCCAGTTGTAAAAGTGGGTTTTGTTCACTCATAGTCATTGACCTTTCGATGTATTTTCCTCCCTGTTTTTCAAAAAGCAATTAAACATACTGTATCTTAACGAAAAAAGAAAAGATTTTTTTAAAATGCCCGAATTCATATAAGAAGCGGGAACACAAAATAGTATTTCGGCAATATAATTGAGATTTAATCTCAATTATTAGCTTGTATGTCCGGATTTATTTTACTATTATTTTGTATGAATAGCGACAGATCACAAAAAGAACCCCTTTTATTGAGTGATGCTCATACCGGCACACGCTACCGTGTTTTACAGGTAACGGCTGAAGGCGTCATTCGGCAGCGAATGCTGAATATGGGTCTGGTCCCCGGTGTCCGCCTTGAGGTCGTACGTTTTGCTCCGCTTGGTGACCCCATTGAGATCCGTATTAAACGCTTTTTCCTGAGCCTGAGAAAAGAGGAGGCAAAACGCGTGCTTGTAGAAGCTGTCGGTCCCTGCCCCCGGCGCCGCAATCGGAGGTTTAAAGGTCGTTTCCATGGAAAATTCTAAAAATATTCTTATTGCACTTGCCGGAAATCCGAACTCCGGAAAAACCTCAATTTTCAACTGCCTTGCGGGAGCAAATCAGAAAGTCGGAAATTTCAGCGGTGTTACCGTAGAAAAAGTGGAAGGAACTTTCAAGCACCGGGGTTACACGATCCGTCTGATCGATCTTCCCGGCACGTACAGCCTTTCTCCCTACAGTCCCGAAGAAAAAGTTGCCCGTGATTTTATTCTTTTTCAGAAACCGGATATGGTAATCAATATTGTTGACGCCAGCAATCTGGAACGCAACCTTGTCTTAACCATGCAGCTGATGGAGCTCCAGGTTGAATTGCTTGTCGTGATGAACATGATCGATGAAGTGGAAAAGCAAAAAACCTTTATTGATTTTAAGCAGTTCGAACGGCTTTTCGGGACACATATAATTCCCACATCCGCTGTGACGAAGCGCGGGATCACCGATCTGCTGGATCATATCACCGATATCAAATCCGGAAAAATAAAGACCAAAAAGTATAAACAGCAATATTCCGACAAGATTGAATCCTATATTGAAGATCTTGAGGGCGTTATACGTAAAAGGTCTTCCTGGAAGCAACTTCCGGCACGCTGGATGGCCATCAGAATGATCGAAGAAGATCCGGATGTCATCTCCATGGTGAAACCCCTCCCCTGCTGGGAACAGGTAACCAGCGTCCTGACGGAAATTCATGAAGACATACGGAAATATGAGCAGATGGATCCCGATGTATTCATGGCGCAGGAACGCTCCGCTTTTATACGCGGAGCTCTGCAGGAAACCGTTCATGAAAGTGAAGAGGAAGCAGAGACACTCTCGGAAAAGATCGACAATCTGCTTCTGCACAAAATCTTTGGGATGCCCATATTTATCTTCATCATGTACGGAATTTTCCAATTGACTTTCCGCCTCGGGGAATATCCGATGCGCTGGATCGATAATGTGTTTCAGCTTCTTACGCGTTCGCTCGACGGCCTTATTCCGGATACCATGTTCAAATCCATTCTGCTTGACGGCGTCGTTGCAGGTGTGGGAGGCGTTCTTGTCTTCCTGCCCAACATCCTTATTCTTTTTCTGTGTATTTCGCTTCTTGAAAGTACCGGATACATGGCACGCGTAGCCTTCGTTGTAGACAAACTCATGCATCGTATCGGACTGCACGGAAAATCTTTCATTCCCATGATCACCGGTTTCGGATGTTCCGTTCCCGCCATGATGGCGGCCCGTACATTGCGTAACCGCGGTGACCGTATCACAACGATGATGGTAGTGCCCTTTTTCAGCTGCGGCGCTAAACTTCCGTTGTACACGGTGATGATCTCCGCATTTTTTTCTCCGAACATTGCCGGTAATGTGCTTTTCGGCATTTATCTTTTTGGTATACTAATCGCCCTGATCAGTGCAAAACTCTTGAAATCAACTGCCTTTAAACATGAATCCGAACCATTTGTGATGGAACTTCCTCCTTACCGGAAACCCTCGGGCTTCAGTATTATGAGTCAAACCTGGATGCGCGCAATGCTGTACATTAAAAAAGCCGGTACAGTTATACTTCTCGCCAGCGTGATCGTGTGGTTTGCAGGGACATACCCGAAAAACGCAGCGATCAGTGAAAAATACGACACCCTGCGGCAGCAGTCACCTGCAGATACCGCCGTGCTGGACCGCATGGAAAAAGCGGAACAGCTTCCCTACAGTCTCGCGGGACGGATAGGAAGATTCCTGGAACCGGCATCCCGCCCGCTCGGCTTTGACTGGCGGCTCAATATCGCTCTGGTCAATGGAATTGCCGCAAAGGAGATCGTGGTTTCCACCATGGGAACGATCTATGCCATCGGGGATATTGAAAGTACCACAAAAACCCTTGCGGAATCGCTGCGCAATGATCCGGTTTATTCACGGGCCGTCGGCTTATCCTTTATGATATTTGTTCTTCTTTACGTACCCTGCATCGCATCTGTTGCGGTTTTTTCCCGTGAAAGCAATTCACTGAAATGGACGTTGATTTTTGTTTCTTATACTTTTGTCGTAGCCTGGATCTGTTCCTTTCTCGTTTATCAGTCTGCGGTATTTTTGGGTTTATGACCGGGAATAATTATGAATAAAAAATCCGCTTTCCGCCGGTTTAAAAATTTTTTACAGGATGAGGGGAAGAATATTACCCGGGAAAGATTTGAGATCCTGGACGGGGTTCTGCAGCAAAAAGGCCATTTTAAGATCGAAGATATTATCAGAAAAATGAGTACCCGCAAGCAGCCGGTCTCACGGGCCACTGTCTACCGGACTATCAAAACGATCGAAAATGCCGGATTTATCAAACATATCCGCAGCATTCACGATGAAAAAGTTTACGAGGTCATAAAAGGCCATCATGAACACATGATCTGCGAGGTGTGCGGAAAGATCATTGAATTCCATAGTGAGGAGCTGGAAGCGCTGCAGCAGAAGATCTGTAATGACCATGATTTTTTGCCCGGAAGTCACAGTACGAAAATATTCGGCATCTGTGCCTCCTGCAGAAAGAAAAGCGGCGAAAAAGGAATTTGAGTTATACAAAGCAGACAATCCCGGTTCTGTACAAAGGCATGTCGCAGCAAAGCCGGTAGATCAGGTTTCCCGGGGTCTCGCCAATCATAAAAAATACATTCCCACACGTGCGCCGGCTGTCATTGACCGCAATGACGGTTTTTTTATCCTTAATTTTCTCCTTGTCTGCGTAACTCTCGCTTGGCGTGATCTACTTGATCAATGTGATCTTCCGGGTACGCACGGCATTTCCGGAACGCAGGACACAGAGATACATACCGGAACTCAAATCTGCGGCATTAAAATGTAATGTGTGTCTGCCGGCTTCCTGCATCCCGTTGAACAGGGTTCTGATGCGCTTCCCGGAAAGATCATAGACGGCGATCTCGATATCCCGCCTTTTGTCAAGCCGGTAGGGTATTACCGTAACGGGATTAAAGGGATTGGGATAGTTCGCATCCAGTGAAAAACTTTCAGCGGTCGCAATATCCTCTGCGGAAGCTATAACGGAAACCGCGTCATACTCATATGCCGCAAGACCGTTGTTCCTTCCCAGTACGTAGATGGTAAATGTCCCGTCTCCGTTGTCAAGGACCTTTACATCGCCGTCGGCCGTCGGATTTTCATTGATGCCGAGACGGTATGTCGAACCCGCGGAGGAAGCCTCGCTCAGATTATCACTCACATCGATGACATGGACAGATTCGGAGGATGACGAATAAGCCGCTACAAAATTCCGTCCGCCGTATTCAAAGGAAGCGATCGCATTAGCATCAAGAGGCATCGCGGGATTATTCCTTGTCCATTCGGCGAACATACCGATACGTGAATAGCGGGTAAGGTTCGTACCGGACGAATTCACGAACATATCGTCGCTGTCCGGCACCTCTGCCATACATGCATTACCGAGATTATCGTTCTGCAGGCGGATCTGCTGTCCGTTGAAGCCCCCGGCGGTATTGTCCCATTCCAGTTTAACCAGTTTGTCGGCCATAGAGGCCGGCGCATAGATCACGATGCTTCCGTCATCCTGTCTTCCGCAGACGGTAATATGATCACCCAGACGGTAGGCAATATTTTCCGCCCGGTAAACAACGGTCGGCGTTCCCCAGGGATCGGTCCACTGATAGATCTTGAAGGTTTCCCCCGGAGCCGCACCGTTACAGGCATAGATTACTCCGTCTTCCGAAACCTCGATATCCCGCAGAGGATAGGATCCGCCGCTGACACCGCTGAGGTCCAGCGTGCAATCGACCATATATCCGTTGCGTGCATCAAACACTTCTGCCGAGGCACTTCCGCCGGAAGAGGATACGACATACAGCAGGGAATCGGCATCCCTCCTGACGGCAATACCCGAACCGTAGGGAGCAATGTAAGAGTCTCCCGTGATCGCGGCATACTGCCACAGGGTTCTGATATTCTCATTCCGTGTTTTGAAATACAGGACCTCGTTCCAATTGTCATATTTATTCGATCGGATACGCCAGTAATAACCCGTTGCCGGCTCAAGTCCGCTGACGGACCAGACAGTATCCGTAATAGTACCGGCCTGCATAACAATATCGTTCATATCCGGATCATGAGCGATCTGGATCTCGTAGCTGACCGCATCCTCATAGGGGTGCCAGCGGAAAGAAACATCAAGATCCGTGCCTTCATAATACGCCAGCGGTGAAATAATGCGGATCGGCGGCGGTAATTCCGTTTTGAAATACCATTCCGGTGACCAGTACGGCGTATTATCCGCTTTTATCCGCCAGAAATATTGTGTGTCATAGGAGAGCTCGAGATCCTTGACGGTATCGTTCAGGGTCAGTTGATACAGGGGTGAATTAAAATCACCGGAAGGAGAAATTTCCAGTGTATACTGCGTAGCCGTTTCATAATTCCGCCATCTGAAGCACGTGTCCTTCCCAACGGATACCGACGCATACTGCGGATAAAGCGGATGTACAAATGGATAATCTATATCGGCGGGTGCGCTTTCAAGTTTATTCCGGTCCAATGCAGTGATCTTATAATAATACATGCCGGGGTCACTGTCCTGGAAACGCTTATCCCTGTGGAACTGAATATCTTTTACATATTCCATCCGGGACTCTTCCTCCAGGGGATAAGGTGTGCGGTAAACAACATAGGCAAGAGCGGAATCCAGAGGATCCGTATATGCCGGCGCCTGCCAGTTAAGTGTTTTACTTCCGTCGGTCTCAACAATATATTCCGTGTTCTGCGGCGCTTCCGGCGGCACACTGTCTTTCCAGGACATCACCGGCCACAGCGAGGGATATCTGTACAGGTTCTGCCGGAGACTGTCGATGGTATTTTTATGATTGTCATAAAAGTCATTGGCGGTAAAAAAAACACTGCCGTCGCAATTTTCCGTTTTTCGGTTCAAACGTATCTGCCGGGGTATCTCCCCTCGCGGGAATTCCGCCAGCCCCGCCCGGTACATTGCCTGTCCCGGATATAAATGTTTTCCGTATCGCTGTGTCTGCTCCGCCCACCAGGGTATCAGCTTTCCGTAATCCTGTCCGCCGCCGAAGGGCCAGTAGCACTGCGGTGTCAGATAATCCACACTGCCGTCTTTCAGCCATGCCAGGGGATCACAGTATAGGGTGGCGTAGGCGTTCATACCGGTAATACCTTCCGGAATGTTCGGCTTATAAATACCGAAAGGACTGATCCCCCATTTGACCCAGGGTTTTACTTCATTAATGCTGTCCATGACCGACTGCACCAGCAGGTTGATATTACCGCGGCGCCAGTCATGGATATTCTCCATTCCCCGCGAGTAATTCTCATAGGTATCCGTATCCTCATCGCTGATACCGCTGTAGGGGTAAAAATAGTCGTCCATATGCAGTCCGTCGATATCATAGCGGGTAACGATATCCAGCAGCACATCAGTGATATAATTCCGTGCCTGCGGCAGCCCGGGATCCAGTATATGCACATCGGAGAATTCAAGTATCCAATCCGGATGCTGGCGCGTGACATGTTCATCGGAAATATACTTAGAGTTGTTTTTGGCCTCTTGCGGACTGACGACCGCCCGGTAGGGATTGACCCAGGCATGCAGTTCCATTCCCAGCTTGTGTGCTTCCGTTACGGCAAATTCCAAAGGATCCCAGTCCACAGAAGGTCCTTTCCCCTGTTCTCCGCTGAACCAGTAGGACCAGGGTTCGTAGGGAGAATCGTACATGGCGTCGCAGGCGCAACGCACCTGGAAAAGCACGGCATTACATCCGCTGTCCTTAAGTTTTACAAGATAGGCTTTAAGGTCATTCTGTTTCTTTGCTTCACTGTCTTCTTTATTGACCGGCCAGTCAATATTGGCCACCGTAGAAAGCCAGACTCCCCGGAATTCCCGTTCGGGAACAGGGTCATAGGCAAAAGCCGTTGATATTAAAACTCCTGCAAGAAGAATTACTTTTATAATTTTTTCCATCTTTTTCCTTTTGTTTCCGGAATGGAAGCGGCGGTTCAGCGACTGAAAGACCAGACCGGTGACCAGACATCATTATTGTCCGCTTTGATGCGCCAATAATATTTCATATCCTTTTTTAATTTCTTCCGTAATGTTGTCGTACTCAGCAAGCGTTCCTGATAAATGATCCTTTCAAAATTCCCGTCCGCAGCAACCTGTATGTGGTAAGATTCTGCACCGGCAAACGGCTCCCATTTAAAACAGACACGGCCCCAGGTATCTTTACCATTATTGGCGGGCTTAAGCGGTACGACAAAATCATAGACCGCTCTTGCGATACTGCTTTCCCGCTTATAAGGATCCAGCGAGGTCACCGCATAAAACCATTGTTCCGGAGTTGTGTCCGTAAAATACCCGCTGGAATCCCGGGTGACGGTAAGAATGTTTTCCGCTGCACCCAGGTCTTTTTGTGTTTTTGAACGATAGATCACATATCCCCATGCATCTTCGGAAGGATCCCAGGAAAGCCGTACCCGGCCGTTATCCCGTTCTGCAAAAAGCACCGGAGACGGTAAAGCCCGCCCTTCCCGGTGCGGAAGCACCGGCCATAAGGCGGGATATTCATACAGATCCAGACGCATTGAATCAATGGAATTTTTCGGGTTTCTGAAAAAATTATTCGCAGTGAAATAAACGCTTCCCTGACATCCGTCCGTGGTGCGGTTCAAACGGATCTGACGAGGTATTTCACCCTCCGGGAATTTATCCGATGCCGCGCGGTACAGTGCCTGACCCGGATAAAAATGCCGTTCATACTTCCGGGCTTGCTCTGACCAGTACGGTATCAGTTTTCCGTAATCCTGGCCGCCGCCGAACGGCCAGTAGCACTGCGGGGTTATATAATCGACCGTACCTGCCTCAAGCCAGGCAATAGGATCACAATAAAGCACAGACCATGCATCAAAACCTTCTATACCTTCCGGCACACCGGGGCGGTAGATTCCAAAGGGACTTATCCCCCATTTCACCCAGGGTTTCACCTTCTCAATACTGTCTGAAACCGCTTTGACCAGCAAATTGATATTATCCCTGCGCCAGTCGTGGATATTACTGATATCCCGCGGCTCTTCGCTGAAAGTGACCGAATCTTCATTCTCGATACCGCTGTAGGGATAAAAATAATCATCCATATGCAGTCCGTCAATATCGTAACGTGTCACAATATCCATAAATATCTTTGTTATATAGTCCCGCACTTCCGTCTTTCCCGGATCAAGTATGTGCACATCGCGGAAACGCAGGATCCATTCCGGCTTTTGTTTTGATATATGCGATCCGGACAGATATCCGGTGCTGTCGACCAGGTCGGGGTCCTTAACGGCACGGTAAGGATTTACCCATGCATGCAGTTCCATCCCGCGTTTATGCGCTTCCGTTACGGCAAATGCAAGAGGATCCCAAAGCGAATCGGCAGGCGGCCCTTCATCTTGTTTTCCGCTGAACCAGTAAGACCAGGGTTCATAAGGCGACGCGTACATGGCATCACATGCCGGGCGGACCTGAAAGATCACGGAATTTATCCCCGCGGATTTCAAGGTATCAAGGTAGCGGATAAGATCCCCCTGTTTCTTTGCTTCACTGTCTTCTTTATTGACCGGCCAGTCAATATTGGCCACCGTAGAAAGCCAGACTCCCCGGAATTCCTGTTTTGGTGTTTCTGCCGGCCCGGCAAAGATCATAACAACAAACAGACCCGGAATGAAAAAGCGCAATAAATATTTCATTTTATCCCTTATTTTTTATAACACAACTGTTTAACAACGGCTTCCAGAAGCCCGGGATCAACAAGATCCACATCTTTAAGAATATCTTCTTTCGCTGCGGGATCCTTTACTATTTTATCGAGTGAATTGAACAAAAAAGTATCTTTTCGGTTCAGTTCAGATCGAATTTTCCGCCCCCCTAATCCTGAGATCTGTTCCACCTTCAGGTCCAGAAAACCAAGATTCTTCATCGCGGTCTCACGATAATATTTTTGATTATCAGCGGTATCTCCGCCCACGGCAAGAACGTGAAGTTTTTTCTTTTTTAACATATCCCTGTGACGTTTGGCCCATTTTCGAATACCCATTTTCCCTATACGGATATTCGATGCCAGCACCACGGTTTCCGCACTTTTAATATCCGGCATAGTAACCCGTTTAACATTCAGGGCCTTCCAACCCATTCTTTCGGCAAGGCTTTCAGCATATTTCTGCGTCGAGCCGTAGGTTGAGAAATACACGATTATTCCGGTCATCGTTTTCCTTTAAATTATTTTAACACCTCAAAACCCTGTTTCTTCATATTGAGATAGATCACAACGGCGGCAATAGCCGACAGAATAAAATACAAGACCATCATGCCCCATTCAAGAAAAAAGAGTTTTCCGAGTCCGAAAAGAAAGGTGTAGATCAAAACCACGCCGGCACCCCAGGAAATGAACATCCGTCCAAAGCCGGTATCGCTTTTCACTTCGGGCATTTTCTCTGCGATCCGTTTCCATCCCCAGCCGCCGGGATGCACTTTTTTATAAAATGCTTTCAGTTTCTTTTCATCCGATGGCTTTGTCAGAAAAGTAACCGCGATCCATACGATCGTCGTTCCGAATATCGTCGGATAAAGCGTGATCGGGGATTCCAGTCCGAACGATCTTGCTATCGGATAGATGATGAGAGGGGTTATCATGGCAGCGATCTCCGACCAGGCATTGATCCGCCACCACCACCAGCGTAAAATAAGCACAAGTCCCAGTCCTGCACTTGCGTTAATGATAAATTCCCATGCCCCGGAAATGGTGGTGAGCAGATAGCGGGTAATGAGCAGGGAGATCAGCATCATGATCATCATGGTCAACCGTGATATTTTTACATAATGGCGTTCTCCCGCTTTCTTTTTTATAAAGCGCCTGTAAAAATCATTAATAATATAGGAGGTTCCCCAGTTCAGCTGAGAGGCGATCGTGGACATATATGCAGCAAGAAAAACCGCGATCAGCAGTCCGAGCAGACCGGTCGGCAGGTAGCGGACCATAAGTTTCGGATACATGCGGCCGGGATCTACGGTGTTCTCATATTTTTCGTAATACGCTTTAAAGTCCTCATTCTGATAAACAGGATCATCGGAATTCAGCAAGGCGGGAGAATCAAAAGCCTTTTCCGCAACGACGAACATTTTCGGATTTTCCGTACGGAGTTCCTCGACGCTTCCCGACCGGGGAAGTATGACCAGTGCGGCAAGGGCGACAAGGATCCACGGCCAGGGGCGAATGCAGTAATGGGCGATCGTAAACCACAGCGTTCCGAAAAGACTGTGTTTTTCGTCTTTAGCTGACATCATGCGCTGGGCAATATAACCGCCGCCGCCGGGATCAGCACCGGGATACCACGTTCCCCACCATTGAAGCGCAATATGTGCAATAAAGGCACCGACCGTTAAAGCCATTGCACCTCCGGCAACTCCTCCTGCACTTACATCTCCGATCCGGGGAACGAATTCGATCAGTTCAGGTTTGATCTTTGTTTTAAGCATTGCCATGCCGCCGACCTCCGGAAGCCGGATAACGACAACTGCCAGAATGATACAGCCGGCAATTGCAAACAAGAATTGGAAACTGTCCGTCCGTGATGTTCCGACCAGACCGGAAGCGGACGCATAAATACCGATAATTATTGCAGTTACCGTTACAAGCAGGAAGGCATCAATTTCAGGAATGGTAACGATGAATATTTTCTCCATTGCCTTGTGGACCCAGCCGAGAATGATGACATTCATGAACAATCCTAAATAAATTGCACGGAAACCGCGTAAAAAAGCGGCGGTGTTTCCGGAATAGCGGAATTCCACAAATTCAACATCGGTCATCACCCCCGAACGTCTCCATAAACGCGCAAAAAAGAACACGGTCAGCATTGCTCCGATAGCCATATTCCACCAGAGCCAGTTCCCGGCAATACCGTTTTGTGCAACAAGTTCCGTAACGGCCAGCGGTGTATCCGCGGCAAAGGTGGTGGCGACCATAGCCGTACCTGCCAGCCACCAGGGAAGATTGCGGCCGGAGAGAAAGAACTGATCCGTTCCCTGACTGGCTTTTCGTGAATAATATGCGGCAATACCGAAGATCACAGCGAAAAAGAGAATGATAACACTAAAGTCTAACCAATGTAAATTCATTTCTTCACTCCTTACATGCTTAATGCATTATTTACCCTGAATACTAATTAAAAATACGTAAAATACCAATTCAGAAATGCAATTTTCTTTTTTTTTATAGCTTTCTTCGGCCAGGTATTCCCCGGCTGCACGAAAAATCCCGCCTGCAGATGTGAGCTTTTATTTTCTGCATTTTTTTTATACATTCAGTGTGATAAGCAAGAATTATTAAAAAGGACATGAGTTATGAAAAGCGTAATGAGCTATCCTGAAGCAAAAGAACTCTTTGATAAATATCTGAAAACGGACTATCTGCGCAAACACAGCAGGGAGACCGAGGTCATCATGCGCGCACTTGCAAGAGAGACCGGTGCGAATGAGGAATTCTGGGGCATAAGCGGACTTCTGCATGATCTTGACATTGATGATCTGGGAGATGATATGACGCGACACGGTCAGCGAACCGTTGAAATACTGAAAGAGAACGGATATGATATTCCGGAGATGTTCAGTGCCATTCTTGCTCATGTTGAGGGTATGGAGGGAGTTGACTTCCGTCGGCAGAGTGACTTTGAATATATTCTGGCAGGAGCGGAAAATATTACGGGACTTATAAGCGCTTATGTCATTTTGCGCCCGGAGAAAAAAATTGAGGGGGTAAAAGTAAAATCAATTCTTAAAAAATTTAAATCACCGGCTTTTGCGGCAAAAGTGAATCGTGAGTTTATCCGGGATGCGGCTGATCACGCCGGTATCGAATTAAGGGAATTTATCCGTATATCTATAGAAGCAATGAATTCCATTTCCGATGAAATCGGAATGTAAGAATAAAGAGTAATTATTGATGTTCCGATCCGGTGATATGCGGGCAGGGCAGACTGTGCCGGAACCGTATCTGTTTTTTTAAGGTGTCCCCTTCCGTTCATCTTTCGGGACTCGTTTTATTTATCCTTCTGCTTAAGCAGCGCCTCGAGCATCCCAAGAAGGAATTTAATGTTGACGGGTTTTGAGAAATGCTTGTCGAAACCGGCTTTATGTAATTCTTTTCCACCGTCTTCGGGTTCATTTGGGCTTATACCAATAACCGGAATATCTCCATAAGTTGTTCGGAGTTTTTTCAGCGCAGAAAAATTATCGTTTTCAAATATTTCCGTTTCCGCTATCAGTGCATCGGGATGATATTTTTTAATATAGGACATCACTTCTTCTGCTCCGGTAACGCGTATTATATCGTATTTTGCACTTAATACAACATTAAGTAAAACAAAGTTGCTCTCTTCCTTTGCAGCAATGAGAACCGTTTTTTTCTTTTTTTCGTGTTCGCGGATAAGCCTGTTGTTGGTATTTGGTTCGATCTCCTCAAGCTTTAATTTTGCTTCTTTACATTTAAAATTGAAATAAAAGGTTGACCCCTTCCCTTCTTCGGATTCGACCCGGATATTACCGCCCATCTTTTCAACAAGTACTTTAGATATGGCCAGACCGAGTCCCGTCCCTTTTGAAAAAGGATCTACCTGTGTAAAACGTTCAAAGATCATTTCCAGTTTATTCTCAGGTATGCCGATACCGCTATCCTGTACATAAAATTCCACCATGTCGTGCTTAAGATAATAGCCAAGCAGTATTTCCCCTTCATGTGTGAATTTTTTCGCATTGGAAAGCAGATTCTTGATTATCTGTGTCAGCTTTGTTTTATCGACCATTATTTTGACCGGTTCTACTTGGGCCAGCGCGATATGAACAGTCGGTTTGATATCAATACTTTCCTGTGTAACAATATCGTTGCATAATTTCCAGAGATCACAGGCTTCAGGATGCATCGGTAATACATCTGTCTCAATTTTCGATATTTCGAGGATATCATTAATAAGTTTCAACAGTTGATCGTTGTTCTCATTGATAAAAGCTACATACTTACGCTTTTCTTCCGCACTTATATTCTCGCGTCCCAGAAGATTTGAAAAACCTACGATACCGTTCAGGGGAGTCCGGATCTCATGACTGATATTTGAAATGAATGCTGATTTCAGGCGGTCGGATTCTTCCGCTTTCTCTTTTGCAAGAATAAGTTCCTGTTCCTGTTTTTTCCGTATATCAATATTCATCATAAAGCCGCTGATCGAAATTGCCTCACCTTTTTCATCCCGGTTGGAGACCGCACCGCGGATCTCCACCCAGGTTTCTTTATCAAAGAACACCATCCTGATTTCAACGTAAAGTGTATTTGTTTCTCCCCGGACCGCTTTATTTACCAACGCTTTAAATACATCAGCATCATCGGGATGTATATGATCCAGATAATAATCGGAGTCGGCGGGATCTTCCTTCAGGTCGGCGGGATCGATATCAAGAGCAAGCCAGAAATTGTCTTCTTTATATAAGATCTTATTTTTCAAATCCCATTCCCAGTAGGCATTTTTACTGTTCAGAAGCGTTTCTTCAAGTTTCGCCCGGCTGGAGAGAATTTCTTCCTCCTGTTTTTTTCTGATAGTAATATCATTCAAAATGGCATATGCAAGCGTTCTATTTTCCTCTTCAAGTTCATTTAGAATAACCTGGGCATGAAAGGGCGTTTCATCATATTTTTTCAATTCAATTTCTAATGGTTCAGAACGAAGAATATTGAAATTAGCCTTTTTGCTCTCATAGTCCTCAATATATCCCGCTAAAGTAAACCCTATCAACTTATCGCGATCTGCGCGAAACATTTCACAGGCTTTTTTATTGACTTCCTGTATAATGCCGGACTCCATCTCAAAGATCACAACCGCAACATCCGAGTGCTCAAAAAGAATATTATAGCGCTTTGCCAGAAGTTTCGTTTTATTTGTCAGTCTCGTACGGAACGCTTCGTAGTTCCTGTACCTGAAGTGGTATATCAGCACGATAACGAACAGGACAAAAAGAAGAAGAATAAGTCCCAGCGCCAACCAGAAAAAAATGGCGTACTGCTGGTAAATGGTCATTGGACGATTAAAAATGAAGGTTTCATCCGGAAGCTGACGTTTTTTAATACCCCAACGTTTCATCTGCTTCCAGTTAAAGTGGCATTCATTGCCGGCTTCAAAAAAACCTGTATACTCCGTTGATTTCCCCGAAAGAAATTTCAGCGCCAGTTTCGCCGACAGGTCTCCCTGCTGTTGGGAACTTGATACATATCCGCCGAGAAATCCCTTTTTCAGTCCAAGATCTGTAGTTGTGAACATTGGTGCATTAGAAGCTTCGGTAATAAGGGGATAGTATTTATGCATCTCCCTGTATACCCTGTTCCCGCCAACTTGCCAAATAGAAAATACAACAAAGGTATTTTCAGGTAATTTTTTCAACCGGGCAATAAGTTCGGCGGTTCGCAAACCTTTACTGCCGTCCAGCCATATCAGGTTCACATCCCTGAGATCTATTTGTGAAACCGCCATTTCAGCGATTTTTCTATGTGACACGCCGGTTTCAGAATTATCCGTAATTATAGCGATATTTTCTGTTGCGGGAAACAGCTTAAGTCCCAGCTTAATATTCTCATAAAAAGGTATATGATCTTTTACTCCGAAAAATCGGGGACACTTGTTCCGGATGGTCTCATCCTTTTCCGCAACGCCGCAAAAAACAACCGGAACCTGATGATATTGATGACCTGCAGTTAACAAGGTATTGAATGCATTATCATCCGAAGCAATAATAAGGTCAAAATAATCCGGCGGATAGGACTCCATTTTATGCACAAGCAGCTTTTCCCATGCCGCAGAATTTGAGATACGTTTACTGTCAAGGTGCAGTGTATGCAATCTTATATCTATATCGCCGGCAACAAAACGTTTATATACTGCATCCAGAACGCCGTCGGACCAGGAATAACCGTAATGGTAAGAATTAATGAACAAAACGTTTTTATGCGATATCCGGTCAAGTTCCCGGCTGTTTACCCGTCTTTGTTCCTGCAACGCCGTTTCTGCAGAAAGAGGCAGGGAAAAACCAACTGCCAAAGAAACGATCATACAGCAGAACAGAAATGCGGTGGAACGCCTGTGTATATTATATTCTTTGCCATACATACATTGTCCCTTTTCCCGGTGTATACGCCTCATACCTCTTTATTATGTCGTCAATCAATATACAATATAACAATATGATCTTATCCGGAAAAATATTTTTTTCTTCCCGGTCTGAAATCTTGTTTTATCAGCCTCTGCCGGACATTACATCCAGGCGTTTTTCAAGCAATTCGCGATATTGTATCATGTCCGGACGAAGACGCGCCGAACCGCTGCGAACCGCGGCCTCTGCAACAGCAAACGATTCACATATAAACACCCGCGGATCAAAAGGTTTGGGGATAAGATAGTCAGGACCGTAATGAAATTCTTGTCCGTTATATGCTTTTTTTACGGTTTCAATGCAAGGTTCTTTAGCCAGTTTTGCAAGCGCATTTGTCGCTGCGATCTTCATCTCTTCATTGATAGTAGAAGCACGGACATCCAAAGCACCGCGGAATATAAACGGGAATCCGAGAACATTATTGACCTGGTTTGGAAAATCCGAGCGGCCGGTCCCCGCCACTGCATCGGGACGGACTGCTTTTATTATTTCATAAGGGATCTCCGGAACGGGGTTAGCCATGGGAAAAAGTACCGGATGCGGCGCCATTTTCTTTATCATGTCCGGCGTAACAATATTTCCGGCAGAAAGTCCTACAAAAATATCGGCATCCTTCAATGCTTCTCCAAGGGTTCTTGCTTTATCAGAAGAAAAGAAATAACGTTTATTTCTATCGGATATTCCGTCACGACCGTCTCTGAGCACTCCCTTGCGGTCGCACATAATAATATTCTCATGTTTTGCGCCCAGATTTTCATAATGCAATGCACAGGAAATTGCCGCCGCTCCGGCGCCGGAAATGACAATGCGGCATTCCTGCAGTTTTTTGTTCTGAATCTCACAGGCATTCAGCAATGCAGCACCGGAAATAATTGCTGTTCCGTGCTGATCATCATGAAAAACCGGGATCTGCATTTCCTTTTTAAGCCTGTCTTCAATATAAAAGCATTCAGGCGCTTTAATATCCTCAAGATTGATCCCGCCAAACGTAGGTTCCATGGCCTTGACAATACGGATCAGCTCATCAGGATCCCTGATGTCCAGTTCGATATCATAGACATCCACATCCGCAAAACGTTTAAATAAGACACCCTTTCCTTCCATGACCGGTTTACCGGCCGCCGCGCCGATATCACCAAGTCCCAGCACCGCGGTTCCGTTCGAGATCACTGCAACAAGATTTCCCTTATTGGTGTAGGTATAGACATCTTCCGGATCCTTTTCGATTGCCAGGCAGGGTTCGGCAACACCCGGTGTATAAGCCATGCTCAGTTCTTCTTGCGTTTCACATGGTTTTGTACTGTGAACAGCAAGTTTACCGGGTATTGGTACGGCATGATAGGCAAGAGCTTTTTCTTTGGTTGTCATAGATGCTCCGGATCAAAAGTATAATGTTTCCTTTTATGCGCTAAACTAATATAATCCGGCATATTTAACAAGATGATTAGCTCAGGAATAAATTAAAAAAATGCCATCATTAAATTGAACAGGTTGATACCGGGTTCAGGTTTCAATTCTGATCGCGGTAAACCTTATATGCATAACGCCTTCCATGTCTTGCAAGAATATTTTGGCCATATGAATTTTGATTTTCAGCCTTTTTATTAACGTCAGCTGCCACCGTATGAAAGGAGTCAAAAAAAAGTCCGTATAAATGGTGCGAGAGTAATGGCCTGCATGTATATGATAAAAAAAGGCGAACTGCGGCCGACTGCTGACCGCTGAAAGCTAATCAACAAAAGCTTATAACTTCCGTTACCACCGATAGCTGAGTCCGGCCGAACCGCCGAAACGCTGCAGGAAAAATTCGTCACGCGTCCAGGATAAACCTGCCGTAAAAAGTATATGCTCCGTCAGGCAGTATGATCCGCTGAGTGCAAGCGAAATGCTTTGCATCCATTCATTGGTAAGGACGTTGAAATCCGTTCCCAGTACATTCATCAATTGCAGATAATTATCCACATTATCAAAAAAATAACGCAGTGTGAGCTGGTTTTGCCAGCTGATACCGTCACGGACGATCATGCTTACTTTATTGCGGATATACCATTCTCCCGGATAGGCGGCCCATGCGAATGAAGGAATATGAACGGCAAGAGAATCAAAATGCATAAGACGATAGCCTGCTGCAGGTTCTTGACGCGTTCCCACCGCCTGAAAAAGTTCTATGGTCAGATCCGCACGCGGAAGAAAAGTTCCGTTCATCCCGGCTTGTACCCGCGTATTCATATAAGCTTTTTTCCATAATTGAAAGTAGATGTCGGCCACTGCCGAATGATCCGTAAGCTCATTGCGGTGATAGCGGCTTAACTCGCCCGTAATAATGACATTATCGAAATCATGGGTAAAAAAAGCCCGGATATGCTGCCAGTCCGAACGGTCGCTGTCCACGGCAAGATACTCATACTGTATTCCGGCCGTCCGGTCGTACTTATCTGCGGGACTGTTAATAATGCGGAGCAGCGATCCAATGATCTCCGGATCGGCATCATACGCGGAGGCTTCCTCAAGAAAAGTGCGTGCTGCCGCATATTTTCTGCCGGCAATAGCAACCCGGGCGGACAGGATATAGACATCGGGATTTTCAAGGTCGCGCCGGAGCCAGCGCGACAAGATCAGGCGGGCATTTTCAAGGTCTTCCTGCCAGTAATATAAAGATGCCAGAGCATAATAAGCATCAAGATAGTCCGGAGCCTTTTTGAGAACCCGTAAAAGATCTTTCTCCGCCGCATCGTACATACCCATACGCGCCAAAAGCCGGCCGCGGAATAAAAGTGCATCTGCATCCTCAGGATATTCTTCCAGAATACGGTTATAAGTTTTTAGCGCCTCCATATCTTCATTTGCATGATAATGCTGTTTCCCCTTTTCATGAAGTTCCTGATAATCCTGTGCCGGTAAAACGGTGACAAGCAAAAGGAATACTGCCATAAATCTTGCAAATTTTGATCCGATACGGTTTTTCATATTTCAATACCAGTTTTGATTTTTCTTTAAATAAGAGTATGTACCCTTGATCCGCCAGTAGCTGTTCAGCTGCCGGTAACCGATATTCTCGATAATTGCAATGCCGATAAGTTGAAGTATATGACGGAATTTCGGATAGCGGTGAAAACTCAATTCTTCCAATATGAGGGAAAATATGGACAGGGCCACCCCCATCACTACGGCAACAAGAAGAAAGGCTATTATATACGTCGACGTTGCACGTCCGATAAGAATAAGAAATACAAATATCAGGTATCCCATCATTTCAATCAAGGGACCCAGCATTTCATAAATAAAATAAAAGGGCATGGCAAGCAATCCGACAGTTTTATATTTCGGTCGGAACATCATCGTGAAATGTGATCTTATGGAATCGATAAGTCCTCGTTGCCAGCGGTCGCGCTGTTTACCGAGTTTTTTCAGGGTTGTGGGACCTTCTGTCCAGGCAATGGGATCGGGAATAAAACGGATCTTGTACGGGATCTTATGGTCCGCACAATATTTATGCAGGCGGACAATGAGCTCCATATCTTCCCCGATGGTCTTATGCTGATATCCTCCTGCCGCAACAACCACGCCATGGCGGAAAACACCGAAAGCACCGGAAATGATCAGGTTCGCGTCAAGAATATCCCAGGAAAGGCGTCCTCCGTAAAAAGCACGCAGATATTCTATGACCTGAAATTTTGCAAGCAGATTTTTGGGGAGATCCACTTTTGTTATATGTCCGTTTTCAAAAGTGCAGCCATTTGCAATGCGGATAATTCCCCCGCTCACAATGGTACGGGTATCTTCAATAAAAGGTATAACCACACGGGCGATAGAATCGCGTTCAAGCATGGAATCATTGTCGATCGCACAAAAGAGGGGTGTCTGGCAGTAATTAATGCCGACATTCAAAGCATCGGCTTTTTTCCCGTTTTCCTTATCGATCAGCCACAGCTCCGGATGAGTTTTACTTTGGTAGACCTCTTTTACCGGTTGCGTTTCCAGAAAAGAAGTCTGAGGCAAAAATGCCGGTTCCATTTCAAAGGTGCTGATCATTTTTTCGAGTGTATCGTCCGTACTGCCGTCGTTGATAAAAAGAATCCGGATATCCCGGTAGTGTATCTTCAGCTGGCTCATTACCGAACTGACGCATGTGTCCGATTCATTGAACGCCGGTGTTAAAAGAGTGACCGGAGGTGCACTTCGCATCAACAGCTTATCGTTTGTACCGATCATCTCTAAGCGCAGCATATATTTTTTCAGTCCGCTATAGGCAACAAAATTCAAGGTAAAATAACAAAGATTCAGGGTAATGAAATACACAAATACCACATAGGTAAATATCCTTATCACATCGAATACAAGTTCTGTCATTAATACACCATTTTTAAAAAAATATCTCCCCAGCGATATTCATTGATCTTATCTATGGGTATATAGGGCAGATTTTTTACATTACGCAGTTTCTCCGCTGCATTGATTGCCACTTTGACGGATACATCATTGAAAAACCGGATAATTTCTTCGCTGTCCAGTGCATCGCTCAACTCAATATAGGCGCGTATTGCCGCCAGGCGTACTTTAACACTTGGATGGTGAATAAAAGGACGTACCTGCCTGACATATTGCCGGTTCCCGGAGTCCTCAATATATTTCAACCAAGTGCGCAATATACCCGGATCCGTGTCCTTTTGTAAAATTTCATCAGTCAGATGAAGTGTTTCGGCATCATGCATCCGGCGCAGGGTATCTATTGCAACGATCTGCATGAAGGGATGATCATTTCTGTTTTTAATGATATCCTTAAGTATGGGGATGATCTCAACTCCCATATCCGCAAGGATATTGCTCATATAAACCGGACTCAGGTACGGACATGTGGATAAAAACTGAATGATCTGTTTTTTAATTTCCATCTGGGGTATTGTCCTCAGTTCCCGGATACTCAGGAGACTTAAATCTTTGTCATGTGCATCCAAGGTAATTTTTCCTTCCACCCTGGCGTGAAAAATAACCAGCAAATGCATACCGAGAATACGTCTTCTGCGAAAAGGGCAGTGAAGAAGACTTTGCAGTTTCTTTGAAGACAAACGTCCCAGATCTTCCAGCCGTTCTTTTTCTTTTCCCCTCAGTAAGTAAATATACTGTTCGAGATACAGAAGAAAAGGAAGCGAATTTCTCTTTTTTATTTTTTCGGCAGCTTTCCCGGGACTCATGCTTCCATCCATAACGGCCAGAAGATAAGGATCCCAGTGAGACATTCGTTTTTTATTTATTTTTTCCTTTGCTTTATTTTTTATACGGAGAAAAATAGTGATCAAAAAGAGCACACAACATATCAGGAGAAAAAAAGTGGTAAGGAAGACCAGAAAAAGCAAAATAATATTGCCCCTGCCATCATGAATAAATTCGGAAATTAATGTTGAAAAGGCTTCAAACATGATCAATCCGTTAAGCGTTTTACGCGTGTGGAAAGTTCGATCAGCGACAACGGTTTCATCAGGTAATCCTCCGCTCCGGCCTCAAAGGCCTCTGCGATCTCTTCCTCATGTCCGAAACGGCTTAACAACATAACCGGTACTTCAGACAATTTTGGATGAGCGGCGATTTTTTTCACCAGAGCAATACCGCCTCCGGGAACCAGTGTGTCCACCAGAATTGCCGCAAGATCATTCACGTGGGCATAAGAAGAAATATCTTCAATGTCGTGAAGTTCATTTACAATAAAACCGTCTTTTTTTAACCGGTGTGAAATAATATTGATCGCAACGGGGTCGGTATCAGCAAGAATAATATGCCGTTTCGCAGATACGTGTTCGGTAAATAATTGTATGGGGTTGGCTTTTGGATCTTTCGATATATGTATCAAACGTTCCGAAAGTTTTTCGGTTTCTTCATTGAGCGAAAGATGGGGTAAAATGGGAATGATCACCCCACGGAGGCCCGGTGTCATCTGCAATTCTGTGATTGATTGCAGTTGTTCAAGATAATGGACCCGCAGGTTTTCCAAACCGCGTAAAATATCATCAGGATTTTTATTCATTATAGAGAAAAGGATGGATTTTTGTGTCCACATCGTTGCCCTGAATCGTTGATCACACATTTCACGCATGAGTATTGCCGTTTGGGACATCAGTTTATCTCCCGCTTCCAGGCCGTAATCCCTGATCACAAAATCAATGCCTACGGGTGCAAGAAGGCCCAAAATACCAAATTCACTGGAAACGCGTATCTTTTTCTGATCCTCCAGGTATTGTTCCTCAAATTCCGGGCGGGGAGAAAAACCGGTAACGGTATCCCTTCCTTTGTTGATCAGTAAGCGTACATGGCGACTGAGTTTTTCCTTAATGGTCTGCCGGAATTTTTCCTTGTCATAGGGCACCTCGAAATACGCATCTGCCCCATGGGCATAATAATCGAGTTTAACCTGTTTTGCCGGCAGGGAGCTTACGACAATAATTGGTGTGGCATGCAATTTGGGGTTTTGCCGGAGCATGCGGATACATGAACGTCCATTCCCGTCCACAAAAAAAGGATTTGTTATAATGATATCCGGGACATGGTCTTTAAGGTAATCGCGAACTTCTTGAGTCGTGGCTGATATAAAATATTCATCAACAAGGTGCTTAATATCATTATAGATGTCTTCGGCATGAGCCGGATGCTGTTCAATGATAAGGACACGTTGTTTTTTCTTTTCCATTAAAAAAAAATACAATGTTATAAGAGTTTAAATATTGTCTCTATTTTTTAAGTTAAGAATATATGTTATCTATTCCAAAGATAATTTATTCTCCGTATTTACATTATTCTGAACTAAAAACGTGCTCTCCATCCAGTTGCCTCATAAATAAATGTTACCGAAAAGTATGAAAAAAGGGAAGTCAAAAATGAATATTTATAACCCTTTTGTGTTGATGATAATTTTTAATTTTATTCATCATTTTTGATTGTAAAACAAAAGTATTTAGACTTTTGTAAAGCTTTGTTAATTCGTTTTTAGTTTTATTTGTGATGCAATGCTCCGTTATTGCAAGTAAGACATTTTACATGATTTTTTACATTTTTTTTACTACATTTCCTGTGGTTATTTAAGGAGTTTTTTTTGCGCGAACTAAAACAGCATCCGGTCATTACGATCAGGGACAAAAACCGCGTCCCTTTTACTTATAACGGTAAGCAGTATTGTGGAAATGAAGACGAGGCGGTATCAAGTGCTCTGATTGCTAATAATATTCACATTTTTTCCTATCATCATAAAAACCACGCTCCTCAGGGACTTTTTTGTTCAAACGGGCAATGTTCACACTGTACCGTCCTGATCAACGGTTTTCCTCAGAAATCCTGCATTACACCCCTGAAAACCGGCATGGATATCCGTACACTGAAAGGATTGCCGAAGTTGCCCGATAGTTGTGTTCCGCTGGGCAAAACCCGGGATCATACGGAAAAATGCGATGTGCTGGTCCTTGGAGCCGGTCCGTCGGGACTTACCGCCTCGCTTGAACTGGCAGAAGCGGGATTCAGTGTCATTCTTGCCGATGACAAGGCCGTACCGGGCGGCAAGCTCTTATTACAAACACATAAATTCTTCGGTTCCACGGAAGATTGTTACGCCGGGATGCGCGGAGTGGATATTGCCGTTCTGCTGGAAAGCAAGGTTCAGGACCATCCCGCCATCCGGATCATGAGCAATGCGATGGTCGCGGGGATCTATAAGGATCACCGCGCAGGTGTTTTTGTTGATAATCAAACATACAAGATCATTGATTTTAAAGGCTTGCTGGTATCCTCCGGTGCAAGAGAGCGATCGTTGATCTTTCCGGGTAATCACCTTCCGGGTATTTACGGCGCCGGGGCATTCCAGACGTTGGTAAACCGGGACGGGATCAAAGCGGCGGATCATCTTTTTATTGTCGGAAGCGGCAATGTGGGACTTATTGCCGCTTATCATGCTTTGCAGGCAGGTATCGGTGTCAGGGGAATCTGCGATATTCTGCCGGATGCCGGCGGTTATAAGGTGCATGCAGACAAGATCAGGCGTATGGGCGTTCCGCTCTATTTCCGGCACACGGTACTGCATGCCAACGGCGAAGAAAAGCTTGAACGGGTCACCATTGCAGAAGTCGATAAGGATATGCATCCGCTCCTGAATACGGCGAAAACATTTGATGTGGATACTTTACTCGTCGCCGTCGGTCTTGCTCCGGTTGATGAATTTTACGACATGGCGGCGGCTTACGGTTTTCCCGTGGTAAAAGCCGGTGATGCCGATGAAATAGCGGAAGCATCTTCCGCCATGTTCGGGGGAAGGATTGCCGGGCGTCAAATGGCAGAAAAACTCGGCAAAAATATTGGCATTGATGCATCTTTTTATGAAAAAGCCAAAATATTAAAAAGTCCGCCCGGGAAAACGTATCCAAAACAACAAATTGAGTTGAAAAAAGATTTTCAGCCCGTTATCCACTGTGTACAGGAAATCCCCTGCAATCCCTGTGAAACGGTTTGTCCTGTTCATGCTATCCGGCTTAATAAACGCCGGAACAACATTCTGGACCTCCCCGAATACACGGGAAACTGCACCGGCTGCATGAAATGCGTGGCGGTCTGTCCGGGACTCGCCATTAGTCTGGCACGCAGGATCAGTGACGAAAAAGCGGAGGTCGTTCTTCCCTGCGAATTTATCCCGGATTTTACGACCGGTGAAAAGTTAGCTCTGACAGACAGGGAAGGAAATTTTCTTGAGAAAGGCATCGTTAAAAAGATCCGTTATTATAAGCCGGGCAAAACCCGCTTGCTGACCTTTGAGGTTACGGCAAAAAATGCCCGGGACATTGCAGGATTCCGCGTACAGCCGCAGAAAGAAACACAGCCTTCCGCAAAAACGGACTTTGCCGCTGTCCCGGATGATGCCATGCTATGCCGCTGTGAAATGGTTACCGTAAAGGAAGTCCGGGATTTTATCAGAGAACACCATGTGCGCGACCTGAATCAGTTGAAAGTTCTGCGCGTAGGCATGGGTTCCTGCGGCGGGAAAAATTGCTCACTTTTGCTTCCCCGGATCTTCAAAGAACTTTGCATACCGCCGGAGAAGATCACGGAAAACACCCGGCGCCCGCTCAGCGTGGAGATCCCGATGCATATACTGGTCAATGAAAAAGAAAAAGACAGCGAATAAGGATACTATTTTGAAAAACTATGATGTGGTGATCATCGGTGCAGGCAGTGTGGGACTTCCTCTTGCATATTATATGGCTGAAAAGGGTGTTTCTGTCGCCGTTATTGAGAAAGAAGCTTCTGTGGGCCGCGGGCAGAACCGGGCGGCGATCGGGGGTGTCCGCGCCACGCACTCGGATCCGGCCAAGATCGCAATTTGCCGGGAAAGTATCCGTCTCTTATCTTCTATGAAAGAAGAGCATAATATTGATATTAACTGGAAACAGGGCGGTTATCTCTACCCGGTATACCGTGCCGAAGACGAGAAATATCTGAAAGATCTTCTCAAGATCCAGGAAAAACAATATCTCCACATTAACTGGATACGTCCCGATAATATTACAGAACTCGTACCCGGCATAAACACAGAGGGACTGCGCGGCGGGACCTATTCACCGGAAGACGGCTCCGCTTCCCCGTTGCGGACCGCCGACGCATATTACCGGCTTGCCCTGCAGGCGGGTGCGGATTTCTATCTTAACGAGAAATGCATTGCCGTTAAAACGGGAAAAAAACGTATAGATGAGATCCATACCGTTCATTACCGTTTTTCCGCCGGACTGGTGATCAACTGCGCCGGTGCTTATGCCGGGGAGCTGACACGTATGAGCGGTCAGGATTTCCCGGTTCAGCCCGATTCACATGAAGCGGGTATTACCGAACCGGTCCAGCCGCTGTTCGATCCCATGATCGTGGATATTCGTCCCGTAAAAACCTCCCAAAATTTTTATTTTTATCAAAATATCGAAGGGCAGGTCGTTTTTTGTATTACTCCCTCTCCGCTGAGACCCGGTTATGACTGTGACAATACTTCCGGATTTTTACCCGACGCCACCCGGCGCCTGATTGACATTTACCCGCGCCTGCGCTATCTGCGGGTCCGCCGTACCTGGCGGGGTCTTTATCCCATGACGCCGGACGGATTTCCCCTTATCGGTT
>JAWOEU010000137.1:0-5396 GCA_046482575.1 Fidelibacterota bacterium
CCACGATATTCGTGGGGATATGGGTAATGCGGATGGCCGAGTCGGTCTTGTTGACATGCTGGCCGCCTGCGCCGCTGGCCCGGAAGGTGTCGATGCGCAGGTCGGAGGTATTGATCTCCACCTCGATATCGTTATCGATATCGGGATAGACAAATACGGAAGCAAAGCTTGTCTGGCGTTTCCCCTGGGCATTGAAGGGAGAAATCCGCACAAGCCGGTGAACGCCGATCTCGGATTTCAGTAAGCCGTAGGCAAAAGCGCCTTTGATCTCAATAACTGCTTCCTTAATGCCGGCTTCATCACCGGGCTGAAAGTTCAGAACATCATATTCGAAGCCGCGGCGTTCCACCCAGCGGGTGTACATACGGTAAAGTATGCTGGCCCAGTCGTGGGATTCCGTTCCTCCCGCCCCGGGATGAATAATAAGAATAGCATCGTTGCGGTCATGCTTGCCGGAAAGGAGTTTTTCGATTTCCAGATCATATACCCGGCGTGAAAACCGGTCCACGAGTTTTTCCAGCTCTTTTGGATCTCCGCTGCCTTCTTCCAGCATCATCCACTGCAGTTCAATATCCTGTTTCAGAAGATCAAGTTTCTTCCATCGTTCGATCTCATATTCAAGATCCGATATTTCCTTGCTTATTTTCTGTGCCCGCTGGTTATCCTGCCAGAAATCCGCTTCCATCGTTATTTTGCGAAGTTCTTTTATGCGGTCGTTCTTTTCCTGCAGATCTACATAACCGGCGATTTCTTCATACTTTTGAAGCACTTCTTTGTATTTTTCGCTGATCTGTTCCAATGCTGACATAAAAATCCTCCGCTTCCGGACGAGCTGTTTTTTTAGGAGTTTAACGGGTTGCTGACATGTCCGGATATAATATATTAATTATCTTTGATGATCGATTCGGTCTCGAGTGCAATGACGAGTTCCTCATTTGTCGGAATAACGGCAATTTTTACTTTTGAGTCATCTGCATGTATAAAACCTTCTTTGCCGCGGACGGTTTCGATATTTTTCTTTTTATCCAGATAAAGTCCCATATATTCCATATTTTCGCAGACCGGACCCCGGGTAAGATCAGCATTTTCACCGACACCGCCGGTGAAAATGATGCCATCCACCCGGCCGAGTGCTGCCGCATAGGAACCAATATATTTCTTTATACGATAATTGTACATATCGAACGCCAGTCTGGCTCTGTCATTGCCTTTTTCCACATCTTCCTCTACATCACGAAGATCGCTGGACTTACCGTAAATGCCGACGATACCGCTTTTTTTATTGAGCATCATATTCATATCATTGATGGACATTTTTTCATATTCCGCGATCTTGAGTACAGCTCCCCCGTCCACATCTCCGCTGCGCGTTCCCATCATTAAACCTTCCAGCGGCGTAAATCCCATGGAAGTATCAATGGATCTTCCGTTTTTGACCGCTGTAACGGAAGCGCCGTTCCCGATATGACAGGAAATAAGATTCAGTTCTTCGACCGGTTTTTGAACAAGTTCCGCAAAACGGCGGGTTATATAGTAATGTGATGTTCCGTGAAATCCGTAGCGCCGGATCGCGTATTTTTTATAGTACTCATACGGCAATGCGTACATGTAAGCATAATCCGGCATGCTCGAATGGAAAGCGGTATCAAAAACACCCGCCATGGGTGTTGAAGGAAGCGAGGCCCTCGCGGCCTTAATTCCTTCGATATTCGCAGGATTATGCAGGGGCGCCAGCTGAATGCACTCATTCAGTACATCCATAACACTGTCCGTGATGCGTACGCTCGACTGGAAACGTTCCCCGCCGTGCACCAGGCGGTGACCGACAGCATCAATATCACTGTAGCTTTCCAGAACACCGTATTCTTTTCCGATAAGAAGGGATAAGGTGTTTTCAATGGCGGCATGATGGTCCGGGACCTTCTTTTCAAAACTGACCTTTTCCTCACCTTTTTTCCGGTGCTTGATCCTTGAACGGTCCAGACCGATACTTTCTACTACTCCCTTTGCCAGATAATCTTTCTTTTCCGTATCAATAACCTGATATTTTACGGATGAACTTCCCGAGTTGATGATCAATATTTTCATTCACTTCCTCCATTAAGAATTACGCCGAAATATAACAGGAAAAGTCCTTTTTGAAAACGGATATTTTGTTTTTTTTGAAAAGAGACAGAAAGGAAAATAAGTAACTTTGCATGGAGGGAAGGACCCGCGATGAGCCTTCGTATCCCGGGAGTTAAAATATGTAAACCGATAATATAAAGATGTATTGATCCGAAGATATCGATCTGATAATACTCTGCTTCTGCTTGTAAGACGGAAGTGCGGGACAGGCATCACCACTTACTGAAAGGATGTTTTGCCAGGTTTGCGTTCAGATAACGCGGATCGCGGGTGACTTCCTCTCCCGCCCAGGGCGGTTTCTCGATATGCTGATCCTCCGTTTCCAGCTCTACCTCCGCAATAATAAGTCCCGCATTTTCTCCGGAAAATACATCAACCTCCCAAAGCAGTCCCGCGTATTTCACAAGATAGCGGTCTTTGACCACAATTCGTCCCCCGCAAAGTTCATTTAACATGAATTCCGCATCTTTCACCGGAACGGAATATTCGAATTCCCAGCGGCTAATGCCGGAAATGTTTTTTTTGATTGTCAGAAAAGCCCTGTGATCCTCGATACGGACACGGGCATTGCCATTTCCCTCATATAGAAGATAGCCCTGCCGGGCATGGATCCGTTTTGCACCGGTTTTGAACCTGTCTCCTTTTACAAGAAATTTTCGTTCGATCTCTTTCATTATAAGCGAATGATCTTTTCGAGCTCATTTGCCACATCCTTCACCATTACCTTGCGTTCGCGGTGATGGATAAAGGCACTTTTGAAACCGTCAATGATGATGTTCTTAATGTCCTCTATTCCCAGATCAAAATTTTCATAAGCAAGATAAAGTTCATTTGTGACGGATGTATCGGACATCAGACGGTTATCGGTGTTCAGGCTGAGCCGCAGACCGTAATCCTGGAAAAATTTAAACGGGTGCTGCCTTAGGGAGGGCACACTGCCTGTCTGCAGATTACTGGACAAACAGATCTCCAGACAAATACGGTGGTCATTGATATAGTTCATCAGGCCGCCGTCTTCCGGCAGATGTGTACCGTGTCCGATACGGTGAGCACCGCAATAATGCACCGCCTGATGAATACTTTCCGGTCCATAGGATTCTCCGGCATGGATGGTAATATTAATATTGTTTTTCAGCACCAGACGAAAAGCTTCTTCATGGTCTTTCGCCGGATAATTCTCCTCGGGACCCGCCAGGTCGAAACCTATGACTCCGCGGTTCTTATATGCAACTGCCAGTTCTGCAAGTTCGTAGGAAACTGCCGGATCGTAACTGCGCATACCGCAAACGATCACGCCGCCGCTAATACCGAAATCGCGCTCCGCCCGACGCATACCGCGGATCACGGCTTCAATATTATCCATGGTTTTCATACCTTTTTGCGTATGAAGGATCGGCGAGTAGCGGACTTCAAGCCATTTGACATTCTCGGCGGCCGCATCTTCGCAGAGTTCATAGGCAATGCGTTCCACGGAGTAGGGATCCTGCATGACGCTGAGCGTAATATCAAAACGTTCGAGATAATCTTCAAGCGACTTGCTGTCTTCACAATGCATATACCGTACCAGCTCGTCAAGATCGCTGTAAGGCAAACGGATATCGTTCTCTTCGGCAAGTTCTTTCATTGTTTGCGGACGGAGAGAGCCGTCCAGATGACAATGCAGATCGATCTTTGGAAAAGATAATATCGTATCCCATATTTTTTTATTGATAGTCATAATACCCCCGTTCAGCTAAATTTTTCTTTGACCATATTACCGGGTACACGTTTTGAATGAAGACGGAAGCCGCTATTTGTCAACAGTTTTTCCATACCGCTCACCATCATGGGGTGACCGCAAAGGAAAATCACGGTATTCCGCGAATCCACTTCCTCATTCCATGCTTTTTGAACATAGCCTTCTTTCCAGGCTTTGTCAAGGAAACCTGTATATCCGTTCCAGGGAACAGGTTCTTCCCGGGGATTGCTGATCATGGGAATGTATGTAAATTCCGGACAAAATCGCTCCATAGTGATAAGTTCATCCCGGTAACCGAGGTCCCAGGAATTCAACGCTCCATGCACTACCGCCCATTTACGGCCCGTGTCGTTTATAAGGTGACTGCGGAGCATGCTCATATAAGGAGCCAGTCCCGTGCCTGTGGCAAAAAAGATCACATTCTTCTCCGTGGGAAAGTCATCAAGCGTGAACATCCCGAACACTTTTTCGCGCATCCATACCATATCGCCGTTCTTCAACGCAAATAACCTGGGGGTTAAGGCACCGGTGGAAACCATTTTGATGTAGAATTCGAGATAATTCTTCTGACTGGAACTGGAGGCAATGGAATATGTGCGTTTGATCAGGCGGCCTTCCGGTGCAGGACTGATGGGGGGACGTGAATAGGGAACGCGTTTCGCATCCGGCGGAAGTCCAAGCACAGCATACTGTCCGGGACGGAATGTCGGGAGCTCCCAGTCTTTCGGCGCTATCCGGAAAATACAGAGACCCGGAGCAACTTCAATTTTTTGCTGGAGTATGGCATTTAGTTTTTCCACGCTTCTTCCCCGTTTTTAATGTGTTAACGTAAATATAACAAAGTCCCCTTGTAAATCAATATGAAAAAAGAGGTTGAGTTGTTGAGTTGTTGAGCTTGCTCTCCGAAGCTTGACGAAAGGAAGAGCGCAGGAGAGATTTGTCGAGCTGTCTAGTTGAGTTGGATTTTCAACTCGACAACCTGACGACTCCACGTTTCAACCTCTTCCGTTCACCGCTTCAACGTTTCAACATTTCAACATGAAAGGTTGGTTGTCAGATATTGGAGATCCTGAATCAAGTTCAGGATGACACGCAGGTACAGATTTTGGGGATCCTGAAACCCCGCTCCACTAAAGCTTCGCGGACACGCAAGTTCATAATGACGGTGTGTGGCTTTTTTCTACAAGCTTGAATAATAATCCGTAAACGGCAAACCTCATATTATCAACAGATTAACAAATTAACGAATTAACAGATCAACTTCCCAATAATGTTAATTTGTGGAATTGTTAATTTGTTAATTTGTAATATCATCTCCAAGCTGTAATACTATTCAGTTGCATTGAAATGTGAATATGTTTTTTTATTCTGCTTTTTTCTTTACGCTTCAATAATAATGTTTAGACGACAAGTCACATATTATTAACAGATTAACGAATTAACGAATTAACAGATCAACTTCCCAATAATGTTAATATGAAGGGAAGGAACCGGAAGGATGGAGGCTCATTACATGGGTCGACTAAAAATT
>JAWOEU010000139.1:0-26116 GCA_046482575.1 Fidelibacterota bacterium
CCCGTCCGGCTCTTCGGAATAGTCCGGACATCCCATCCACAATCCCTCGGGATTGGTGCTGGCGGCCCCGATAACCTGGGGAGAACTCAGATAGCCGCCACCGAAACCGAGCATATCAATTGCATACAGCGGCTTGGCATCGCTTTCGAGCCCGCTGTTGGCACCCACATATTCGGACCAGGTAATAAAGGGATAATCGCCTGCTCCGATGGCGGAAGGATAACGTCCCACCAGCTCGCCGGGAGAAGTATTGTTCAGATTACTCTGATTGGTCCAGCTTCCGCCGCCGTCCAGACTGTAGGCCATTCCGATGGCACCGGAAGATTCTTCAATACCGATCCACTGGCGATAAGCCATAACAAAAGTGTTCCCGCTGTGAGAAATGGGGTTCGTAACTCCGGAAACCATACCGAAACCGTTCTTGCTCGAATCGATCAAAACAGCCGTGAATTCCGGATCATAATCTGATGCGGATCTCACGTTTGTCTTTGAGAACTGTGAGCTGTATATTTCTTTCCCCGTCTCCTTTATCATGCGCTCTACGCGACTTTTCTGGTTTACCCGCAACTCCGCTTTTCTTTCAGCATAGACTGAAGAAATAAAGAGTATAGCGATAAACATTACGATAACAACACGTTTCATCATTGCCTCCACTTAATATGTTATTCCAGGTATAATCCCGAAGTTTCTTTTTCAGATTTCAGGACAATCGTCGTTTCGGTCATTTTAACATTTTCTATCAAATTAATACTGTCCAGCAGTTTTTCCAGATCCTCCGTGCCGGATGTCCGGACCTTTGCCAAAATTGATCCTTTGCCTGCGATATAGTGCAGTTCCTGGATCTTGTCAAATTGCGCAAGTACTTTTCCCGTATCACGCATTTTTGCAAGATCGTGCAGGGAAATAAGTACAATTGACAGTAAATGAAGCCCTAAAACGGATGGCTCGAGCCGTGCTTCATAACTTTTTACGGTTCCGTTCTTTTCGAGTTTTTTTACCCGTTCATAGATCGCAGACGCGGTCATCTCCATCTGGCGGGCGATCTCGGCATTTGAAGTCCTTGCGTTTTGCTGAAGGATCTTTAGTATTGTTTTGTCTCTTTGGTCCAGCATATTATTTTTCTCCGGTTAAAACCAAAATTAGGCGATATTTCGTAATCTTCCAAGAAAAAAAATGATGTAAAACTAATAATTCTTTGATCCCCGCATATTATTCAGATATGCAAGACCGGTGCAGTGAAAGCAATAGCGGGAAATACGAAATTGCCGGCATTCCCCATAGCAGCCGATTCTTTCGCACATAAAAAAAAGATGCCGCTTTCCGGCGGCATCTTTTTTGTAGCATTGGTTTGCAGGTTACAGCCCGATTCCCAGACATATCAGATTTTGACTTCCGAAATGCTGTGCAGGGCGGAATACATAATCAACCTTGATATTGGTGCTGCTCACCTGGAATTTCACACCGGCTCCCAGGGTCAATCCAAAAACGCTTCCGCCGAGTTCCGCGTCCGCGTCCATAAGTTGAAAAGCATAACCGGCACGAACAAAACCGATATCGGCAAAGTTCAGCTCAGTACCTACCCGCAAATAATCCGTTTCGGTATTGCTGTTTTGATAAACAGCACTTAGCATGAGCATATCTCCGGCTTTATAGGATAATCCCATTTCCATACTGGCCGGCAGCTGATCAGATGAAGTCGGATGATAGAAATAATCATGATAGGTTTCATCTTCAACTCTTGCGGAATTCAGCAGGCCGGTGCCGCCATATTGCATGTTGGTACCAATATTACGGATGGCCAGACCAAGCGACAGGCCCTTGACCTCGACCAGGTCTTTGTACTGTAAACCAAAATCAAAAGCCAATGCCGTTGCACTTGCGCGCGGCACGCTTTCATAGATCAGTTTAGCCGTCAAACCTACATTGATCCGGTCCGTCAGCTTCCGGGAATAGGAAAAACCCATCACGCTGAAGGTTGGTGAATAACTCGCTCCGCTTTCGCCGTCCATATCCTGAACGGTTGTCATAGGTATCTCGCCAAAGTTCATGGCTTTCATGCTGACAGCCAGTACACCTGCGTTCCCGGTATTGAATGCGAGGCCGAAAAAGTTATTACTGATCCCGGCCATGTAATTATCTGATGAGAACAGTCCGTCAACTTTGCCCTCAAAATCACTTAATCCGGCCGGATTCCAGTAGATGGCATCAACACCTGTGGTGTATGCAATATCGGATCCGTTCATACCCAATGTCCGCCCGCCGACAGGGATCTGCACCTGTACACCGGAGGTTGTGCCGGCGCGGTCAACATCCCCGGCATAAGCCACACTGACGAGCAGGGCTATGACCAGGACAAGCGACATAAATTTATTGTGAAGTTTCATCATAACACTCCTTTATTGTTATATGTTCGTTCATGTGGCATCAATAGTATTCCAGAATCTGTTTATTCTGAATGACCATAAATTTCAGGACCTTTTGTTCACCGACATCCGGCATATTGATATGTGCAATGTACATACCGCTGCCGACAGGGATGTTCGATGCGTTGGTCAGGTCCCATCTGGCAAATTGCGAAGAAGCATTATCGTGTTCTATCGTATTTACCAGGACACCCGCCAGGTTAAAGATCTTGATCGTTGCCTTCCCGGGTAAATGGGTGAAGGTCACATACTGATCATAAGCAGAAGTAGCCTGTTCGTTGTAGGCGTAATAGGGATTCGGAAATACGTTGATCTTTTCGATCGCCAATGCCATCAATGAATCGCTGCTTGTCGGATCAAGTCCGGCGGTCGAGAAGGAATATTCATCCGCCAGCGTATTGATCTTATTCGTCGAGAACATGATCTTGTCGCCTTCGGGATAACCGATATAGTTCATCTCGGGATCGGCGCTGTTGCCGAAGTAATCGACGATCAGCGTTGCATTCAGGAAGGGATATCCGAAAGGATTGGACGGTACAAGAAAACCGGTGTTAGAGGGTGCCGCAGAAAGTTGGTCTGCCGCAATGTACTGCGCCTCTTTCGCCGGATCGTAAGGTTCGGGACCCACATACGCGTAGATCGGTTCATAGGTGGTCGCTCCGAAGAGACCGTCCGTACCGGTGGTATCCCAGACACCCATTCCGAGCGCTGCAGTGCTATCGCCGTAACCCTGATCATAGATGGCGATAAAGAGTCGTTCTTTTACACCGGTCTCAAAATTGTGACGATAGACCGCGAAAGGCACTTTTTCCGTCAGGCATTCTTCCTGAACTGTAGCATACTGCCAGGCAACGGAAGAATCGGAGAAGTCGATCTCGATGTCATCCATTTCCCAGATATTGAAGCGGTCGAAGTCGCTGGCATAGGGATCCAGATTGACATCACCCGCAAGGTTGGATACGATGTATCCGGGAGGGCCGAGCGAGAATTCAAGAATGGATACGCCGTCATCAATCAAATTGTCATCCTGGTCAAATTGCTGTACCGATTTCAGGCCAAGTTCCGGTCCGGAGACCTTGACCTCGACACCGTCAACGACAGGTGCTCCGCCTTTATCGTCCAGACTGGCAACTTGTTGATTGCCGGTACTGAGCACAACATCATCTGTGATGTCTGTCACATTATAAAGTATTGCAGAAGAATCGGCATTCCAGTTAAATGTGACCTTATAGTCGTGACCGGTTATGGCAAAAGGATCTACAACTGTAACGCCGACCTGACCGTCTCCGGGGCCAGCCGAATGAACAACAGGCACATCACTTTCCGGTTCGGTATTAATTGCATTGCCGGGAGGCGGTTCCTGCAGCGTAACGCCCAGAGGAACAATGGAAGACTCCATGGCTTTTTCAGCCAGGCGTCCTTCGTCATGGTTCTGGTTATAGGCGGTGACAGCAAAGTAATAGGTGCTGCCTTCATAAAGCGGTTTGTCGTTGATATAATCCCAGTCGATAACAATATAACGCTGGACACCGGTGTCATCGCCGTAAATGATCGGAACACTGACATCTTCACCTTCAAATTCATTCGGTGTCCGTGTTTCATAGATCAGTTTGATGCCGTTCACAACATCAAAGGTAGCGATCCGCTTTGCCTGCCCTTTTGTAGCAGAGGAACTCGGCAGCTGATAAACATTATATCCTTCAAATTCGTAGCCGGACACAACGGTTTCCTCGATCTCGGCAACCCGTTCTTTATCGCTTCCCCATTCAAGTGAAACCGTGTTTTCCAGGGGGCGTGCGGTGACATTCGGAGAAACCGGAGGTTTGGGAACTTCACGGAAAAGACCGTCAAACAATTCCTGTGCAACAGCATCCGTGGTTTTAAGATCGTCAACAGAGCCGATATTATCTGAACCCATTCCGCCCAGCACGGCAACGACCACTTCCTGTACGTCGCCAGGTGCGAAATCGAAGGGTCCCGAGGACAAACAGATCCGCCGGTCGCCGGGGTTAAAGTACTCTGCCGTACCGTCCAGGTCGCCGGTACCGGCAACAGGATCACCGGAAAGCGGATACATGGTAGTTGCATTACTGCTTACATTTCCAATACGCCAGGGTGTCGGGTCGTTCACATCATCCGTGGGAATGTAACCCCTGATGAGGTTATAAAACTGCAGGGTTCCTTCATATTCGCCCAGTGTCGGGTCATCAATATTGGAACCTGCGGCAAACCAGCCGAAAGAGGTCATCGGAAGATTTTTATATCCGGGCATATACTCAAGTTCAAAGATCGCCGTATCACCGGCAGCTCCCGGAACGATGGGGCCCTGGAAAAAGTCATATCCGACGGCCGCGGGAGCCAGGTCGAAGGCACTGTAGTCACCATCGCTTGATTCACCATTATAGGCATAACCCAAACTCAGGCTTGTATCACATCCTGCAAAGTCGTTGGAAGCCGATCCCACATCGGGGTCCGACCATTGAGACACATACATGTCCGTAATTGTCTTTCCGGATTTATTGATAAGCTTGAAAGATTTGAAAATGATCTGACCCAGACGCACACCCGGCTGATTATAGGCCCAAAGCGTACTCTGGAGCTCAACACCGATAGGGTTGGAACCGTACAGGCCTGTGGTTGCCGATACACTGTAATCATTCACGGCATACCATACAACCTGATCTGCCTGAGCAATGCCCGGCTCATCAACACCTGCGGTATAAACATCGTCTTCATCATGATCATAATACGGTGCACCGTGTTCCACGGGCCATTCATCCCAGTCAAGGGCATACTGATCCATGATTTCCTGGGTCATAGCGGACGTGACGTTGGAGGGATCCGTCGAATTCTGCTCCGCGGCATCCTGTATCAGCGTAGAATGGGTTAAGCTTTCATAATCGGGACGAATACGGTAAACGCGGACTGCCGGATCAGAAGGATCTGCTACTTCCACGTTCGGATCGTCATATTCGCCACCGGTAATGACCCAGCCCGGCTTTGTACCGATATTATAGGTCTGACCGCCGACACGGATATCATTATCATCATATTTACCGCCCCACACGAATCCATCCTGGTAGATGGCGCCGGCGGTACTGCGCGGATAAACACCGCCGGAACTGCCGTCGGGGGCATGAGCGGACTGGCCGTTATAATACACCCAGTACGCCCAGTTGGAAATATTCGACAGGGACCGTGTTACCTGGCCCGCCGTCGTTGCCGCTGTCTTTTGCAGGGGCTGACCGTCTAAAGGTTCAGCAATCAACCCGACCGAGAAGAGCAATGCGACAAGGATTGCATATGTAATTAATTTCTTCATTATTATCTCCTTAACTATATGTTTCATCAATGTTAGAATGATAAGCGAACGCCAACGTTGATCTGACGCGGATTACCATAGAGCTCTCTTCCAACATGTTCCCAATATGCCTGGCCGTTGACCAGGTTAATTGCTGTATACATATCTACGTAGTCCTGACCGCCGTTGTTGGCGATGATCGTTTCCGAACGAACAGGATCTGTCAGGAAACCGTCATCTTCCGCATTCCCGGTAAATTCATAAACATTGACTACATTTTTACGGTTAAAGAGGTTCGTTACCGTCATAAAAACATTTGCGTTCAAACCACCGAGTTTAAAGGTTTTATCCACTCGAAGATCGGTATAGAACTGCCAGGGTGTCTTTGAGGCACCGATAGGTTCTTCCGCGATCCGGTTACGGGTGTCATACATATAATCCACACCTGCAACATATGGATCGGTCTGTCCGCCAACCAGAACATCAACCTTTGTATACGGATGTCCGCTTGAAAAACTAAACAAGAGATTTGCACCCGTGTTCTGAAGGAGAGGACCTCCGTCATTATCGCCGAAGCGATAATCAAGATTGATCGCACCGGTATGCATCTGTGAAAAATCCAGCGGATTGATCGTGGACGGCATAATGGTGTTCATGTATAACGCGCCATGAGCCGCTGTACTGTTTGAAGCGGTTCCTTCCGCTAATGTCAGCGTATAGTTAATACTGCCGGCAAGACGGTTGGTACGGCGCATGTTCATGCGAAGCTCAAAACCTTTTTGCGTTGCAAAATCACCATTCGCAAAGCGGTCATAGTAACCCGGAATGGTTGATCCTGATTCCGGCATCTGCTTGATGACTTCAACCAGGCCTTTTACGTTTTTGTAAAAAGCGGTAAGATCAAATGCTGCAAAATCGCTTATCTCGCGGCGGAAACCAACCTCGTAAGAGGTAGTGTGCAGAGGATCAAGTCCAAAACCCACAGGGTTGAGGAAATAATAGCCCTGCCGTACGATCTGCCGTGCATACGTATAGGAACTGTAATACGTTTCACTTAGTTGCGGCATCTGTACGAACTGTCCGTAATTCAGGTAGAAGACCGTCTTTTCATCCACGGGGAAAGAAAAGCCGAGCCGCGGACTAAGATGCAGCGACGGAGCTTTATCCATCCATGCGGTATCTGCAAGCATACTGGTATTCTGGTTAACGGCAGGATTTGCCGGATTTCTCAATTCACGGTCATCCGTATCGAAATAATCAAAACGGAGGCCTGCGTTGATGATCAGATCATCATACTCGATCTTATCCATAAGATAAACGGCAAATTCAACCGGATGCTTCGGTCCGTCAACGTAAGTGCCGTCATCATATTCGATCTTATCATTGATCTTATTACCGAATGCGTCAAATCCGTAAGCATTCACACCACCGTTGAACATCCAGATCTGCTTGGGAATACTGTCCAGACTTCCGTAACCGGTGTACCCTGCGCTTGCTGCGCTTGCAGAATCAGCTGCATATACCATCGCGGCGGGGTTGACCGAATACTGGCGAACAGTATATTGCTTATATTCCGCCCCGACCTTTAATTCGTGATGGCGGTTGATCTGATTAACGTAATCAGCACCCAGTCCCCAGTAGGTCTGATCAAGGTTTGAATAGATTGCCAGCGGTTCTCCGTTTCTTGTTACGGGAAAACCGTGGATCACATAATTTCGCTTCGGACGCCATGAATTGCGGTAAACGACTTCGCCGTCGGTAGCTTCATGAACGGCGGAGCTGTCATACCATTTTGTCCAGTCATTTCCAAAATAGGGATCATTGAGTTCCCGTGCGTAATGAAAATAACTTCCCCTTACATCAAGATAAGAATTTGATGAAAAAAGTTTGGTGGCTTTCGCCGATATCAGTGTCGTAGGTGAAGTGTAATAATACGTTCTTTCATTAAGCGTATTCAGCATAACGGGTTTATTGTAGGTCCTGTCCCATTTGGTGAAATCATGCAGAAAATCAATACGCAGGCGGACCGGAAGTTCAAAAGTAACCGAACCGTTAATGGCATAATTCATCCGGCTTGCCTGGGGAGTAAATCCATCCGGATAGACCAGGTCTACTGTATCTTTGTTATCGGGGTCATTCGGATTGTTATTTACCTTGTCAAGAAATTCAAACCCTTCACTGAAGCGGACTTCGGAATCTTCCATGTTTTCATATTGACCGGCAACAAAAAAGCGGACCTTGTCACTAAGCGGGCCGCCGACCGTAGCGATGGCGGAATTGTGCCCGTAATTGTAGGTCCCAAGAACTTTTCTGCCCTGAGACGGATCACGAAGTCCGTCGCTTTTCAGTTCCAGTGATCCTTTAAATTCCGTGCCGCCGCTTTTAAGTTCTGTTTTCACGATACCGGCATTCGCATTCCCCATATCGGCAGTATAGCCGCCTGCAAAGACCTGAATTTCTTCAATCGCATCGTGAATAATGGTCATCACGTTGGTATTGGTCGTCGGCACAGAAGTGGAAACTCCGCCGACATAAAATTTTACCTCGTGAGGGCGGCCGCCGCGAACGTGAATAGACCCGTCCTGGGTTACCACGCCGGCCATGTTTGAAATGACATTTCCCACACCCCGGACCGGAACATTTTCCAGTTCATCGGAGGTGGCCATCGAAACACTGGATGTCACGCTTTTCTCAAACAACCTGCGTTCCGCGACAACTGTCACTTCTTCTCCTGCGATTACCGATTCTTCCAGCTCGAAATCCAGTTCTGTCGTCACACCCGAAAGTACACGGACTTCCTCCACCGTGAGTTTCCGGTGCGAAATGATCGAAGCTGAAATATCATAGGTTCCAACCGGGACGTTCAAGATAATGTATGAGCCGTCAGCATTGGTTGCTGCGCCCAGAACTGTTCCTTCAATAAGAACATTTACTCCGGCAAGGGGCTCACCTGTCTCGACGTCAGTGACTATTCCGACAACCTTACCTGTCGCTTGCGCAAAAGCGCAAATAGGTAAAATCATAAGAATAGCTAATACGGTCACAACAAGCTTCTTCATAAATAACCTCCTTTAGTTATTATCCTTAGCTATCTTACATAATGTTAATTTTTATTCCATTAATGTTTTTACATCCTTAGTTAAATTTTAGCCATATTATAAGGAATCTACAAGTGAAATCTGCGATTATTTAAAAATTTTGCGTTAAAATAAGGTGTAAAAGGAGTTTTTTTGCTGTTTTTCAGCCTTCGGGCGGGAAAATTTATCGTGATATTTTACTAAAATGCAAATATAGTTGTTATCTTTTCAGATAAAAAATTACAATCTGCCCAGTTTTTTGAGGGCTTTCTGTTTGTGTATGTACATAGTAAGCGTATTCGGCAGGGTATCCTGTCTCCTGAATATGTCGGCATAAGTATTAAATATCTCTTTCCCTGTGATTTTATACAGTATTCGCAGCTGAACAATATGTAACCGCTGATAAGCAATAGTTGCCGGATCAACTGCCGGATACCAGGGGGCATTGCATAAATTATAACGTGACCAGTAACCCAGGTCATATTCCGGCAGCAGCCGGGCGAGCGTTTCCGTTCCGTCCGCAAAGATACTCACGGCAAGAGCATTTTCCGGGAAAGCACGGACAAAATCATATACTCCGAAAAGAGCAAAGATCATACCGTTCAGAACCAGCGTGGGAACTGCGGCAGTATACTCTTCATAAAAAGGTCCCTTCTCTGTGTATACCGTCACGCCGCCCTTTTTCACGGGCAGACGGAAACATGTCAGCGCCGCCTCCGCAATATCGGAATATTCCTTCCTGCCGGTTATCTGAAAAGCGCGCGTTAATATTGAGATCCCCCGGCTCTGTGAAAATGCTGATTGCCAGGGACCTTTATTTCTGTATTGCGGCAGGGAGACATCCGTTAGCCAGCGAATACCTTTTTGCTTGTCTTTATGATAATTCCTTTCATCGGCATACCACTCCGCAAATTTTAAAAACCGTTCTCTGTCCTCACGGTTCTTTGTTTTCAGATAAGTGTGGAAAACGGCCAGTCCCAGCTGCCCGATCGAGATGGGAAAATACACATATTCTTTGTCTGTAACATCAACATAGGTCTTATTGACCGGTATGCCGTTCTCGTCAAATCTGTCGATGAGGGGCTGGTCTGCACCGGAACGTACCCGTTTTTCATCGAACACGAAATAGTATTCACCGAGTTCTTTCGACTGTACGTCCGATGCGATCGGATACCGCTGTTTCGCCGTTCTGATGTCCCTGCGGAATTTATCCAGCATGAAAAAATATTTTTTAACGTTCATTGCTCGTCCTTAAATACCTCAGCCAGGTGCCCGGTGAGTGTTTTTCTTGAGAACTTCTCTGTAAATGCGGCGCCGGCACCATGTAATTTTCCGTTTTCCCACTTTTTATACATGCCGGCGATCGCGTTTTTGTAATCATCCTCTTTCCCGAGTATGCGTCCGGCCCGTCCTTGCCGCAGGATCTCCTGGGCGCTTCCTTCCTTCGATCCGGCCCCCAGAATATAATTTCCCGTTGCAAGATACTCAAAAAGCTTTCCGGGTATATGTCCCGAATAATTGCCGGCTTTTTCCATGAACAGAAGAAGCAGGTCTGAATCTTTCATTATCCTGATCGCGTCCCGGTGCGGTACATATCCTTTGACCTCCAGCAATACCTTTGACGATAATATGTCCCGTATGTCATTGATGTATTTTCCCTGTATTTTTCCCGCCAGGCACAATTTTATATCCGTTTTTTTTAATTTATTATCCGTTGCGAAATCCCGCAGACCCCGGAAAAATTCCGGATAATAGCGGTTTTCGTTCAGTCCGCCGACATAGGAAATAACAAACCGGGCATTATCTCTGTTCGCCGTTTCCACGTTTTCAAAATCAGCAGGATCAAATCCGTTGGGAATAAGTTCCAATTTGTTCTTGTCGCATTCAATAAGATCCCCGAAATTTTTGCTGACGGTCACGACCCTGCGAGCATCGGAGAGGGTTCTTCTTTCCAGGGCGGCGTCGAGCCGGCTGATGATACCTGTCCTGTTCTTGTAATAATAATGAATTTTCGACCAGGGATCCCGGAGATCGGCGATCCAGGGTAAGTGATTCTTTTTTGCCAGCTTTCTTGCAATAAGATGCACACTGGGGGGAGGTGAAGATGAAAATATCAAATCGGGCTTTTCATCCCGTATGATTTTGCCGCCGGCTTTGACAGCGGTGAGTTTCCACCATTTTTTTGCATCGGGAATAATGAGATTCAGGCGAATGCATTTCGCAATTTTTTTTCTGAAGGACAGATCCTTCTGTGCCAGAACCCCTACCGGTATGGTCTGATCTTTCCTGTCGCCGGAAAAATTCTTATACAGGGAAAAAGGCTCGAAACACCGGGTTCTGTAAACCCGGATATTGCCGGGTATCTCGGATAAAAGCGTTTCATCCCTGGCAGGATATTCTCCGTTCTTGACCGTCAGAATAACAGGCTCCCAGCCGAATTCCGGCAGATATCTGGCGAATTTCAGCATTCTCTGTACGCCGGGACCTCCTGCCGGTGGCCAGTAATAGGTAATGATCAACACTTTTTTCATATTATTTCGGTTCTTTGCCTGATCCTCACGTTGTCTTCTCTTTATCCCCGCCGAATTTCTCCGGGAACAGCTTTTTGCGCTTATTATATATGAATGAACCGGCTATCAATAAAAGCATGACGATATTCCCTATCCATACGACTTTCATACCGGCATAATATGACACCGGGTGAAATTCCATGGTCAGGGTATAATCTCCTGCCGGTATCTCCGCGCCACGCAGGACATAATTGCTTTGCACCAGAGGGATTTCCTTATCACCTTTCTTTAATCTCCAGCCTTCGGGATAGTACATCTCGGAAAAGACCGCAAACTGCGGTGAATCGGTTTGTACGCGGTATCGAATCGTATTGGGTGTGTATTCAAGCAGAGAAATATCTCCTTTCCCATTATATGCCTGTGATTTTTCTGCAGTTTTTTCAAGAAGCAGCACTTCCCTGGCGGGCTCAAATTCCGTTGTGTTCATATAGCGAAGTATGCCGCCAAAATTTTTGAAGCTGCGGATTTCCTCAACAAACCAGGCCTTGGGGAGTGCGTTCTCATTCACATACAGGACTTCCTGACGGCGTTTATCGGCGGCGGCTGCACGCAGGAAGGGTTCTTCCAGGCGTTGCGAGGCAATAATATATTTGCCGCCCAGCATGTTCACCACCTGCCAGTTCAGTTCGTTATTCGCATACAGACAATGTTCCCGCAGATCCTGGATGGACTGAAGCTTGATGGAGCTGTAACCGCTGATCGTAGGATAAAAATAGCTGTAATGATTGCTGTCCTCTCCCAGTGCGAACGCCCGCGCATTTTCCGGCTTATCCTCAAGAAATCGCGTAATGTCCGAACTCCGGAATTCGCGCCGCGCCAAAAGGTCCGGATTACCGAGCGGCATATACTGATAGGCACGATTGCTAACCGAAAATAACTCCAGTCCTATTAATAAGCCGAGAACGATCAATGCCGGTGTTTTTTTGATCTTTTTGAATGTATATCCGATCAGGGTGCCCCCGGCCGCCAGGCAGAAAAGCAGCGCTTTTATCGTATCGTTCTGCAGAAATTCTTTCCTTGCCGAACGGATGATCTCCATATTTTGTGCGCCGTACCGGGCCGCCTCTCCCGCACGGGCATAATCAAAACTTCCGCTGAAAAGCAGAATAAGCAGCAAAAATACCGCTGCTCCGCCGAAAACACCGGCAAATAATTTCCAGTTTTTCTTTTTCGCTTCTCTGATCACGGCTTTTATTCCGTAAGCTGCAAGAATGATCAGTGCGATAAATATCATATTAACGATCATGGAAGGTACGCGGAATTTTGAAAAATAAGGGACAACGCTAAAAAATATCTTATAAAGGGGCATGAAATGCCGTCCCAGAGCAAGCAGAAGGGCAAATGCCGAAAAAATGCTCAGTCCGCGGACAAAACCGCTCTTTTTCCAGTATGCCCATATACCTGTCATTGCCAACAGAAAAATGAGAATTCCGACAAAATCATAGCTTTGCGTGAAGGGCATTTCTCCCCAGTAACCGGGGATCGTTTGTCCCTGCAGGCGTGAATACTGACTGCCGGTATACACCTCCTGCGACATCCCCCCGGAAAAACGGGGAATGACAAACGAAAGAATGCCCTTCCCGTCAAGGGACCAGCGTGTTGCATAATCAAGACCAACGCCCTTACTCTCACTGCCTTGATCCCCGCTCTTCTCAATACTCACAGCATTCCCGCCGCGGGTGGAATGGGGGGTATATTCTTCAAGGCTGATAAAAGGCTGGCTTGCAACCGCAACGGTAAGGAGAATACCGGCGATCACTTTCAGTGCAAGATCTCCGAATTTTTTCCATTCTTTCCGGATAAGTATTCGTATCACCGGCACAAGATAAAGGAATAGAAGGATCAGGATACCGTAAAAAACCACCTGGAAATGCTGGGTTCGGGTGATCCAGGAGAACGCTGCGGCAAAACACCCTACAGCCAGCCAGCTGCGCTTGTCGAAAAGATACTGGAAACTGAGGATCAGCCAGGGTATGACCATAAAAGCCCGGATCTTTGAAAAATGCCCTACATGCAGAAGCGATATCCAGTGGGGCAGCAGAATAAATGCCAGAGCGGCGATCAGAGCGATATACCAATCAATTTTTTTATACCGCAGCAAGAAGAAAACTCCCAGTCCTCCGACCAGAAAATACCAGAAATACCGGTAACTAACTTTTCCCAGAACATTGATAAAACTGTCAACATGGATAATTTTGGGTGTAATGCGCGGATATCTTGGTGTCCCCGCAAAGATATTCGGATTCCACAGCGCTTTTTCCCCGCTTTCCTTTTCATACTCCACGTAAAGGTTCCTGTTGCCCAGAGAAGCGGAGGTATCCACCCCCGTGGGCCGCAGACCTTCGAATATCATAGGTGAAAAGAAGTAAAACAACGGAATAAGCAAAACGGCGGAAACAATAAGTGTTTTTACCCAGAAAGATGTATTTTTCTGCTGCATCACAAACCTCCGGTCTATTTATAATAGTTTTTTACGAAGCCGGACTTTTCCTTTCCTCCGAAAATTACCCGGCGGATCAGCGCTCCCCCGAATCCAAGTCCGTATCCCAGGACCTGTACCGGTACAACAAGCGGAATAAAAACCGCTACGCGTATATCCTTATATTTGACGACACCGTGCAACGCCATTAAAACGAGCACACCCAGCCCGGCAGCAAGAAGGGGCCACAATACCAGCGGCCGGATAAAAAAGCAGACAAGAAAAGCAACGGTCAGTACCGTGCCAATAAAAGGGAAAAAATGAATGGGCTCAAGCATTCCTTTATCGATCTTGTACAAATTGATGCGCGCTACACCCCAGTTGTAAACCTGTTTAAAAAAACGCCATAAGGATGTGCGGCGTTTATGGAAGACTACAGCATCCATTACTTTGATCACTTTCCCGTAACGGCGGATGCGGTGGGTGAACTCGATGTCCTGTCCATGGCGCAATGTTCCGAAACCGCCGGTCTTTTTTACTGTTTCGGCATGAACGCCCATATTAAAACTCCGGGGATAATACTTTGAAATCTTTCTCTTTGATGAACCGCGGATACCTCCGGTGGTAATAAAAGAGGTCATTGAATAGTCGATCGCTTTCTGAAGGGGGGAAAAATCCGGCCGTACCTTATCGGGCCCGCCGAACCCGGCGACCGGTTCTTTCAGTGCGTTGTCAAAAGCTTTAAGCCAGTTTTCATCAGCAATACAGTCACTGTCGATAAAGATATAGTATTCTCCCGCGGCATGTTGCATACCGTTATTCCTGGCCGGACCGGGGCCTTTATGATCCTGTTGATAAAAAGACAGGTTCAGGTTCCCTTTTTCCATTTTTTCTGCGACAAAGGATTCCGTGTCGTCCGTAGAACCGTCGTCAACGATAATTACTTCAAAGGCGTCATGAGAAAAATTCTGTTTTTCAAGTGAATCCAAAAGTTCCCGGATCTCGTCAAGCCGGTTAAAAGTCGGTACGATAACGGAAAAACGAAAGGAATAATTATGCATTATTTATACTTTTTTTTGGATTGATAGACGATCATTTCACCGATCAGACCGATAGAAAAGAGTTGTACGCCCAGAACGATCAAAAGAACACCGAGGATCAGCATTGCCAGGTGCGATTGAAATGAGTGTCCGTATACATATTTATATACCAGAACAATGACCTCAACTATAACGCCGGCGGCGGCGGACAGAAGTCCGAACAAACCGAAAAAATGCATGGGCCTCAGCGTGAAACGGCTGAGAAAAAAGACGGTTAGAAAATCAAAGAATCCTTTAAACGTGCGGCTGAAACCGTATTTACTGCTTCCGCTGGTTCGGGGATGATGGGTTACGATCATTTCTGTGGTCCTGAAACCCTCCACTTTTGCCAGCACGGGTATCCAGCGATGCATTTCGCCGTAAACCCTGATCGTTTTCACCACTTCCTGACGGTAGGCTTTCAATCCGCAGTTGAAATCATGGATCTTTATGCCGGACATACAGCGGGCCGCCCAGTTAAACAGCTTGGATGGCCAGCGTTTCGTTACCGGGTCATGACGTTTTTTCTTCCATCCGGATACGATATCCCAGCCCTCTTCCAGCTTGGCGACCAATGCGGGTATTTCTCCGGGTTCATCCTGCAGATCGCCGTCCATGGTTACGACTATTTTCCCTTCTGCAGCTTCGAATCCCGATTGCAGTGCGGCTGCCTTGCCTTTGTTCCTGTGAAAATGGATATGGTGAATCATTGCATTTTCTTCAGCAAGTTTTTTACATTTTTCCGTGGTCCCGTCGCCGGAACCGTCATTTACAAAAATGATCTCGCCATTGAACTTCTGCTGTTCAAATACCGTTTTTATGCGTTGTGCTAATTCTTCAACGGTCCCCTCTTCATTAAAGACCGGAACAACGACAGAAATATCTATCATTTCATTTCCTCCAATGCCTTTTTCACCAACGTATTCTCCGGATCGAGCGAAAGCGCCTGCCGGAATGCTTCACGTGCCGGTTCATAACGTTGCAGTTTACGAAGGATATTACCCTTATGTAAATATATTTCGCTGCTCACATCAGAATACTTCAGTGCATTGTTTACCCATTTCAAGGCTCTCTTAAATTTTCCCTGACGGTACAAGATCCATGCTTTCGTGTCGCAATACGCTGCGTTTTTCTTCTCTCTCAATGCCTTGTTGATATACGACAATGCCTCATCCAGTTTTCGGTCAAGTTGTGCAAGCGTAAAAGCATAGTTGTTGAGTATAGCGGGATCTTCCGGATTTTCTTTAAGGAGATCCGAATACAGTGAATCGGCAAGATCACCTTTTCCGGACTCAAGATAAACGGTTGCAAGATCTTCTTTTGCGCCGGTGTTTTCAGGATCTTCTTTCAGAAGTTTAAGAAAGAGTTTTTCACTTTCTTCCAGAAACCCCTGTTGTTTTTTTATCAGAGCTTTCATGTGCAGCCAGCGCGCTTCCGGTCCAAAACGCACGATGGCGCGGCCGGCGATATATTCCGCCGTTTCAAATTCTCCCTGTTCCCAGAACCACATACCGTAATCGTGATAAAGTTCGCGTCCGGCATCCGGAAAGCTGTCCGCACGTTTAAAATAGAACATCACGCTGTCTTTTTCATTATCCGTCATTGCCCTGATCCCCTGGAAATAGGATATTCGGCTATCTTCCTGCCAGCGATCGCTGATCATGGAAAGCACCTGTCCGGCGGAATCAATATTGCCGCGCTGAAACTGGTAGTCCGCATACATCAAATACGGACCGGGACGATCCGGCTGGGTTTTTATCCATGACCTCAGTACTTTCTGTATTTTTTCACGATCATTCTTTTCGTAAAGGGCACGGATCCAGAACTCATAAAGATCATCATTCGGCGGGACCAATGATATTGCTTTTTCCAGGTAAGCTGATGCATCGGCGATACGATCATCTTCAAACATGACCTCTGCCGCAAAAATATATGACCATGGTATGTCCGGCCGCAATTCGATCATTTTGTCCAAAACATTCAGCGAAGCATCATAATCTTCTATTTTGCGGTACGCTTCCGCCAGGCTTCGAAGCAGCGTGATGTTTTCCGGTTCCTTTTCCAGAATCTGACGCAGCAGGGGTATTGCTTTTTCAAAACGTGATTCTTTTATATAAAGATCAGCAAGATGCTGCCTGGCCCCGGCCGCTTCAGGATCCAGCCGCAGTGCTTTTTCAAAATAATCCCTGGCCTGCTGATTTTTTCCCAGTTGCTTGTAGCTTTCAGCAATGGCGCTCAGTATCGTTGCGCTGGTATCATATTCCAGTGCACGCTGATATTCCAGGTTTGCATACGTGTAGTTGCCGGAGGAACGATAGATCTCTCCATGCATAAAATGCAGTATGCTTTGTGTCGGGTAGGTCTCGGGTTTTTGTTCAGAAAGATCTTTATTCAGTTCCCGGCTTCCGCAGGACAGCAAGAGAATGGATACAGTAATAGTGAAAATAAAAAATTTTTTACTCATCATTAAATAATAAGGAAAAAAGCATAATAATAAAACAGCAAAAGGTCCAGACGCAAGAAAATTAGTCTAAAATGAAATCACCCCGTTTACCGGGGTGATAAAAGCTTGAGAAAGAATAATATGTTAACCAAAATATTCTTTTTTATTACAACCGCAAATTCCAACGATCTTTTGTTTATATTTAACATTTCCGCTTGGGTGTTTTACACTCGCATAATGTTTCACATATGAAATTTGCTGACCGCAAACCGAACAGGTTTTTCCTGCCTTCTCGCGGTGTGCAATCTTTGCTCCAAAGCCTTGTGGTTTTGCCATAGCAGCCTCCAGTCAATTATTCGCCGGAAAATATAAGGAATAATTGCAGAAATACAAATTATTTATTCATTGACCATCATGATCCGGCGATTATAATCCGGGTTCTCTGCTTTTCCCGTATCAGGCGGAGTTTTTTCCGTTTTCGTATTGGTAAAAGACGGTGTACTGTTCAGGGCTGCGGCGGGGAGTCCCTTGCCTCCGTCAATACTTCGCAATTCTGCAGCAGGCGTCGCTGCTGAATTTTTCGGGACCGATACTGAAGTATAAATAAACAACGAGGTGGCGGCAAAAAGCATAACGGCAGCCGCCACGGATATCGCCCGGGAATAATTGTGCAGAATATGAATGAACGGATGTTCCTTCTGCTGTTTACGGCGTTCTACACAAGCCATAAGACGTGATTCAAAATCTGAGTTCGTACGGTAACGCGGAAGCGTTTTCATTGCTGAAAGCAGATTGATCATATCCGCCAGCTTTTCCCGGCACCTTTGGCACTCGGCAATGTGTTCGTTTGCTTCTTGTCGTTCCCTCGGGTTCAGATTTGATTCAATGTAATCAGAAATGATCTTCTCAAAACTGTAACAATCCATCAATACGCAATTCCTCCCACTTTGATTTTTCCAAACATCAGTATAAAATCATTGTGTTCCAAAAAGTTCCTGATTTTTTAATGTTCTTTTAATTCTTTTAACAGCTTCTGTAATCGCAACCTTCCCCGGTTTATCCGGCTTTTAACGGTTCCGATGGAAACACCCAGTATCTGACTGATCTCTTCGTAGGAAAGCTGCTGCACTTCGCGGAGAAGGATAACGGTTTTAAACTGATCGGGGAGCAAATCAATTGCCTGCTGGATCTGCTTTTCACCATAGGCGGACGTCGTTTCTTTTTCGGGATCGTAGGTTTCCGAAGGAATTTCATATTCCTTGTCGTCAAAGCCCATATTATGAATTGATATTACCCTCCGCCGTTTTAGGCGCCGCAATTCGGATTTGGCTAAATTTGCGGCAATAGTGAATATCCATGTGCTGAATTTTGCTATCTCACGATACATGTGGGCACTTGTATACAGTTTCATCAGCGTGTCCTGCACCACATCTTCAGCCTGTTCATAAGAATTCAGGTAACGGTAGACAAAATTCAGCAGCCGGTCCTTGTAGCGGTGTACCAGTTCCACATAAGCCCGTTCATCGCCTTTTTGGAACCTGGCAATAAGTTCCTCGTCGCTGTATTTGATATTTTTTTTATTCATTAAGCAATTATCCCATCAAGTGTGATCATAAAGTTGCTCAGCTGATCACAACTTGTGGTTTTAATGCGCCGGTCTCCGTTGACCAGTGCCTCAAGTGCGTTTTTTAATTCTATTTGACGGTAATTTTCTGCTGCCGCTTTATATTGTTCCAGTTTTCTGCCTTTATAAATTTTTACGATCTTATCATAATCGCGTAAAGAAATCAATCGCTTATCCTTCAGCATGATCAATTTCCAGACAAATTGATACAATGCAATAATAAGATAGACCTCATTGACACCATTTTCAATTAAATTCTTACAAATTGCCACGGCTCTGCTCTTATCTTTTTTTCCCACTGCCTGTAAAAGATCTTCAATACTGAATGTTTTGGAATAACCGCTTACACAACGCACGTCCTCTCTGTTCACCGTTTTGTTTTCCGGAAGGTAAATATGAAGTTTATCCAGTTCATTACTTAACTTGCCGAGATCATCTCCGGTGTAACGAAGAAGTTCATTTATTGCTTCCGCATCGATCTTCCGCATATATTCTGCCAGATATCCCCTTATCCACGCGGGTATCTCATTTTCAAACGGAGTGTTGATCTTTAGTGTCAGTGCAGAGGATTCAATGCGTTTGTAAAAAGCATTCCGTTTGTCAAAAGTCAATGCTGTCAGGATCAGTACATTTCCCGGTTCGGGGTGTTTAAGATAGGCGTTCAGTATTTTTCTTGCCGAGGGTAAAAGCTGCTTCACTTCATGAATGACTGTGCAGCGTGCGGATGTGAACAGCGATGCACCGAAAAGCAGATTTTGCAGTTCGTCCCCGCCGATCTCCGATGCATAAAGATATGTATAGTCATGATCTATACCTTTGTCCTTCATCGCCTTCCGTATTTCCTGTACGGCCATATCGCGCAGGTAGAGATCATTGCCGTAAAGAAAATACAACGGTCGGATCTCTCCGCTTTTTATCCGTCCGATTTCATGCCGGTAATCATTGAACCAACTCATATATTTATCCGAAAATGAGTGTTATAAAACCCAGTGCAAGGCAGTAAAAGCCAAAGAAGTGCAATTTTCCGTTAATAATGGCCCGCATCAGCCACTTGACGGCAAAATAGCCGAAAAGAAAGGAAGTGGCGGTTCCGATGATCATTCCGGACCAGACGAAATCTGTTGTTGCAAAAGCTTCTTTGGCTTCCAGAAGCGCCGCTCCGAATATGAGCGGTAACGCCATAAGGAAAGAAAATTTTGCGACTTTCTTCCGGGGCATTCCCAGAAACATACCGGTAGAAACGGTGCTGCCCGAACGTGAAATTCCGGGAATGATCGCCACCGCCTGCGCGATCCCCATCAGTAACGCCCGCCAGCCTTTCAATGGACGTTTGGTATCTTTCGCCCACTGTGTGAGAAAAAGCAACGTTCCCGTCACAAGCAGGGCAACACCCGTCATATAAATATTCTTAAAAAGAAGCGCGATCTCTTCGCCAAAAAATATGCCGATCAATCCTGCCGGGATCATGGATAAAATAATGAAAAGTCCCATTGCAAAATTTTCATTCTCCCGGATTAAAGCAGGATATTTCCATACTTTCCAGAAATTGGCGATCATCGCGATCATGATCTTGACAATATCCTTCCAGAAAATGACCAAAACGCTGAGAAAGGTACCGAAATGCAAAAAAACCGCCAGCGTAACGCCCGGGGATTCAATTCCCAGTAAATATTCCCCCAATACAAGGTGCCCGGAACTGCTTACCGGCAAAAATTCCGTTAGTCCCTGTATAATTGCTAAAATAATTATCTTTAAATAATTCACTTTTTCCTCTAAAAAAAACCGAACGGGCTTTAACGTTCGGCAGACATTCTCGTTAAAGGCGCACCCGGAAGTATCGATCTATTTTCAACAGCCTTTAACAAAACACGATAATAACAGTACCCTCACATTTATCCTGTGAAAATTTAACTGCAAGCGTATTTAAATGCAATGCTTTTTTGTTCATGAACCCCAACGGCTTAAAACATGCGGCAAATATAAGCAGCGATGCTGCGGTTACGGTAGAATACGGGAAAGCCATGCTCTTTATTTTTATTCTTTGCGCATTTGATATTGCCTGTTTCTTGCTGTTTTTTATATTTTCTTATTCTCAATCTTATTCTTATTCTTATTCTTATTCTCAAAACTTATTCTTACCGCGAAAAAAAATATATTGACGATATAAATATTTTCTTCTATCTTTCTACTCGCATCAAGAGTCCCCTGAACGGGGCGCCAACCGAGTAACGCCACGGTGGCAAAACGATGTGGGCCGGAGAAGTCAAAACGTTATTTCCCCTTCTTCCCTCTTCAGAAATCTTGGTGCCCTTAACAACAGAGAACGTGGCGTGTAATTTGAAAACCAACAGGTGTTTTTTTATGGAAAAGGTCTTTTTCACCTCGGAATCCGTGACCGAAGGGCATCCGGATAAAATCTGTGATTAGATCAGCGATGCCATACTGGATGCAGCTCTTGAGCAGGACCCGCATTCGCGTGTTGCCGTTGAAGCGCTCATTAAGACCGGCTTTGTCGTTATTGCCGGTGAATTAACAACGCATGCAGAATATATTGATGTGCAAAAGATCGCACGCAGGATCCTGCTGGATATCGGATATGATAACGGCGGGACCGGTTTTGACGGTAAATACTGCGGCGTTCTCAGCGCCATTTCCGAGCAGGCCCCGGATATCAGTCGGGGTGTGGACAAACAGGGAGCCGGCGATCAGGGAATGATGTTCGGTTATGCCTGCGACGAGACGAGGGAGCTTATGCCCCTTCCGATATCACTGGCGCATGCTCTTGCGCGTCAGCTGACGGAGGTGCGGAAAAAGGGTGTTTTGAACTACCTTTATCCGGACGGGAAAACCCAGGTCACCGTGGAATACGATGATAATGTCCCCAAACGTGTGGAGGCGGTGGTGATCTCTAATCATCATAAGAAAACCGTTACCCAGGAACAGCTGAAAAAAGATATCGAAGCCCGGGTCATACAGCCGGTATGCGGTGATCTTATGGATAAGGATACACATATTCATATAAACCCCACCGGCGCCTTTACCGAAGGCGGCCCTGTCGCTGATGCGGGACTGACGGGAAGAAAGATCATTGTGGACACCTACGGCGGTATGGCACGGCACGGCGGCGGAGCATTTTCCGGGAAGGATCCTTCCAAGGTTGACCGTTCTGCGGCTTACATGGCCCGGTATATTGCAAAAAATCTTGTTGCGGCGGATCTCTGCAAACGCTGTGAAGTACAATTGGCCTACGCGATAGGAGAATCCGAACCGGTATCCCTTCTGGTTGATACTTTTCGCACCGGCCGCCTGTCTGACAATGAACTCGCCGGGATCATAAGGGAAGTATTTCCGCTGACTCCCTGTGGAATCATCAGACACCTTGACCTGCAAAAGCCCCGGTACCTGCCGACAGCTGTTTACGGACATTTCGGCCGTCCGGAATTCACATGGGAAACCTGTGATAAAACGGCTATGCTACGCTCCTATTTGGATAAAAAATAATGTTATGTCCTTGTATGACTTTCCGGGTCCATAATCGCTTATGACAGATAAGATCGGCAAATAAGCTTTTTCTCTTGCTGCGGTATCATTGCTGCATACCGTTTTTTTATTGATATGAGCAAAAATATATAATACCTTCACGAATAAATAATGGGTAAAGATAAAGTTAAAAACGGATAAAAAATGAGAAAAACAGATTATTTTTCTACTGATGACGGTGTTGATATTGCATTTATCTGCTGGCTGCCCGATGAGAAGCCGCTGGCTTCCGTTCAGATAGCACACGGTATGGCCGAACATGCCGCCAGATATGAAGAATTTGCCGGTTACTTATGTAAAAACGGGATCGCGGTTTATGCAAACGATCACCGCGGACACGGGAAAACAGCAGGTTCTCTTGACAATCTGGGATATTTTGCCGATGAGAGCGGCTGGATAAAGGTTGTTACCGATATGCGCCGGCTGACCAAGATCATCAGGAAAGATTATCCGGAAGCACCGGTCTTTCTCTTTGGTCACAGTATGGGCTCTTTTCTTGCCCGCACCTATATTACACTCTATGATGATATTCATGGCGTTATTCTATCAGGAACCGGTACGCAGGACACCCTCAGCATTGCGGCGGGTCGTGCACTTGCCGTTTTTCATCGCTTGCTTTACGGAGAAAAAAAGCCTTCGAAATTTTTTGACAATCTGAGCTTTGGCTCTTTCAATAAAGCGTTTGAGAATGAGGGTGAATTAGCCTGGCTTTCCCGTGATAAGGAAAAAGTCAAAAAGTACCGTGAAGATCCTTATTGCGGTTTTGTTTGCACAGTAGGTTTTTTTCAGGATCTTTTTTACGGACTTCATTATATTTCCGGCAAAAAACATAATCTCTGGGTCCGGATAACACTACCCGTCCTTATCATGTCCGGAAGCAATGACCCGGTCGGCAATTTCGGAAAGGGACCCGAAAAGGTGGCAGAAATATACCGGGACCTTCAGCTTGAAGAAGTCGATGTGAAGATATACGAAGGTGCGCGACATGAATTGACAAACGAGATCAACCGTAAACAGGTTTATAAGGATATTTACAATTGGATAACCGAACACCGTTAAGGATATGATGACATGAGCCGCTTCCTTTTGACTTTCGATCTGGGGACATCCAGTGAACGTGCGATCATTTTCGACCATGATCAGAACATCGCCGGGGTGGAACAGTCGGAATTCCCTCAGGATTACCCGTCGCCGGGATATGTGGAACAAGATCCCGGAGATATCTGGGAAACGCAGTTACGTATCACCCGCCGGCTGATGGATCGCCTGGATCTTTCCGCAAAAGATATTGCCGGCATCGGGATCTGTAATCAACGCGAAACCGCCATTGTATGGGACCGCCATACCGGCGAACCGGTTTATCCCGCCATTGTGTGGCAGGATAAGCGTACTTCAGATCACTGTGAACAATTACGTGCGCAGGGCTTTTCCGGAAGTATCCGGGAAAAGACCGGCCTGATCATTGACTCTTATTTTTCCGCAACCAAAATACACTGGATACTTAAAAATGTACCCGGTGCCGGGAAACGCGCCCGGCGGGGTGATCTTCTTTTCGGTACCGTTGACAGCTGGATAATCTGGAAACTGACCGGCGGCAAGCTGCATATCACGGATGTCACCAATGCCTGCCGTACCATGCTTTATAACATCCATGAATTAAAATGGGATAAAGAACTGCTTGATATTTTTGACATTCCGGTATCAATGCTGCCGGAAGTGCGGGGTTCCTCGGAAATCTATGCGGAAACCCTTCCTGAATATTTCGGTGCTTCTATTCCCATTTGCGGTATTGCCGGCGATCAGCAGGCCGCGCTGTTCGGTCAGGGCTGTTTCGAACCCGGTATGGCAAAGAACACCTACGGCACCGGTTGTTTCATGCTGATGAATACCGGAGCGGAAGCAGTCACTTCCAATCGCGGCCTCCTGACCACCATTGCCTGGGAGCTGGACGGGAAGATCTCCTATGCATTAGAGGGCAGTGTGTTCGTCGCCGGTTCAGCCGTACAGTGGCTGCGCGATAATTTGCATATCATTGCGACCGCGGCAGATTCCGAAACGGCGGCCGCAAAACTCCGGGATAACGGCGGCGTGTATTTCGTACCGGCATTCAGCGGCCTGGGTGCTCCGTACTGGGATATGAACGTGCGGGGGACCATCAGCGGTCTGAACCGCGGTACCACTGCCGGTCACATCATCCGCGCCGCTCTGGAATCCATCGCCTATCAAAGCAGGGATGTGCTCGATGCAATGGAACGCGACTCCGGTGTGAAGCTTGCCGCGCTGAATGTGGACGGGGGAGCCACCGTTAATGATTTTCTGATGCAGTTCCAGGCGGATATCCTGAATTGCCCGGTCTCGCGGGCCGCCATGCAGGAATCCACCGCACTGGGCGCGGCGCTGCTTGCCGGACTGGCCTGTGGCTTTTGGACAATGGACGATTACAGCAGGAACAGGAAAGAAAGCGCCCGTTTCGAACCGCAAATGAATGCGGAAACGCGAGAGCGCTTGTATAATGGGTGGCTGAAGGCGGTCGCGCAAGCGCGAATATCAATTGACAATTAAATTAATAATAATTTATTTAATGATAAGATGAGTATTGACCGTCTGCTTCGTGTTTGCCGGGCGCATCGCGACGACGCGTTAAGAAAATCCGCCGAATGAAGGTTAAAAAGTATCTGGGTGGAGTGAAGCGAGACCTTTCAGATACTTTACGAATGAGGAGGATTTTTAGCCAAAGGAGAGCAGCGCTTGATTTTCTTTTGCTTCTTTTCTTTGATCAAGCAAAGAAAAGAAGGACATGTTTTGCCTCAAACCCATTTCATGACTATGATTTGTTAAATTCTTGATATATTTTACCCTGAAGAAAAATAGGAAACATCATGAAAAAATATCTAATGATCATCATCCCCTTCATTCTGATTTTCGCCTGTTCCGAACCCGGCGCAAGCGACCTTGAACAAGCAAAACTGCTGATGAGCGGGGACAGCCTGACCGTACCCGATACCGCCCTGGCGATAGACCATTTTATGCGTGCCGCGGAAAGCGGCAATGCAGAAGCCATGTACTACCTGGCGTATTACCGTCAATACGGCATCGGTGTAGAGAAAAACAGCAAACGATCTTCTGACTGGTATATGCGTTCCGCCGAAGCCGGATATCCCAAAGCGCAAAACAAAATGGGCATGTTCTATTACAGCGGCAGCGGCGTGGAACAGGATTACGCCAAAGCCATGAAATGGTTCACCCGCAGTGCCAAACAAGGAGACGATCAGTCCCGGTACATGCTCGGGATCATGTACAGCCGGGGACGCGGCACGGAACCCGATACCGCCCTGGCCATTCACTGGCTGGAACAAAGCGTCAACGGCGGTCACCCTTACCCGGAATATCTCCTGGGGAAATTGCTTTACGAAACTGCCGATTCACCCAAAGAGCTCGAAGAGGCTTATCAATGGGTTAAAAAAAGCGCCGACAAGGGTGTGGGACATGCGAAAGAACTGCTTCAATCAATGGATAATTAGAAGCCAGTAGCCGGAAGACTCAGAAGTCCCTGCGCTTCGGCCAATAGACGTTTCTCGTCTCACGTCTCACATGAAAGAGTAAAATCATGAAACAAAAAACAAAAAAACTGATGATCATT
>JAWOEU010000138.1:0-9816 GCA_046482575.1 Fidelibacterota bacterium
GAGTCTTGTATCTTTAGACATGTATGACAGACATCTTGAAACCGTTTACAGCAATGATAATCCAATAACCAAAAGACCTGAACCCGGAACCTATTTTATTCCTGAAAACATACCCGATGGTCCGGTGTGCCCTGTCTTTAATATAAGTCAATGTTAAGTTAATTCTGTCAACACTATTCAGGGATGCTCACCTCTAAACTTCCGTTTACGGTCTTTCAGCTTCTGACTACCGCCTACTGTCTTCTGTCTTCCGTCTACCGTCTACTTAAAATATCTTCTTCAGCAATCGCAATTTCTTCCCATACGGTGCAAACTTGACCGGAATATCAAACAGGGTTGGCGAGATCGCGCAGGCCCGCTCGCGGCTGAAGGTATCAAAGCTGTATTTTCCGTGGTAACGTCCCATGCCGCTGTTGCCTACACCGCCGAAAGGCAGGCGTGAATTGCCGTAATGGATCACGACATCATTAATGCAGACGCCGCCGGAATCCATTTCGCGGATGCGTTTTTGGGCGCCCCGGACGTCTTTGGTAAAATAATACAGCGCCAGCGGTTTTTCGCGGTCATTTACAAAATCCATGGCTTCACGGATCTCCCTAAACTGCAACACGGGCAGTATTGGACCGAAGATCTCATCCTGCATCACCGGCGCATCCGGCGACACCTCATCCAGCAGCGTCGGCGCGATATAGCGGTCCGGTTTTCTTGCCGTGCCGCCGCAGACGATCTTCCCGTCCGAAAGATAAGCGCTGATCCGCGCAAAGGCGTCCGGATTGATGATCCTGCCGAAGTCCGGACTCTCAGAAGGGTCGGCGCTGAACTGCCGCTTTATTTCCGCACAGATCTTTTTCAGCAGTTCGTCCTTGATATCCTCCTGCGCCAGCAGGTAATCGGGCGCGATACAGGTCTGTCCGGCATTCAGGAATTTCCCCCACACGATGCGCCGGGCTGCTTTTTGCAGATTTGCATCTTTATCCACAATACATGGACTCTTGCCGCCGAGCTCCAGCGTATACGGCGTCAGTTTATCAGCAGCTGCTTTTGCAACGATCTTGCCGAGAGAGGAACTGCCGGTAAAGAAAATGTAATCAAAACGCTCCTGCAGCAGAGCCTGATTCACCTCCCGCCCGCCGCAGAGGACCCGGATATAGGCTTCGGGAAAGGTTTTAGTGATCAACTTTTCCAGCAACGCGGAAGTGGCTTTGGAGTAATGGGCGGCTTTCACAATGGCACAGTTCCCGGCAGATATCGCACCGATAAGCGGCATCATGCTTAAATTAAAAGGATAGTTCCAAGGGGCGATGATAAGGACGCAGCCGTAAGGCCGGCGCAGGATGCGGCTTCTTGAGGGAAAAAGCATAAGGGGAGTGTGCTTCCGTTTTGTCCGCGACCACCACCGGAGAAAGCGTAAATGCAGGTTGATCTCTTTAATTACAAGTCCTATCTCCGTAGCATAACTTTCAAAAGATGATTTTCCAAGATCTTCTTTTAAAGCATTCGTGATTTCCTGCTCATGATCTATGATCATCTTCCTCAGTTTTTTAAGATTATCCCTGCGAAAATGCAGCTGCCTTGTTTTTCCGCCAGCAAAAAAACGCTGCTGTACAAAAACCACATCTTGTATCCGGTCTGTCTGCATTTCTAGTCTCCTTACATATATAACAGAAATTTACAGTATAAAGAAAACTTTTCCAAATTGACTTTCCCGATAAAAAAATATTTATTATTAAAAAAGCTTCACTATCTGCACTTACATAATGTATTTTACCGGAGAGTCTGAAAACAGCAAAGGTAGAAGTGTATGAGTGATCTGAAAAACCATTTGTATAAGCTCTTTGGCCGTGAACCAAGCCAAATGGAACTAAAAGCATTTTCCTGTTTTGATACGGATACCGCGGACCGTAAAAAACGTTTCCGCCGATACAGTGAGTCACGGCCTTTATATCTGAATATAGACGATGAACATTTTTTCTATATCAGCCATCATACAAGCCGCCTGCGCTGTAAGCTTGATATGGCGACCCGGCATCTCGATGCCGCCCTTTGCTATAAGCATGATGAGGGAAATATCATGCTGGGTATTACGCATGCGGGGGAAAAACGTCATATACGCTCCGGGAAAATCCCTTACCGGATATTCGTACAAGACGCCAAGAGTATCGATGAAAAATTATTGCATACTGTCAGCGAATTTGCTGATCATATGGAACTTATCTGTGATGAAAGCCCGTGGGAACGTCTCTGCCGGGTTTGTGTAAATACGAATACCGGGGGACATATTACGGCATCGGCACAGCGTCTTTTCACAAATTATCCGAACGGGCTGCTTTATTTTGTTCCCGATCATCTTAATCTTTCTTTCAGAAAGACTGCTGAAGCTTTTGAAAAGCAGCCGCAATTTATAGGGAAAACCGTACCTTCTCCGATTTTGAGCCTTGATAATGAGGAAGGGCTTCTGGAAATTCCAATCACTACACTGCGCTTACTTCAGGAGTCCATGCAAAAATATATGGAAAACCGTACACCGTACCGGGAAAATACCGACAACACACCTTTACCGGAAATTAATGCTCCCTCAAAAAAAGACATGGATAAACTTGTTACGTATCTGAAAAATGAAGCCGAAGAAAACCCTTCGCAGTCTTATGCTGTTTCTGATAAAATACCGGAACTTCAGATTGATCCTTTTCCATTAAAAGGACTCGCATTTAGTGAAAACGGTATACAATTACACACTCTTGCGGCAATAGTCAATCTATACGCACAGGGATTGATACCTCTGGCTTTAACGTATTATATGGAAAGTAATGTTTCCGCACCCCAGAAACTTGATCAGCTTCTTTCATCGATCAACAAGAGTGTAAAACTTTTTGAGATCCCGATAACGAACAGTTGTGTAGTGCCGGGTGAACACAACCGGCTAAAACTCTTCTTTATTTCAAAATTCAGTGATCAGCGCATACCGCAGACCTTTCAGCGTCCCGGAGATTTCATCTGTCTTTTGGGTGACCTCAGCGGTACCGTCAGAGGTTCGGCATATGCTGATGCCACGGGGATCAAAAGCCGCTATTCTCCGCCGGGTGTTATGCGGGGCACCATCGCAGCATTGATAAACGTACTTGATGAGTGCAGGGATAAAGGAATTTTATCTTCTGTCAATCCCATTCAACGCGGGGGTCTTTTTGCCGCACTGTATAAAGCCTGTGGTTCCGGATTCGGAGCCTCCGTTTATTCTGAACGCAAAAGTCCCGAACATGTCTTTGTATTCGGGGAATCCCAGGCGGCGCTTTTGATCAGCATTAAAGAAAATAAGCTCATCGATCTTGCAAGAATTACATCCAATTATAATCTTACTTCAACTACTGTCGGGCGTGTCCGGAAAGAGAAAGAAATCAATATCAATAATGTTCTTCATTATAAAACCGGCCGCTGATAACACCCGAATATACAATTTTTTAAAAGATATTGTCATTGACAGAATGATTATTATCATGTAAATTCCGTGGTTGCTTGGAGAATACTATGAAAACCGAATATAACACAAAAAGCAGGCTGGCCCGGTGGTGGGAAAGCATTAGTCCCAAAATTGATGAAGCTTATCAGACCACAAAGGAAAAAGCTGAAGATTTCGGCCGTATCGGTAAACTCAAATATGATATTTATCAGACACGGCGCATCCTACTGAAATGTTATCAGGAGCTGGGTGAAAAAGTGGCCGCATGGGTGGATGAAAAACAAGATTATAACATGCAGCAACTTGATCATATTGATGACATGTTAACTCAGATCCGTGATCTGAAGGCGAAAATCTCTTCACTGGAAAAAGAAGTGATTGATCTTCAGGCGGAAGAAAAAATAAAATAACATTGCTTGAAAAACACCTGCCCGGGTGGCGAAATCGGCAGACGCGCTAGGTTCAGGGTCTAGTGTCCTTCGGACATGCGGGTTCAAATCCCGCCCCGGGTACGATAACGGCAACGGAAACGGTGCCGTTTTTTGTTGCTGACTGCTTTTTTGACATGATGAATATATTTTAGACGGGATAACGGGATAAACAGGATATGCTTTAGACGGGATAACGGGATCAACTGGATATGTTTTTGATGGGATAACGGGATCAACTGGATATGTTTTTGATGGGATTGCCCCGCTGCGCAGGGCGCGGAAGGATTCAGGGGATTGGCATATAACAGGAATATATAATTAACGTGATATTTAATATAAGTGATATTAATCGGGTAATACGATGACTGTGGATTGCACTACCTAAGAAATTTAAAAATAATATTCGTGTTAATTCGTGTCAATTTGTGTGATCCGTGGTCAGGTCTTTTTTAAATTTTATCTAAGCCGGAATCGCGCCACAACAGGACGATGATCGGAGGCAACTTTTTCGGGAATAACTTTGATTTCTTTACACTGCAGACCGCGGTCGGGTGTATAGTAAATATGATCAATTATTCGTTCGGGTTCATCCGCCGGATAGGTTTTATCTTCGGAAAAACAACGGCTTAGTGCCTTATCCAGCATATCCAGGGGTTCACTGCCGGGCTGACAATTCAGATCACCAAGCAGTATAAGCTTTTCCGGATCGGATGAAATAACCTCCACGATCTTTCGCATTTGTGCGGGCCTGTCGGAATCATTTGCATGATGATCCAGATGTGTATTATAAAAATGCAGCGTATCACCGCGGTCTGTCCGAACACTGACCATCATCAGCAGGCGTGGTTCGTAATTAGTCCGTGATGGTAATCGGATCATTTTCTTGTCGATCACCGGATAGCGGGAGAGAATCATATTCCCGAAGGCACCACCCTGATAATCAAAGGTTTTCATGTATACCACATGCATGTCGCAGTAATCCTCAAAAAAGGATAAAACATCCATTTCTCCGCTTCGTTCCGTCAGATGGTCCACTTCCTGTAATCCCACCAGATCGGGCTTTTGTTCAAGAATGACATCTGCAATACGACGGGCGTCCAGAACGTTATCCATACCCCGCATTGCATGGATATTGTAACTCATGACCGTAACGCTGTTGCAGCCGGTCACTAACAAAAGCACGAATACCAATGTAATAAGGCGTTTCATGAATTCTCCCTTGTTTATTTTTTCTTGAACAAAAATATGTTTTTTCGCTAAATAATCAAAGTTGAAATTTTTCATTTACAGAAAATTCGCGATATAAAACCCGTATGAGCCGTTGTCTTGTATTTAAAGGCTATTCGATATTAATCCGCTGATGTATTTCTTTTCCGTTCTATTATTCCGTAACTCCGTAATCCTTTCCGTATTTTGCTGCAACAAAATCAATATCCTTATCGCCACGCCCGGAAAAATTGACCAGGATGGTCGTTTCTTTTGGAAGTTGCGGCGCAAGTTTGATCGCATGGGCGATGGCATGGGCACTTTCCAGGGCAGGGATAATACCTTCGACCCGGGATATTTCAAAAAACGCATCGATCGCTTCCCTATCGCTGGCCGTTACATAATACACGCGCCGGATATCCTTCAGATAGCTGTGCTGCGGACCCACGCCCGGATAATCGAGTCCGGATGCCACGGAATACACCGGTAAAGGCTCACCCTTCTCATCCTGGATCAGGTAGCAGCGAAATCCGTGAATCATGCCCGGTTTCCCCATTGTCATCGTGGCGGCGTGTTCACCGGGTTTAAAGCTTATTCCGGAAGGCTCGACACCGTACATAGCAACATCTTCATCTTCAAGAAAAGCCGTGAACAGTCCGATGGCATTGGATCCGCCGCCCACACAGGCGATCAGATTGTCAGGCAGTTTACCGGTCATAAGCTTGAATTGCTCGCGGGCCTCTCTGCCGACCACGGATTGAAAATCGCGCACCATCGCCGGAAAGGGGTGAGGACCGACAACGGATCCGATACAGTACAACTGTGTTTCCGGGTCTTTAAGATATGCCATAAAACAAGCATCCACCGCATCTTTGAGGGTCCGGGTGCCTATGCTGACCGGCACGACCCGTGCGCCGAGGATCTTCATTCTTACAACATTCGGGTGTTCTTTTTCTATGTCCACTTCGCCCATATAAATATCGCATTCCAGTCCAAGCAGCGCGGCAGCCGTTGCAAGGGCAACACCGTGCTGACCGGCACCGGTCTCGGCGATCACCTTTTTCTTGCCAAGGCTTTTTGCCAGCAATACCTCTCCCAGGCAATGATTGATCTTATGCGCACCGGTGTGGTTCAAGTCTTCACGCTTGAAATAGATCTGAGCACCTCCAAGTTTTTCAGATAAACGCCGGGCATGAAAGATCGGACTCGGCCGACCGACGTAGTGCGTGTATAAATCATAGAGTTCTTCCTGAAATGCCGTTGTGTTTTTGATATTCTCATATTTTTCGGCAACATCTTTCATTACATCCACCAGCTGAGGCGGTAAAAAGGCGCCGCCGTATTCTCCGAAATTGCCTTTGGCATCCGGCATTTGTACTAAATTCATCATTGTTCGTTCTCCAGTTCTTTCAACATTTTAAGGCTGATCGCCTTCTTGTCTTTAAGTATTTTAGAACCCCGTGTTATCTTGCAGAGACTGATATGATGTTTTTCTGCAATATGACGCTGGGTCTCTCCGTGATACAGATCTTTCATCAGCCGCCATCGGAAAACCAATGCTTCCAGTTCACTTTCTGTCAGCACCTCTTCGAGAAATCTTTTCATTTCCGCTTCCTTATTAATACGGCAAAAAACTTTTACTATCTCTCCATATGAACGCATAAGCAACTCTCCTGTTTCTATACACAGTAACATAGGTTAAAAAAACTTTATTTCCAACCTTTATTTGTTCTTTTATATAGAAACACGTGGAACGTTCACAATATCGACGAAAACCATCTTGCAGACATGTACTTTTTTCAACTGTGATCTTTATCATGAGAACGCTTTTTTTATTGAAAACCCGGCGTATTTCCGGTAACTTAAATAATGTATTGCTCCATCGCTTTTCCGAATAAAATACACCGGACGTTTACATATCATGTTCCGGATGAAATGCAGGATAACCTTCAGGCGGGTATGCGTGTCAAGGCATCATTTGGTTCACGTTCGCAGATTGGATATTGTATCGATTGTTTTGAATCCCTTGCTGAAAAACCTTCTTACATTATAAAAACACTTGAAAGTGTTCTGGATAAAAAACCGCTTTTCAATAAAGAACTGATCAGCCTGATCAAATGGATTTCCGAATACTATCTGGCTCCAGTAGGATTGTGTTTCCGTGCAGCACATCCTTCCGAACTCGGCTATAAGCGTGTTGAATATTGTTTTGTGGCTTCCGGAGAGGATCCCGGAAACTGGCCGGAAATACCGGAAACCGGTCTTTCAACACGTGATTTTTACGGTCTTCCCGAAGAAAGACAAAAAGCGATAAAAAGGGGACTGGATGCCGGTATTTTGCTTATAGATAATATTTTTCCTAAAACAAAAAATATCCGTATGGTTACGGCAGTACGTTTAATGAATACCGATGGAAAGATCACTGAACGGCAGCAAGAGATCGTTGATCTTCTTTCTTCACTGGATCAGCCTCTTGAAGAAATACGCCTTATTCAGAAAAAGCTTCGTGTAAATGCCTCTGTGATCAATACACTCATCAAGAACGGCATCCTGGAAAAATGCCAAATGGAAGTTCCTGCGGATCCTTTTGATCATCTTTGTTCCGAACGCCGGCGGGATATTTCGTTATCTGAAGAACAAAAAAAGGTTATTTCGGAAATTGTACAGCACGAAAATATGTTTTACCCCGTACTTTTACACGGTATTACCGGAAGTGGAAAAACGGAGATCTACATCCAGCTTGCAAAACGTCAGCTTGAAGCCGGTAAAAGCGTTTTGATCCTGGTTCCTGAAATTGCAATAACCCCTCAGATCGCAGCACGTTTCCGCACAACTTTCGGTAATAAGGTCGCGATCTGGCACAGTCAGATGAGCGATGCGGAACGGCTGTGGACCTGGAATCAGATGCTGCGCGGTACGATCCGGCTCGTTGTCGGAGCCCGAAGCGCTCTTTTTGCACCGCTTCCGGATATCGGACTCATTGTTGTTGATGAAGAACAGGAGTCGTCTTTTAAACAGGATGATCAGACGCCGCGGTACCATGCCCGCGACGCCGCGGTAATGTACGCACATATTCTCGGCATACCGGTAATACTGGGTTCTGCAACGCCCAGTCTGGAGTCCTACTATCAATCCGCCCTGCAACGGTATAAACGCCTGGAATTAACAAAACGCTACGGCGGTGCACAGCTTCCCGGAGTATCGCTCATTGATATGAACAATGCAGATCGCAAAGGCATCTTCAGCGAAAAATTACTGAAAGCCATTTATGATACACTGGAAAAAGGGAAACAGGCTATCATTCTGCAAAACCGCAGAGGTTTCAACACCGTTTTTGTCTGCAGTGAATGCGGACATGTATTACAATGTCCGAAATGCAGTGTTTCGCTTACTTATCATAAACGGCTGAATAAACTGATGTGTCACGTGTGCAATGCTACTTATCCCGGCACAAAGATCTGTCCCCAATGCAATAAAAGCACATTAAAACCCATGGGTACCGGCACCCAGAGAATTGAAGAGGAATTACAGACATTTTTTCCCGATGCGCGCATTGCCCGAATGGACATGGATACCACACGCACCCGGCACGCGCATGCCCGAATCTTAACAAATTTTGAAGAACACCGCTATGACATCCTGCTCGGCACGCAAATGATAGCGAAAGGACTTGACTTCCCCGATGTTACCCTTGTCGGTATTATTAATGCGGATATGGGAATCGACATCCCGGATTACCGTGCCGGAGAACGGCTTTTTCATTTGATCTATCAGGTAAGCGGTCGCAGTGGACGCAGCAGACATCCGGGTAATGTTTTTATTCAAACCTACTCTCCCGATGAACCGGTCATCCAAATGGCCTCACAATTACAGTTGAGAGAATTTTATAATCTTGAACTTTTCCAGCGGAAGTCCTTGCATTATCCGCCTTTCAGCAGACTTTTTTTAATACGGATCAGCGGGAAACTGCCGCAGGAAGTCGAGGCCGCCGCAACACGCATTCACCGTTCTATTATATCGAGATTACCCGCTGCAAATTGCCTCGGTCCCGCACCGGCACCCATTGAACGGATAAAGAACAAAAGCCGCTGGCAGATCCTGGTCAAAGCCGGCCGTAAAAATGATCCGAACGGCAACCGGGCAGCATCTGTTCTCATGCATGTGATCAAGCAAAAGCAACAGGAAGAAAAACATGTGAAGATCCTGATCAACCGGGATCCCTCATCTCTTATGTAAAAATATGCAAGATCTATATCAACAACTTGGATTTGAACCGGTACGCAGGAAGATCGCCTCCTATGCAGTGACGGAAAATGGAAAGAAATATGCTGAAACGGCCGGATCATTCCTGCCGAAAGAGACCTATGAAGAACGCCAGACCAGAACGCTTGAAATGCGTGATCTTCTGGCGCTGGATAAAGCATTGCCGTTGATCGCTTTTCCTGCACAATCCGAAACAATAAAAAAATTAACGGTCGAAGGAAGCCTGCTGAACGAGAAAGAACTTTGGACCATTGCCGTAATACTCCGTCACGGCCGGCTTAACCGGAATTATTTTGAAAAAAGAAAAAATAAATACTCTGCTTTAGAGGAATTGGTACGTGCATATGATCCCGGGCTCGAAAAGCTGGAGAAATCCATCGTCAAAATCTTTGATGAAGAAAAAAATATTGCAGACAATGCATCCTCCGCTTTACACGCTCTGCGCCGGAATGTTGCAAAAAC
>JAWOEU010000020.1:0-12170 GCA_046482575.1 Fidelibacterota bacterium
GAATCATTTGGTGAACCCTTTATTGCTATTCAATTAAAAAAACAAAATTCAGAAGATGTTTCAGATAAACGAGCCATTCATTCATCCCGGGAGACCGAAGCCTGAAGAATATTTTCTTCAATTGCAGAAAGGTCGTATTGTACATTAACGGAATGCGGTTTATCACTGTAGATCTGCATTGCGGGATCTCCCAGAACATTGTTGGTATAATAGGTCCATCGCAAAGCATTTTGCTCAAACTGTCCTTCTGCAGTAACCCAGGGTGCCGTGGCGATCTTGGAGATCTGATGTACACGGCCGAACGGAAAGTACTCCATTCCATATAATGCATTCATAAATTCCCGGTGAAGATGGACCGACGGTCCCTCGGTAGTTCCTTCATTGAACCATCCGTAGCGGGAATTGAAAACACCGCCGGCAGCCAGTACCGGTGAATTCACCATGCGCGAACCGATGCAATTCGTATAATCAAATCCGCCGCAGTTGCAGCCGTGCGTATAAATAACCGGGTGAGCATTATCAACGCCGTTGACCGTAACAAAATCGGAGTCATGCACCTCATGGGTCATAAACTTCATTAAATAATTGGTATTCGCATGACCGTTGTGATGCAAAAAAGCCCGACCGTCCGCCAGTTCGCGCTTCACCGTCTCCCGGTTCCACATGTCCGTACTGTCCTTATCGTACCATTTGCTGATCTGTATTTGTTCGGGTATTCCCTGCGTTGTATAACCGTTGTCATTGCGCTCACCCACTATCAGTTCCAGGTAATCACTTCCCCATGATTCGGGATCATCATATAAAGACTCTCCGAAAAATACATGCTTATCCATATTGTTAACGACGGGTTCCTTCTGGTAGCGCATACTTTTTGCTATCAGGTTCTGTAATTCCTCAATATTTGCGGCCGGCATGCGCCCCACTGCCAGTTCCGGCAATAGATCCGCCTCGTCATAACCGCTGGAATCATTGTATTCACCAAAAACATTATTGCGGTTATCGTCCCAGGTTCCGTCCAGTGCCGCATAGTACAGATCCGCAGGAATATTATCAGAATATATCCGTGTTCCCCCGGAATTGACCTTACAGCTCAGACCGCGGTGCGGAACGATATTACTGTTACCCCCCAGCAGAACGTAATCGAGTCCCTTTTCAAGATAATGTTCCCGTATGGTATTTCGCATCCGTTCCTGCAGATCCCTGCCGTGTATATCGCTGAGCGCTATATCTTCCGTACTGATCAGTTCTGATTCAATACCGTATTTTTTATAAAAATTCTGCAATGTATCAAATGCGGGTGCAAACGTATTCGAAGTAATGATAAGCATTTGTTCCGGTCCGCCGGCACTTTCATGATAATAGCTGTTCAATTGTCCGGGGTTCTGAATAAAAGCTTCGAGCATATTAATGTCTTTATTTTCCGGAAAAACCGTCGTGTCCGTTTTTGTATGAACTCGTAAGCGTATTTGTTCTGCGAGGTCCACCATCCCGGAACGCGGATAATAACGCAGGGGACGAATATTCCCGAGCAGGACATTTGAGCCGCGGAACCGGTGCACCGCACTAATGGTCTCTTTTACCGCATATTCCTCTTTTTCATAAACTTCCTTGTCTTTAAAGAAAGTCCTGTCCGGCAATCGCATCGATAAAGGACGGTCCGGCTGTTTCGGCATCACCGGAAGCATTAGCGGATAGCGTGTGCTTTTCTCCTTTATTACCTCAAGGGATTCCAGGGTCTCTCCCGGCGGTAAAAGGATCATAAGCGGAAAAGCCGGCAATTGCGGTTCACCCGTTACACCGGTTTGCATGCATCCGGGAAGCCGAATGATCATGTGACCGTTTTGTTCTTGTATCCGGGGCTTCGAAAAATAATACTCATATTCGTAAACACCGCCGTAGACAACCGGCAGGACAAGAAGAAATAAGAATATTTTACTAAAAACTCTCATCATTTAATTACCAGTATTTTACGCGTATCCGCCAATTGGTTCCCGGTTTTTAACATACAAATATATATTCCGGAGGACAAACCGGAAAGATCTGCTTCCAGCCAGTGGTAACCTGCAGGTCTCAGTCCCCGGAGAAAAGTTGTTACTTTTCTGCCTCTGATATCATAGAGGCTGATAGTTATCTCTGCATCTCCGGCAAGCTGATAATCGATAATAATGTTACGGTGAACCGGATTCGGAAATACTGCTGACAGGGATCCTGTTTCCGGTACGGCACCGGAGCGGGTGAATTTACTTTCATTGACCAGTGCTTTTATACAAAAATTTGCCGTGGTATCAACATACTGAAGATCCCGCCATTGTCCGTTTATTTTGTACAGACTCTCATTTTTCTCTGCACGGGAGGGAACTGTCGTTTCCGTTGCCGGAAGAGCATACACGGAAGGCACGTTCAGAAGCACCGGTACTTCCGAACTGCGGTCATAAGCATGTCCCCCCTTATCCAGATATAAATGGACATAAAAGGAATCATCTTTCATCAGGGAGACCGGATGATCAAGATCAATAGTATAAAAACCGCTGAAAGACGCAAATCCGGATTGCTCGGTGATATAGCGCTCTTCATTCAGATGTTTGCGCGAGCGATAGATTTTCGCAGCATAGTTTACGGAATCCGCCGCGGTGTAGAAACTGACCGCCGTCAGTGAATCCCTTTTTTCCGCTACAAAAATGTTGACGGCCTCCTGCACCGGTAACGTGTCCCGCCAGCCATGATAATCATGATAGTAAATATCATCATAACGCATGGGCTCAACTTCCTGAAACGAGATGCAGCCCATTTCGGGATGCCGGCCGGCATGTTTATCGTAATAGGATATCCAAAAATACCCTTTCCCGTCCCATCTGCTCCCCCAGGATGCCCCCCAGCTGTTCTTGCAAAGCCAGGCGCCCGGGGAAGGTGCGGCGGTACTAATGGTATCGTTCCAGCCAATGATGGCAATGGCATGATTGGGATCATGCGGATCTTCAGGCGGCTGGTAAAAACTTCCGTTTGTTGAATCGTTCAAAAATTCCATCCCCACATACATAGATGTACCCAGTGCACCGTGTTCCATAAGCTGGTATTTTATGAGATCAATATTTGACAGCTCCTCCTGAAGCTGAAACCATAATATCTTTCGCGGATAATAGTAATGGTAACTACTGTCATGCCGTTCCGGTGCGATATCATATGATTGTGCATCCATATCCCGTATGGCACCGTCTCCGCGAGAAAGATAAGCACTTGCAACCCGGTAATCACCGCCCATGTGCACTGTGAGTCCCTGCTCCGGATAAAAACCGATATCCTCGTTATAAAACAAATTGAATCCGTTCCACCAGTCAAGATGGTATTCCGACAAATCCGGTTCGGCCGCCGGTTCATCGTCCGGCCATGCTTCCGTACGCATCAGATTGCTTTCAATTGCCGCCATTACCGCGTGCGCCCAGCAGGTCCCGCCCTGTTGCGATTTTACGCTTGAAACATACGTATTCCCCTCAACATCCCGCAGATCATAACTGAGCGGCAGGGAAACGGCAGAAAATAGATGTAACGCCGTTAACAGCATAATTGCGGTAAGGATATGTTTTTGTTTCATTTTATTCACTTGTTTTCGCGCAAATTTCATATTAAAATAATACGGGATTTTAAAGGATAAAAAAAGGGAATTTATGCAGCCGATCAGCGACAAGACAACCGAACAGCAAAACCTGGCAAGCAAAGACATCGATCAAATGAGTACCCGGGAAGTACTCGTAACGATGAATAAAGAAGACAAAACAGTTCCTTTTGCTGTTGAAAAAGCTATCCCGCAGATTGAGAAATTTGTTGACGAAGTTGTCAGCTCAATGAAAAACGGCGGACGTTTATTTTATGTCGGCGCCGGCACCAGCGGCCGGCTGGGAGTACTGGACGCTTCCGAGATCCCGCCGACATTTTCCGCCCCATCCACCCTCGTTCAGGGCATCATGTGCGGAGGGCTCTCTGCCCTGGTCACCGCCGTTGAAGGCGCTGAGGATGATTATGATGCCGGTTATACCGTTGTTGACGAGCGTGGTATCACGAAAAAGGACTGTCTCCTTGGCATTACCACCAGCGGCGGTGCCGATTACGTACATGCAGCACTTAAACGTGCCAAAGAGATCGGTGCAACTACCGGCTTGCTTATCTGCAATACTTTTAAAAAAAATCCCCACATCGATATTTTGATCCAGGCCGTCGTCGGTCCCGAGATCGTCACCGGATCAACGCGGATGAAGGCGGGGACGGCTACAAAGCTGATTCTGAATATGATAACGACAACCGCAATGATCAAGTTGAATAAAACCTACGGCAATCTTATGGTGGATCTCATGACCACCAACAAAAAGCTTTGGGACCGCGGTGCAAGGATCATCCGGCACTGCACGGGTACGGACTACGATAAGGCCATGGAGATTTTGAAAAAAACCGGCGGAAGCGTAAAAACCGGATTGGTTGTCGCACTTCTCGATATTGAACCGGAAGCCGCCCGAAAAAGGCTTGAAGCCCATGACGGTGCACTTCGTGAGGTCCTGGATGAAGAGGGCAAGAGCCTGCACTTATAATTTTGTTGATTTGTTAATTTGTTAATTTGTTGATTTGAACGGCCGCAGCGTGTTCATCGTAGCTCCGAAGTATGAAGGAGCGAAGCGGGGTTAATTTTCCATTATTCATTATTAATTGTTTATTAGAAGTGCCTCCGATCACGATTTTTCGGGACGGGATGTGGCCTGGGGGACAAATATGTGCAGTTAATCTTTCTTTTCAATAATATTTTCCCTATAATTCCGGCAACACGGGAGGATAGATATGAAATACGAAATGCCGTTCAGGGTACGCGTCTATGAATGTGATCCGCGGGGAGTGCTTTCTCTGCCCTCTCTGCTGAACTATATGCAGGAAATAGCCGCTGCACATACCGTTAAACTTCACATCACTATCCCTGAGCTGCTTCCGCGGGGTCTTACCTGGATGGTGTCGCGACAGCATATTGCAATAGAACGTTATCCGGAATATATGAATAAGATCAACATGTCCACCTGGATCGCTGATCACCGCGGCCGTTTTTCCATTCGCGATTTTGCCCTGAAGGACAAAACCGGGAACTCATTGATCCGGATAAGCAGCAGCTGGGTTTTATACGATATAAGAAAACGCTGCATTGTAAATGTGGATGAAGAACTTCCGCTGGATAGTATTTTCCCCGAACGCGCCCTGGAAGATAAATTCCCTTCCCTTCCTGTACCCGAAAACACGCAATACAACAAAGAATTGCATGTGCGTCAATCAGACCTGGATATTAATCGCCACGCCAATAACCGGGCCATTGCGGAATGGGCCATGGAAGCTATTCCTCCGGAGTTCGCAGAAAGTCATGAAATTGTGGAAATGGAAATATCATACAAAGGACAGGCTTTTTATGAAGATGTCATCATTTCCGGCTGTGAGATCGGCAATAACAAGGGACTTTATACCTGTCTGCATCATATTAAGAACAAGCAAAGCGGACAGCTGATCACAGTTGCAAGAACACGATGGAGAAAAACACAAAAAAATAGTGGCGGGTTCAGATAAATTGCATTTGATAATTCATTCATTTACATTATATTCTATTAAACACTTGGAGGAGATATGAAAACGACCAGTAAACTATTCATTGCGGGTTTTATACTTGCCGCCATGGGTTTGGTAACAAAATTCCTGCTGGACCGCTTTCTGCTGAAGAATCCCGACCTGGATTTCGAGGACGATCCGGAGCTGAAGGACCTTGAGGGCGCACCGGAAACCGGAGAAACGGTTTAATGCGAATTTTTATCAGCGCAGATATTGAAGGTGTCACCGGCATCAACAGCTGGAGTGAGACAAGTAAAGATCATGCAGATTACGCTGAATTCCGCAGGCAAATGACCCGTGAAGTGGCCGCGGCCTGTAAAAGTGCGTTAGATGCGGGTGTAAATGAAATTGTTGTAAAAGATGCACATGAGACCGGCCGCAATCTTATTGCTTCTGAACTTCCGGAAGAAGTTCAGCTTATCCGCTCCTGGAGCCGGCATCCGTATTCCATGGTCTGGGGTATTGATGAAAGTTTTGATGCCGCCGCCTTTATCGGCTATCATTCTCCTTCCGGATCCAATGATAATCCGCTTTCCCATACAATGTCCTCCCGCCTGGTTGCAGAAATGTATCTCAATGGTGAACTCTGCTCCGAATATCTTTTGCATGCAATGGTTGCCCGTTCACATAATGTTCCGGTAGTTTTCTGCTCCGGAGATGCCGGTATTTGCCGGCGGATAAATAACGATGATCCGGAGATCCTGACCGTTGCGACACTGGAAGGAACGGGAAATGCCACCCGGAGCATCCATCCGGAACTCGCGCTGAAAAAGATCCGTACCGGGGTTAAAAAAGCCCTGACGAAAGACGTAAACAAATACAAAATGGAAGTTCCCGAACATCTTGCTCTGGATGTACGTTACAAGAATCATGTTGCAGCGTACCGCGCTTCCCACTATCCCGGCGCACGTGCCGTAGATGCTTTTAACACACGCATCGAAGCCGACAATATACTGGATATCATGCGTTTTCTTGAATTTTGCGTTTAAGCACCCTTCCAATTGAATTATTTCATCCCGTCCTGTCAGGATGGGTTTTTTTATATCATAATCTATACGATCCTAATAATTTCCCGTTGCTATTGTTCATCTGCTCAACTATTTTTATATTGTTGACAAAAAAGAACGCTCTTCTCTATTGTGAGGAGCCGTATCCGTACCGGGGCGCCCGCACTGACCACTTTTTTGAAATTTTGACAACTATTTAAAAAGACCCGCCCTTTTTCAGGGAGGGTCTCACTCGTACCGAGGGCGGGAATCGAACCCGCATGGACCGAAGCCCGGGGGATTTTGAGTCCCCTGCGTCTACCAGTTTCACCACCTCGGCATTGCAGATGTGATATTCTCGATTAATTGAAAGAAAGTCAAGTAAAAACTTCAACAAAAAAGGACCTGAGGAGCTATGAAAGTCAAGTTTAAACGCCTTTCACCTAATGCAATACTGCCTTTCCAGCAGCATGCATACGATGCCGGTTACGATGTGACCTCCGTAGAAGAGATCGTGATACCCGCAGGCAAATGGAAGCTGGTAAAGACCGGGCTGGCGGTAGAACTTCCGGAGGAAATGGAACTGCAGGTACGTTCACGGAGCGGACTTGCATTGAAGCACGGGGTATTCTGCCTGAACGCACCGGGCACGGTGGACTCCGGATACCGGAACGAGATCGGGGTTATTCTCGCCAATCTCGGGGAACGGGATTTCGCGGTAAAACCGGGTGACCGTGTCGCGCAATTTATATTTCAAACCCCGAAACATCCCGACATGGTGGAAGTTGAAGAACTTAACGGCTCCGACCGCGGCATGGGCGGTTTTGGAAGCACGGGTTCTTAATAAACAATAGGGGTAAGACCATGAAAAAGATCCTTGTTCTTTTTACAGTCCTGTTGCTGCTTGTCGCATGCGGGGAGAGCGACAAACCCGGCAATGACGCACAGACATATGCCGAAAAAACCGTCATGTATGACAAAGAAGCGGCCGGCAGCGGAAGAACCCCCGGCACCGGTGCGAGTCTGCACATCGAGGGCGGCGGAAAAAAGATCGTTAAAACGGCTTCCCTGGAATTCGAGGTAAAGAACCTGGATTCCTCTCTGGCACGTCTGGGATCACTCATCTCCGGTCACGAAGGCTATATTCAGCAGGAAAACCAGTTCCGTCAGATGGACCGCCTGTATTACCGGCTTCACGTACGCATACCGGAAAAGTATTTTGATGCATTTATCGGGAAGGTGCTCAGCGGAGATGATATCCGGCGCCTGGAGTCGAAACGCGTTTCCGCACGGGACGTGACGGAAGAATATATCGACGCGGAATCCCGGCTGACAACAAAGCGTCAGGCACTTGAGCGGTACCGGGACCTTCTGAAAAAAGCCGAAAGCGTCAGCGACATGATCGCCGTGGAAGAGAATATCCGGCGCCTGGAAGAGGAGATCGAAGCGCAGGAAAAGCGCCTGGAATATCTTTCACGCCAGGTGGCAATGAGCGAGGTACGCATCGAGCTCTACCAGGCGCTGCCGGGTAAATATGTCCCGGAAAAGCCTTTCGGTTTTGCTTCTACCTTCGTTAGGTCCCTGCACAAGGGCTGGCAGGGGGTCGTGACCGTGTTTTTCTGGATCATCCGCCTCTGGCCGCTGTGGGTCCTGCTGATCCTGCTGAAGGTCTTCATGCGCGCCCGGAAGAAGGAGGATGAATGAGGATACTGATCCTGTGCACGGGCAACTCCTGCCGCAGTCAGATGGCCCACGGTTTCATGAAAAATTTCGATCCGCGCCTGGAAATTTTTTCGGCCGGCGTCTCCCCCGCTTCACGGGTCTCCCCGCATACGGTGGAGGTCATGGCCGAAAAAGGTATTGATATCAGCGATCATGTACCGGAAGATGTCCGCGATTACACTGATCAGTCCTTCGATTACGTGATCACGGTCTGCGACCTGGCCAACGAGACCTGTCCGTATTTTTCCGGCGGGGTAAAACACCGCCTGCATTTCTCTTTCCCCGATCCCTACCGGACGCCGGGAGGACATGAGGAGGTCATGAAGGCCTACCGCAAGGTGCGGGACGACATTGAAAAGACTTTTTATCAACTATACAATGAGGAGATGAAACCCGTATTATGAAATTTCTTGAACTGGTAAAAAAACGTCAGAGCGACCGCAAATATCTGGATAAGCCGGTGGAGCGCGAAAAGATCGAACGCTGTTTTGAGGCGGCCCGTCTTGCTCCTTCCGCGACCAATTCGCAGCCCTGGGAATTCATTGCGGTCGAAGATTCCGAAATGCGAGAAAAAGTTGCACAGGCCACTTTTTCCTCCGTGGTCCGCTTTAACCGCTTTGCATTGAAAGCCCCCGTTTTAGTGGTCCTTTCCAGCTGGAAACCCGCCTTGTCGATCGCGATCGGCGGACTGTTGAAAGACAGACAATTTAACCTGGTGGATGTCGGTATAACCGCCGGACATTTCTGTCTGCAGGCCGCGGAAGAGGGTTTGGGAACCTGCATGCTGGGATGGTTCAATACAAAAAAGATCGCAAAATTACTGAATATCAAATCACCGAAAAAACCGGTACTGGTCTTTACGCTTGGATACCCCGCTCAGGAAACCCGGGAGAAAAAACGTAAAGATCTTGATAAGATACGGCGTTATATTTGATCTTATGTAAACAACTGTCCTTCTCCGGATACAATGGTAAATAGTTTTTATCTGCCGGCTGTAATGACGGAAACAGAATTTGTAAATCGTGAATCGTAATCCGTGAACGCCGGGAAGTAAGTAGTAAATAGTAAGAAGTAAGTGGTAAATAGTAAGAAGTAAGTGGTAATAAGTTGGGGATGTTATGATCTTATCTGACTGATAAACATCCTGTAATTCCGGTGATCCCGCCTGAAGTACCCGGCAAATCCTGTCCCGCCTCAAAATTTATCCTGTCTGAAAGGTTAACCTGTCAAAAAATTCCATGAACTGCCGGTCTATTTACGGTATTTTCCCCATCCGGTTGAGGCCAGGGGCTGCAGACCGCCGCGTCTGTCACGGTAAATGAAATACGCTTCCACACCATCCAGAGATTCGATCATCTTCAGTCCCTTATGTTTCCCCATCACGATCGCTGCCGTTGCGAGGGCATCAGCAAAAATACATTCTTCCGCGATCACACTGACCGAAGTAAGTTCGTGTTCGATCGGATAACCGGTCTTTGGATTGATCAGGTGCGAATAACGTTTCCCTTCGAACTCATAGAACTGCTGATAATCGCCGGAAGTGGCGCATGCCATATTCTGCAGAGCAATAATCCCGGAAAAGTTACGGTTCCCTGTATTGTCTGTCCCGGGAACCGCTATCCCTATCTGCCAGGGTCTGCCGTTACATTTTCCGCCGGCACGAACCTCTCCCCCTATTTCCACGAGCAAGTTTTTAAAACCCTGTTTTTGGATCTTACGGAAAAGCACATCGACGCCGTAACCCTTGGCAATTGCTGCGTAATCAAGTTTTAATCCGGGATCTTTTTTTAAAATACCGTTCTCCAGGATCTGAATATTGTCCATACCGGCACGTTCTCTGTTCCTGCTGATGGCCAGACTGTCAGGTATGCGGAGAATGGACTTCTTTCCGAAACCCCAAAGATCCACCAAACGGCTTATGCCGGGATCAAAAGCTCCTTCGGAGATTTTATGTACGCTGTCGGCAATTTCCGTTACATACATAAAATGTGAAGAAAATGAATATACTGTTCTTTTTTTGCAGTCATTGAATTTTGATATTTCACTTTCCGGGTCATAGGTATTCAGTGAAGCATTTACGGCCATCAATACAGAATCCACTGTCGTCTGAATACGCACTTTTTCATCCCCGGTACCGGCACCGCAGACTTTTATTGTGTAAAAAGTGCCCATTGTTTCGCCGCGAAGGGTTAATACCGGCTCTTTGGTACAGGAAATAAGCAAAAGTCCCGTCAGCATTCCCAGCAATATTCCTTTATATTTCATCTTTTGATTCATCCCTTATGTTTAGAATTTCTCGTTGGAATTTACGAATAATATTTACATTTTCAAGCAACAAGAAAACAAGGGAAAACGATGAAAAAACTCACAAACATTATTCTTGCCGCTCTTATCACTTTACTCATTTTCACTGCCTGCAGTAAGCCTTCTCTGAAGTATGCCTCCCTGGAGGATATGATGGAAGATGCAGTCGCCGATTCCGCCTGGCCGGGAGGTGTTCTTCTTGCCGGAAACCCCGACAGCATTATCATTCATCATTCTTCCGGATATCATACCTATTCACAGAATAAGGCAATGCAAAAGGATGATATTTTCGATCTGGCTTCCCTTACAAAGGTCATAGGCACAACCTCGGCAATCATGAAACTGCTGGAAAACGGAGAATTGAAACTCGATGACCCGGCAGTAAAATATGTCCCGGAACTCCGCGGTCCCACAGAGGTGCAGACTGCTCTGAAAAAAAGCGTTACTATCCGTCAATTACTGACCCATACCGCAGGATTTGAACCTTTCCGGCTGTTCTATGAGATGGACTGCAGTGATGAGGCCCGCTGGGACAGTTTATTTCAAAGTGAATTGGTCACAAAACCCGGCTCAAAAACGGTTTATTCCGACATCGGGTTTATTATACTTGCAAAGATCGCTGAATCTGTCAGCGGAGAAACGATCGATCAGTATCTGCAACAGAAAATATTCGGCCCGTTGAAAATGGACGATACTTTTTACCGTCCACCCGATTCATTATTGTCACGCATCGTACCTGCGGAATTTGATACGCTGAACAATGTATTGATCCATGGATATGTTCACGACAGCAATGCTCACTCGCTGGGCGGTATTACCGGACATGCGGGACTGTTTTCCACCGCTGCCGATCTGAGCCGTTTTTCCCGTATGATGCTGAATGGCGGGGAATTGGATGGAGTGCGAATATTCCATCCTGAAACCGTTGAACGTTTTACCCGCCCGGTCTCTGAAAAGAGCACCCGTTGTCTCGGCTGGGACAGTCCCGGCGGCGAGAGTTCCGGCGGGATCTACCTTTCACCCCAAAGTTACGGTCATACCGGATATACCGGCACCTCTATCTGGATCGACCCGGCGAACGGCGCCTATATTATCCTGTTGACAAATGCCGTCCATCCTTTTCGGACCTATAAAAGTCCTAATTATTACGACTGGCGGCAGCTTATATCATCGGCCGCCTTTGAGGAAATGGGTATCCGCGACCGGAATAACGATCTTTTACTAAAGGAACGCTGGGTAGAACGATTCGGGGTTAAGCGCTAATACTAACAATCCGGATGCGGATCACGCGTTAAATGAATGTTGGCATAATTCCAATTATCATTTGGCAGAAAAAACATTTATACTTACATTTTGCTCTGATAAATTATTTTTTGCTGTGTTAAGGAGGAAAAATTATGATAAATATTATTTGGCTGGTGATGATACTTATTGGCATTGCGGTCGCCGGAATACGTTGTCTCGGCATTACCTTCAGTCCTTTGGGTATCTATCTTGCCCCCACTTTTGAACCATTAAGTCAACTCACGAACA
>JAWOEU010000107.1:0-8981 GCA_046482575.1 Fidelibacterota bacterium
ACGGCTCCGCGTACGACTCGGCGTCGCGCATCCGACCGCGCATGTACGGGTCCACCGAGAGGAATCGAGTGCGGACGAGGAGTTCGCCGGGGTCGGGGGAGTGAACGTCGGTCTCGCGCAGTTCGAAACAGTCGAGGTCGGGATCGCCGGTCGGGCGCTCGGCGAGCACCCATTCGCGGTTGGTTCGTGTCACGGGTACCGTTGCGCTTCGGGACTCAATAGGGTTCGGGACTCAAAAGGGACGGGCCTCAATAGGGTCGGGACTCGGCGGGGTCGGCGTGATCGTCGACGCGATCGGTCGGCTCTCCTAACGGCTTCACCCTCGCCGGGAGCCCGAACGGTGTCGGAATCGCGCGTGTTGGCCGCAATAGTTAATGTATATTAATTATATTTGAACCACATGACGAAACGGTCAGTCGACGTCCCGCCGGAGGTCCGAGCGCGGATCGACCGTTACGTCGATTCCGTCGACGACCGGCTCGCGGGATCGGAACCGACGGCTGAAGCGGTACAGGAAGTCCTCGCCGAACTTCACGGCGACGCCGACGCCTACGAGCGATGGCGGGCCGGCGAGTCGATCGACCCCGTCGAGCGGATCCGTCTCGATCGGTACGATCCGCAAAATATCGGACACAGTCCCTTGCAGTCGGGAGAACACAGTTTTTTTACAGGAATGCTCAATACAAGTGTTTCCCTAATATACGGCAGAAGATCGATCTTTATATCATATGGGGACAACGGCATAAGATGTTCATCTTTTACGGCATCTTCAGCCGTTGAGTAAATAACATCAAAGTCCACATCAATATCAAGCGAATAATCTTCAAGACAGCGATCACAGGTAAGCGTGAAGCACGTGTTTATTTTCCCGGAAAAATTATAATTGTTTCCGGAGCGGTAAGCAGAAACACGTACATGAACATCATCACCAAGTTCTGGAATGCCCAGCTTTCCTTTTTTGCTTGTAAAATCAAAGAACGTTTTGTCATCGGAAATGTGAGATGTCAAAATTTTCATAGCCTGCAAAGATATAATCAAAAATGATCTTAGTCAAGATATTTAGTGAGAATGAGAGCAAGGCTGAAGAAGTTGAGTTGTCGAGCTGCGCGAGCCCTGTCCGTAGGGCAGGAGGGCTTTACCCCAACAACGTTTCAACGTTTCAACATTTCAACAAATTCTATCGTATTCTGTCTATCCAGGGTTCAAATTCCGTTTTATCCAGCATTTTCAGACGGGCGTTCTTTGCATCATTATAGGTGGAATAATAACCTACACGGATACGGTAGCGCTTTACTCCTTCAACAACGGCGGTTTGAATGAAAGCATCATATCCCCGATCAAGAAGCTTGTCACGGAATTCTTCAGCATATGATTTAACGGTAGAACTGGAAACCTGCAGGGTATATTTTGCTTCGGAAGGGATTTCTTTTTTCTTATCGGCCGTTTTTTCGGAGGTTTCGGAGACTTTTTTTGTTGATCCGCCGTCTTCTTCGATGATCTCAGTCGAGCTTTTGGTTATATAAGCGGGTTCCTGCTCAATATCTTCAAGGCTCTCACCGGGTTGAGGGGCTTTTTTCCATTCGTTGGGAATTTTTGTGATCGTTTCCTTTTTTAATATGACCTTTTCAACCACTTTCGGGACCTCAACTATTTTCGGGGGAGGGGGAGATTTTTTTTCGACCTTTTTTTCCTCTGTTTCTTTTTCTGCCTGCTTCTTTTTCTCGATATCGGCCAGATAATCCGGCTGCGCTTCAGCTTCAAAGATAAAGTTTTTATGTGTAACATTACCTTCGCGGTCGATCATGGTAAGCCGTACGGTGTAGCGTCCCGGCACATCCGGGATAAAAGTGACATTCGGATGGTAATTGGAAGGGATGAAATCCCGCGGGTCAAGACGTGAGACAGGCGGTTTAGTGTCAAAAGCCCACTCGTATCTCACCACGTTGGCGGGCCGTTTATAATCCTCAATATCAACGGTATCTCCGACAAAAACATCCTTTTTGGAAGTACAGCCAAAGATCAGAAAAAAAACGGTGCACAGCAAAAAATATTTTATGGACCTGTTCATCAGAACCTCCGATTATGCATTTAATGTAATTTCATGTATTCAGAAGAAAAAGGCAATCTCTTTTTTGGCATTTTCGGTACTGTCGGAACCGTGAACGGCATTCCGGCGGGTCGTTTCCCCGTATTTTTTTCGCAGAGTGTCTTCTGCTGCTTTTTCAGGGTTGGTCTTTCCCATAAGATCCCGGTAATCCGAAACGGCATTTTCTTTTTCCAGAAGCATGACAATTGTGGGACCGCTGGTCATAAATTCGACCAGCGGTATGTAGAAGTCTTTTCCTTCATGAACAGCATAAAACTGCTTGGCTTTTTCGTTATCGAGATACAGCATTTTCATCGCTTTTATCTCGAACCCGGCCTTCAGGATATCATCAATGATCTTTCCCTGATATTTTTTTGCGATGGCATCCGGCTTGATCAGAGCGAGCGTTTGTTCTTTCATACTGTCCTATTTTTTGATATTCGGTATCCGTTCATTAAGTATGTCCCGGAGATCCGGTTTCCCTATCTCCTGAAGTTCATATTTTACGCGCACACTGGATTTCTTTATGTTGATGACGCGGCGCAGATCGATCGGTGTACCGATAATAACGGTATCGCATTCGGTTTTGTCTATCGTTTTTTCAAGATCTTTCATTTGTTTTTCGCCGTATCCCATTGCCGGCAGTAAAATGCCAATATCCGGATATTTTTCAAATGTTCCGGTAATACTTCCTACGGTATAAGGGCGCGGATCAACGATCTCTGCAGCACCGAATTTAACAGCCGCAACGGTACCGGCACCATATTCCATTTCGCCGTGCGTGAGTGTGGGACCGTCTTCGATCACCAGCACTTTTTTATCCCTGATCACCGAAGGATCGTCAATGGCGATCGGAGAAGCGGCATCAATGATAACTGCATCCGGATTTGTATCACGGATATTCCGGCGGACTTCCTCAATGTCCTCGCTGTCAGCCGTATCGACCTTGTTGATCACGACAATGTCAGCCATCCGCAAATTCGTTTCACCGGGATAATAACCGAGTTCGTGTCCCGGACGGTGCGGATCGGCGACAGTGATCACAATATCGGCATCATAAAAGGAGGTATCGTTATTCCCGCCGTCCCAGATAATAACATCTGCTTCTTTTTCCGCTTCCCGCAGAATGGCTTCATAATCCACTCCCGCATAGATAACACTGTTCATTGCTATATGCGGTTCGTATTCTTCCATTTCCTCAATAGTGCAATGATGTGTTTTAAGATCTTCAAGACTCGCAAAGCGCTGCACTGCCTGTTTTGCAAGATCGCCGTACGGCATGGGATGACGGATGGAGGCAACTTTCAGTCCCATATCTTTTAAAATGGTGATGACACGGCGCGTAGTCTGTGACTTTCCGCAGCCGGTGCGTACCGCATTAACGGCAATCAGGGGTTTTGTTGATTTGAGCATGGTGCGTTTTCCGCCCATCAGGATGAAATCAGCGCCGCAGGCATTGACCAATGCCGCTTTATGCATAACTACTTCATGAGGAACGTCACTATATGAAAACACAACCTGATCAACATCATTTTTTTCAATGAGCTCCGGAAGCTGTGACTCGTCATAGATCATGATCCCGTCGGGATACAGCTTCCCGGCAAGTTCGGCCGGATACTTCCGTCCGTCAATGTCCGGTATCTGTGTTGCGGTGAATGCAACAACATGAAATGCTTCATTTCCTCTGAAGAAGGTATTGAAGTTGTGAAAGTCACGTCCGGCTGCGCCCATAATAATGACGTTTGTTTGTTTCATACTGTTCTCCTGTTTAAGTAATTAAGTGTTTTTATATCAAAACGTTTTCGACAATTTCTTCGAAATGTTCAACATAGATAAAATTAATGCCGTTTTTGACCATTTCGGGGACTTTTTCAAGGTCCGGCTTATTCGCTTTGGGTAAGATAACGGTTTTAATTTTCATGCGTTTTGCTGCGGTGATCTTCTCGCGGATCCCGCCGACAGGTAAAATACGGCCGCGCAGAGAAATCTCCCCGGTCATGGCAATACCGTGCCGCACTTTCCGCTTGCTGAAGCATGAAAGTACCGCTGTCGTGATCGTGATACCTGCGGAGGGGCCGTCCTTCGGTATTGCAGCGGCGGGGAAGTGAATGTGTACGTCATGATCAAAAAAATCGACAGCTTCGATACGAAATTTTTGAGCGGAAGCGCGCAGATAGCTTATTGCGGTATCCACGGATTCTTTCATTACATCTCCCAGCTGCCCGGTGGTTTTGAAGTTTCCCTTTCCCGGCATAAGGGTAACTTCAACCGGAAGGACATCACCGCCGCTTTGCGTATAAGCGAGACCGGTGGCAATTCCCAGTTCATCACGATCCGGGATATTGTCCTTGAAAATTTTTTTGGGTCCGAGAAATTCATGAAGGTTTTTTCCGCTGATATTTACTTTTTTGTTATCATCCTCTTTTGCAAAGATCCGTGCGGTCTTACGGCATATCTTGGCAATTTCACGTTCAAGTGCGCGGACGCCCGCCTCCATGGTATAATCCTCGATAATGCTTTCGATGGATTTCGGATAAAATCGAATTTTTTTTCTGTCAAGTCCGTTTTGCTTTATCTGCCGGGGGATCAGGAATTGCCGGGCGATCTCTACTTTCTCCGGTGTTATGTAGCCCGGCATCCGGATAACTTCCACACGGTCCAGCAATGCAGGCGGGATGCTGTGGGTTGTGTTTGCTGTGGCTATAAAGAACACCCGGGAAAGGTCAAAGGCCACCTCCAGGTAATTGTCCCGGAAATCTTTATTTTGCTCCGGATCCAGGACTTCAAGAAGTGCAGAAGAAGGATCTCCGCGAAAGTCACTGCCGATCTTGTCCACCTCATCCAGCATAATGACCGGGTTTTGGGAACCGCATTTTTTCATATACTGAACGATCCGTCCCGGCATGGATCCTATATACGTTTTACGGTGTCCGCGGATCTCGGCTTCGTCACGCATTCCGCCGACAGAAAACCGGATGAATTTTCGCTGCATGGAACGCGCAATGCTTTTCCCCAGAGAAGTTTTTCCTACACCGGGAGGACCGACAAGACAGAGAATGGGACTTTTCGTATCCTGTTTGAGCTTGAGAACCGCCAGGAATTCCTGGATACGGTCCTTTACATCTCCGAGTCCGTAATGGTCTTCATCAAGGATCTTCGCCGCCCGGTTGATATCGAGGTTGTCATCCGTAAATATCCCCCAGGGAAGATCAAGCATCCAGTCGATGTAGGTCTTACTGACGGTATATTCCGAAGAAAAAGGAGACATCATGGAGAGCCGCTCGATTTCCTTTTCAACGGCATTTCTGGCTTCTTCCGTGAGTTTGACCTTTTTCAGCTTTTTATGTATATCCTGAACTTCCGGATCATCATCTTCCGATTCACCGAGTTCCTTTTTTATGGCTTCCAGCTGTTCGCGTAAAAGGAATTCGCGCTGCTGACGGTTGACCTCCTGACTGACGTCATCATTGATCTTGGCGTTGAGTTCGATGACCTTATATTCTTTCCGCAGGGCTTTTACGAGGTGTTCCAGACGCTTCAGCACGTTTAGTTCTTTGAGGAACTGATACTTCTCCTGGATACGGATATTCAGAGAAGAAGCCACCAGATCAGAGAGTTTGGATGGTTCTTCGATAGCGAAGATAACATCCTGGATCTCTTCGGGAAAGATCGGAGAAATGCTGATAATGCGCTGGAAAAGCTCTGAAATGGTACGAACATACGCTTCCGCTTTTATTTTCGGTCCCGGGATCTCTTCAAGCTTGTTTACTATGCCCAGGCGGTAGGGAAGTTCGGTCTCCACCTCATTTTTTATGGCAATGCGGTAAAGTCCGCGGAGAAGCACCCGCGTGGAGCCATCTCCCGTTTGAATGACCTTCAGAATGGAACAGCTGACGCCGGTCTCATAGATCGCTTCATCATTTATATCAGGATCATCGGTCAGTATCCGGGTGAAAACGCCAACGGTCTTATCGTCCTTCATTGCATCCTGTACCAGCTGGTGCAGATTGTCTTCACGAAGAACAACGGGAAAAATAACATGCGGAAGCGGAACAATGCCGTCCACAGGTAAAATCCGCACGGCGGGAAGAGGGATTTCCACAGAGTCTTTTTTCTTTTTTATCATTCCGGAATCTCCAAAATATCGTGTAATTTAATATAAAAAGTATGAAAAAGCTATGCCTTTCATTTGCTGCCGAAAAGCAAAAAACAGGAAGATCTTCTGCGGTAGCTGCTTTTGATTTTCAGCCTTTGACGCGGTGCTTTCATTCCTTTTTTATTACTTCTCTGGAGTGTTATAAAAAAAATTCTCTGCCAGTTCCCGGATCTTGTCGATATCCTTGGCGCGGTTGATCTCGAAGCGCATTTTTGCAGCGCCTTCCATGCCGCGGATATACGCTGCAGCGTGGGTTTTGAACAAGTTGCCGGCATACATCAGAGAATAGTGTTCCTTTTGCAGTTCAAGGTGGCGAAAAAAAGTTTCCGCACGTTCTTCGGGACTACTGTCCGGCAGTAATTCACCGTGGTTAAGATAATGCGTTATCTGACGGAACAGCCAGGGTCTTCCGATCGCCGCACGGCCGATCATAATGCCGTTACAGCCGGTAGCGGCAAGGATCGCTTTTGCATCCTGCGGATTGCGGATATCCCCGTTGCCGATGACGGGAATGGATACGGCACGCCTGACATCGCGGATGAGAGACCAGTTCGCTTCACCGGTATAACGCTGCTTGGTTGTTCGCGGATGGAGCGTGATCAGACCGATACCCGACGATTCGAGCCGCTCTGCTGCCTCGACCGCAACAATATTCCCTTTGTCCCAGCCGGCACGCATTTTGACCGTCACCGGAAGGGAAACTGCTCTGACAACCCACTTTGCGATCTTCTCCATACGGTCGAGATCTTTCAAAATGGCTGAACCCGCGCCTTTTTTTACCACCTTGGGAACGGGACAGCCGAAATTAAGATCAATAATATCCGGCTTAAGATTTTCTTCGATAAATTGTGCAGAACGGGCAAGCGTTTCGGGATCATGTCCGAAGATCTGGACAGCGATGGGACGCTCGCTTTCGTCAAAACGCATGTAATGCAGGGTTTTATCATTATTCCGCACAATACCCTCTGCAGAAACAAACTCCGTAACAACCACGCCCGCACCGAATGATCTGCAGATCTTCCGGAAAGGTTTGTCCGTAATGCCGGCCATCGGTGCGAGAAAAACCGGATTGCATATGTTAAGACCGTCAAGGTCAATTGCATTCAGCATGTGGGTAATATACACAGGAAAAGGGAATTTTGAAGTAAGTTTTATGTTCTTACCGTAATAAGCCGCTTTCTGCGGTTTTCATTTAGGAATAAAAAGTTCATGGAAATATAAATACCGAACGAAGATTCCCGGGGAAATATTTCTTTTTGAAAAAGCGGTTAGAAGATATAAATTTCTTTAACAAAGGAGATAAACATGAAGCGCACGGTCTTTTTGCTCGTATCTCTCTTCTTGATAATTTCCTGCGGAGTGGAATCCGGACCCAGAACCTACCATATGCAGAATGCGGCTTTTCCGCATCCGGAGCGGGAATCCGGGTTCCGCCGGGACAAGGAGTATTTTCCCGCGGATCTTCACTATCGTGATAATAGTGTTGCGGTCGTGGTTCCGCGAGATTATGATAAAGAAAGCAGAGCGGATATTCTTATTCATTTTCACGGATGGAGAAATAACACGGACAAATGTATCCGGCAATTTTCCCTCGCACAGCAGGTGGAAGCTTCAGGGCGAAACCTTCTTCTCGTTGTGCCGCAGGGTCCCCGTGATGCGCCCGATTCTTTTTACGGAAAACTCTGCGATGAGGGCGGTTTTCAACGTTTTATCGATGAACTGCTGGATTCCCTTCTGGCGGATAAGCTTATTCCGGATCGTGCGATCGGCAGGATCATGCTTTCCGGTCATAGCGGCGGATACTACGCCATCGGGAATATATTACGTCACGGTGCTTACACCGAAAAAATAAGCGATGTTTTTCTTTTTGACGGATTGTATGCGCTGGAGGATGATTATCTGAACTGGCTGAAAAACTATGAAGGGCGTTTTGTGCATATATACACCGGGAACGGAGGAACCTTTGACAACAGCATGCATTTTATGAAAGTCTGTGATTCTCTCGGGATTCCGTATGTTCAGGCCAATACCGCCGATATCAAAGAGATGCCTCCGGGACGTATTCTGATGCTGTACAGCGATCTCGGTCATAATGCCGTGATCTCAATACGGAGGAATCTCAGGAAATTACTGGAGAACCGTGAGACGGGGTTGTAAACATTTAGAAGCTTTCTAAGCGCTCACCATCCTACTTGTAGAACAAAAAGAAACAAAAGAAATACAGCCTCCCGTTACCAGTAAGAAGTAAGTAGTAAGAAGAGTAAGTAGTAAGAAGTAAGTAGTAAGAAGTAAGGAGGCGGGAAGGAAGATCTTTTTTTACCTTGGAAATCCCTAAATGCTGCTCTCTAAACGCTAAACGGGATTCCGTCGTCAGATATTGGGGATCCTGATCGGCCGGCCGGCGGAAAGGATGCCGGTGTAATGATGTCCTTTCGTCTCAACAATTCAACTCTTCAAGAAATTCAGGACAGAGAGGTATCTGAAGTCATGAAATACATGGATCCGTATCAAACGTCCTGGCAACAGCCTTTCAATATCACCCGGATGCAGGTGCCTTTGCCGGGTTTGGAGGATTTAACGAAGATCTTTCCCTGATGATATTCTTCGATAATGCGTTTTGTCAGGGATAATCCCATACCCCATCCGCGTTTCTTTGTACTGTAACCCGGTTTGAAGATGTTTTTCCATTCCTTGTCGGGAATACCCTTACCTGTATCTTCGACATCAATATTGATCGCA
>JAWOEU010000089.1:0-12834 GCA_046482575.1 Fidelibacterota bacterium
GGGTAGGAGAAATATATGCCAGTTGTTTACGACAATTATGTAAAAAAGCCTCATGAGGAAATTCAATATACACCAGAGCAAATACAGGAGCTTGCAAAGTGTACAAAGGATATATTTCACTTTTGTAAGTATGTGAAAATTGTGCACCCTGATGAAGGCAGAGTACAGTTCAAACCTTTTGATTTTCAAAAAGATATTATTGATACTTATTTGAAGCAAAGGTTTTTGATCTTACTTCTCGCTAGACAAGTTGGTAAGTGTTTATTAGGGGATACAAAGATAACAGTAAGGAACAAAAAGACAGGCAAAATAGAAGAAATTGAAATTGGTGAGTTTTATGAGCGCGCAAAAAAATCTGTCTAGCTAGTTTACAAATTGGAAAATTTTTGATATAAATATAAATAGGTGTAGATAAAAAACCTATAAGGAGATTTATTATGAATTGTCTAATTTGTAACTATTCTGGAAGTTTTGAAGTATGATTTTGCCGAAAAATGCCGCTATACTAAAATTCAATTTCTTTGTTTTAAAGTACCCGCGCATTTTCTTATATTTGAACTAATAAAATTTTTGACGGTCCGAAGGGAAGTAAAACACATTTTCCGGAAAAGGGATTAATAAATGAAACGTTTTGCCAGTGTGGATTTCATGAGGGGACTTGCTATTTCTTTAATGCTGATCCTGCATATGATCATGCATACGCTGAATGTTGATGCACTTACCGCCGATTTATCCCGGCTAAAATTCATTGAGTACGTTTTAATGATCATTATTCCTTTTGCCGGCGGTCTGGCAGGTTTTTTTCTAATGGTTTCTGCTGCCGGGAATGCCATCAGTATGGAAAACGCATTAAAACAGAACCTTTCGCCCACCGCCCTCGCACACCGTCAGGTCGTTGGCGGATTTATCCTTCTTATCTTTGCGATGCTGGTAGAAGGACTGATCGGTTATCACGGTGATGTGGGTGTCTTTGTCCATCAATCCCTGAAGGCTGTATCCAATCCGGAAATCGCGCCCGTGCACTGGAGCTGGGATCATTCACTCTGGAGGTTTAACCATTTTGAGACGATCCATACTATCGCCTGGTGTATTATCATCAATGGCATTATTCACAGTATTCTTGTTTCCAGGGAGAAGTACCGGGATAAGAACAAACTGATACGGACATATCTTTTTCTGGCCGTTGCCGTTCTGATATTGACTCCCGTTGTCTGGGGAATCGTGAATCTGATCATACCCGGATATCCTGCTCAGGAAGGTACATATCTGGCGTCTTATCCCCGTATTGGCGAAGACCCTTTCCTGCGTTTTGTCCTGGTGTTCTTTCTGCAGCCTCTGGCCGGACATCCCGAACCTCTTTTCCCTTATCTTGCAGCTTCTTTTATCGGAACGATCTTCGGAATATTTTTAACCATGCCCCAATCCCGTCAAAAGCCTAAACGTTTTATTAAAAATGTTCTTCGCTCCGGACTGATCGTTTATTTTATCGGACTTACCGGTATTATTATCAATATCGCTATGGTCATTAATAATTCCGGCATTGATGCGGGACTGGATCTTTATATTCATATATGGGATCACCGCGGTTGGACCCCTGACCTGCTGGGAGCTCCTTTTGTGGGGTGGTATTTCCAATTCCTGATCCTCGCCGGATTCAGCACACTGCTGATCGCAAGCATGATCCGTCTGGTAGAAATGCGCGGTAAAGCGAAGATCTTCGCAAAAAAAACACGTATTGTCCGCCGTTTCGGATTTGTCGCCTTTACGATCTACACCATTCAGTTCCTGTATTATATTGCCATGTTCATTTCCATTGACTGGATCTTCGGCAATATTTACGGAAGACGTGTCGGGCTGTGGGGAGAGACCCTTGTAACTATTGTCATCGGTATGGGTATGTTCACCGTGCTTTTGTATCTGTGGGAAAAGATACGCTATGCGGGCTCGCTGGAATGGATGATGAAACAATGTAACTATTTTTTCAACCCCGAACGGCGAAAACGCTTAAAAGCAATGGGGGTCAGATGGTTTAATGCCGGTCTCCTGAACGTAAAAAACTCCTTTTATCATGCTGAATGGATAAACATCAACAGCGAAGGGGAAATCGCCCACGACCGTTATGAGGAATCGAAATTGGCAATGAAACTGGGAATTGCTGGTTTTGTTTTTCCGCCCTTTGCTTTTGTCGGATACCTTATTGCGCGACGGGCTACAGCACAGGAGGGCGGAAGCGCCGAGCACCACAGGGCTCTCAGACTGACTACTATTTCCGTTATCTTTTTCCTGGTCTGGCTGGTACTGTTCAGTTTTATCTCTCCTTCAGTTTTTGCCTGAGAATATCCAATTTTTTTCTGTAGCTTTTACTGTTTTTAATGTATTTTACGACATGAAAAAACGGTTGATCTTTTTCTTTTTACTGATAACCGGCTGCCTTTTGCTTATACAATGCGCCGCTGAAAAACCACCCGGAGGTGGTCCACCCGACACAGAACCGCCTTTTCTTGTTTCTTCATCGCTGGCAAGCGGAGCTGTTAATATTGATTCCCTGCACGTTCTGCACTTTACTTTTTCTGAACCGCTAAATGCAAAGACGGCAGAAAAAGGCATTACACTATTTCCCCTGAACGAAAATCCGGTGGAAATCCGCATCCGCGGACGTAATATCCGGATAACTCCGCTCACCCCATGGAAAAAAGGGATCGTTTATACGGTCATTCTCGGTAAAACTATAGCGGACCTGCGAAATAACAGCCTTCAGGAACCCCTGCAGTTCAGCTTCACGGTAAGCGGCTCTATGCCTCAAAACCGTATTTCGGGGCGTGTTGCCGGTCAAAAGAAAAATACCAACACCTTCATTCACATTAGCCGCACACAGCACATCCCGGATTCAATATTCGCACATCCGGATTATTATACACAAAGCGCCCCGGATGGTTCTTTTTCTTTTTATTATCTTCCCGAAGATACTTTTTATATCGCCGGCTATCAGGACCTGGATAAAAGCAATAGTTTTAATAAAAATTTTGACGGTGTTTGTGTCCCCGCAAAGCGTGCAGTATTCCCGGATACGATAAAGGATATAACCGTCTATCTGCTGGCGACGGAAAATAATTTTCTTCCCCCGAAACTTCTGAAGGCAGAAAATCTTTATCCCGGAGCTACAGAGCTGTCGTTTACAAAAAAACCGGCTGTGTGGAATAAACGGAATTCTTTCCGCCTGGGAGATGCTGAACCTGATACGGTACTTTATTCTGATAACAGCTGTGTGCTTTACCATGAACGCCTGCGCGCCGATTCGGTAAAACTGTCCCTGCGCAACGTGAAAGATCATCTGAACTGTGAGCTAACGGACACCCTTGTCCGGATCGCGGTGAATGAAATGGATGACAGCCTCTATCATTTTACTCAGCATGATGATATCCTTTTTATTATGCCTCCCCCGGGAACAGCTGTTCTCAGCGGACGTTTTGAGGGTCCCCGCGATACGGTCGAGCTCACCCTGACGCAGAAAAAACACGGTATGTATGATATCCCTTCTTCGGATCCGTCCGTGCGCGGGAAATGGCATGTCAGCATACCGGAATCAAAAGCTTATCCTGAAATCCTGACCGACAGTATCTATGCAGTGGAACTGAAACGCAAAGCGCCGCCGGAATATGGTGCGGTCCTGGGAAACATACATCCACAGAAAAAAAACATTCCCTGCCGCATGGTCCTGAAAAATGAAACCGGGCATTATGAAACCTACTGCAGGAACGAACGTTTCCTTTTCGAAAAAGTACTGCCGGGAAATTATACTTTATCCTTTTATATTGACCGCAACCAAAACCGGCGTGCAGATCCCGGACGTCCTTATCCCTACCGGGCACCGGAAATAATTCACGAACTTGACAGGAATATTCAGGTTCGTGCTCGCTGGGATACGGAATTGGAGGATGCCTATGAAATTGATATTGATATTGATAATGATATCTGACTGCCCTATATTAGATTCCAACATATCATGAGGTAAGCATGGAGAATTATTACAGTGTCATACTGGCCGGAGGTGTCGGTAAACGTTTTTGGCCCCTGAGCAAAAAAAAACATCCTAAACAATTGCTGGATCTTGTCGGCGGGAAAAGTATGATCAATTTAACGATCGAGCGATTACGCGGTCTGAGCGATCTTGATCATATTTATATTATGACCAACAAAGAGCAGGCGAAAATGATCCTTGAGCAGAATAAGGAATTGAGTGAAGCGAATTTTATTATTGAACCTTCCGGGAAAAGTACGGCACCTGCTATCGGTCTGGCGGCCATGCATTTACTCAAAAGGGACCCCGAAGCCGTCATGGGACTGTTTCCTGCAGATCATCTTATCGAAAACAACCGGGAATTCACAAAAACCGTTAATGCCGCCATTGAGTCCGCTAAAAAACATAAAGCACTTTTTACGTTCGGCATTGAGCCCAGCTATCCTGCAACCGGATATGGGTATATCCAGGTTGAGAAGGAAGAACTTCCCGGCGAAACAATAATATATAAATCAAAAACTTTTGCCGAAAAACCCAACCCCGAGACTGCAAAGCTCTTCGTAAAATCGGGAGAGTTTTTCTGGAACAGCGGTATGTTCGTTTGGCGGGCACAGGTGATCATAAATAAGATCAATCGCTATTTACCCGAACTGGGCGCTCGCCTTAAAGAAATATACGAGACGATCGGAACACCCGATTATCATGGAACTGTCAGAAAAAAATGGAAAACGATACAGCCAATATCCATAGACTACGGCGTGATGGAACAAGCTTGCCGTATTAATGTGGTAAAAGCAACGTTCGACTGGAGTGATGTCGGAAGCTGGGATACGATCTACAAGCTGGAAAAGAAAGACAAAAGCAAAAACGCTTTCCGTTCCAAAGGACTACTTTTACGTTCAAGCGGCAATTATGTATACAGTAAAAACCTTAAAATTTTTGGATTGGGCATTAAGAATCTGGTGATCGTTGAAAATGATGGTGCACTGCTTATTATGCCTCGTTCGGAATCGGAAAATATCAAAGAGATCGTGGACTCTCTGTCCGTGATCGGCGAAGAAAAACTCCTGTAAAACGATGAAACCCAAACGATTTCTTGAAAAACTGAGTGCTTTTCTCCGTGATAATGATTACGATGTGATCTTTGCAACCGGTGTGTTTTCCGGGGGTCATTGCATAATCAATGAAAATAATGTCGTTGTCATTAATAAACACATGCCGGTTGAAGAACAACTCCGGATCTGTGTTTCCGTCATTCTTGAACATCAGCTGGATTATTCGGAGCTGAAAAAAGAAATACAATCTTATATACAACGATACATTCCACGCTAAGCCGTAAATGTCTTATTTTGTAAAACGATCGGGATAATTTGTAAAAAACCCGTCCACTTTTTCATTCTGCAGCTGCCGGGCTATGCGCGTATCATCCACTGTCCAGACATAGACCTTGAGACCATGGTCATGAACCCGGCGGATCCACGGAGTACGAATGTATTTTACATTTAAACTTGCGGCAAATGGCCGAAGAACCTTTATGCGCTTCTTCAGGCGTTTCGGTTTTTTATTATACAGAAGGGCGATGGGAATCTCGGGAAAAAGTTCATGAAACCGCCGCAATTCCCGGTAATAAAAAGATGAAATAAAAAAATCTTCTGTTTTCCACGGACCCGTACGAATACTGTTCCGGATCATTTGCGCCAGAGAAACGGCAGTGCGGCGACTTTTTATTTCAATGTTGATGCTCACCCTTGCATCGATAAGTTCGAGTACTTCTTTCAGTGTCGGTATTTTTTCACCATTTCCCGCATCAAATTTTCGCAACGTTGCCAGTTTTGTTTTTCTGACCTTTCCGCGTTTCCCGGTAATGCGCTTCAATTGGCGATCATGAATAACCACCAACTGACCCGAACGGCATTTCTGCACATCACATTCTATGGCATCCACTTTTATATGCAATGCTGCCTTAAAGGCTGCAAGTGTATTTTCCGGAGCCTTCCCGGAAGCGCCTCGGTGAGCTATAATGGTAGTTTTATTCATAACCGTCCGGGTTTTTTTGTTGCCATCTCCATGCATCGCGCACCATGTCTCCCAGTCCTCTTTTTGCCCTCCAGCCCAGCTCTTTCCTTGCTTTTTTCGCATCCGCGTACGATTCCGCTATATCGCCCGGCCGCCGGGAAACGATCTCATAGGGAATAGGAATATTGTTGTGTTCTTCAAAAGCCCTGACAACATCCAATACGCTGTATCCTTTGCCGGTTCCTAAATTATAAATGGCTGAACCGCGTTGCATGTCCGATCTTTCGAGAGCCTTTACGTGTCCCTCGGCAAGATCCATAACATGAATATAGTCCCGTACCCCGGTACCGTCAGGAGTGGGATAATCGTCGCCGAATATTTTAAGTTTATGGCGGCGACCCACGGCTACCTGGGAAAGAAAGGGCATAAGATTGTTTGGAACACCTTTCGGATCTTCGCCGATCTCGCCGCTAGGATGCGCACCCACCGGATTAAAATACCGCAGCAGGGTGACTGTCCAGTCCTGGTCCGCAACACAGAGGTCCTGTAATATATGTTCGATAAATAGTTTCGTTTTCCCATAGGGATTTCCCGCAGAAGTGGCGTCATCTTCTTTGAAAGGTACCTTATTGTCCACGCCGTAAACAGTTGCTGAGGAACTGAATATTATGGTTTTTACTCCGGCTTCCGCCATAACCTCGCAAAGAACAATGCTTCCGTAAACGTTGTTGTCATAATAAGAGAGGGGTTTCTCAACCGATTCTCCCACGGCTTTGAACCCTGCAAAATGTATAGCTGCATCAATCGCCTTACGGTCAAAAATACCGCGCATTGCTTTCCGGTCACGAATATCCGCCCGGTAAAAATCTATATCTTTCCCGCTTAATTTTTTTATACGCTCCAGTGCTTCTTTTTTACTATTGGAGAAATTATCGACCACGGTAACAGCGTATCCCGCCTCCAGCAAACATAGCGTGGTGTGGCTGCCGATATAACCACCGCCTCCGGTAACAAGAATGTTTTTCCTCATACGACTTACCTTTATTTACAGGTAAAATTACCGGTTTCCCATCAGTAAAGCAACGGATAATTCCCGACACATATACAACGTATTCCGTGGTAAAAGTTCTCTTCATACAAAAAGTGTTCACCGGCAAGAATATTACGCCATAAGGATTTGTGAACTTTGCGCTCTTCAGCAAGAGAATGCCGGACATTCGGGCTGCGGAATTTATGTGCGCCCTGTCACAGGTCCGAAACAGCTGTTTCGGTTTTTGCGCATCCTGTGTACATTCCGGCGGGAGGACAAAATGGTCTCAAGATGTTATTCCGCAGGATTACACGGTATCAACGCATATGAAGTGACAGTTGAAACACGACTTGACCGCAGTATGCCTAAATATTTTATTGTCGGTCTTCCCGAAAAAGCAGTGAAAGAAAGCTTTTCCCGCCTTTTTTCTGCAATAAAATCATGCGGATTCCATATGCCGGGCGGAAAGATCATTCAAAATCTTGCCCCTGCGGACATACCGAAAGAAGGCACCGGTTTTGACCTTTCCCTCGCAATCGGATTACTTGCCGCTTCGGGAATTATTGATCTGAAGCGCCTCAGCAATATGATCTTTGTCGGTGAACTGGCTCTTGACGGCCATATTCGTCCGTCGAAAGGTATCCTGCCGATTGCTCTCGGAATGAAAAATTTCAGGCAGAAAAACCTGCTCGTTCCCAAGGCAAATGCAAAAGAGGCCGCTATGCCGGGATATTGTAACGTATGGGGCGTGGATAATTTACGCGAGGCGGTTGATATCATCAACGGACATGAGAACATACATCCTGTGAAAGTTGATATTAAAAACTATTTTACCGGCACAAATCCCCATGATGCGGATTTTGCCGAGGTGAAAGGACAGGCACACGTAAAACGCGCCCTTGAAGTTGCCGCCGCCGGGGGACATAATATTGTTTTGATAGGACCTCCCGGATCGGGGAAGTCCATGCTTGCAAAACGTTTTCCGAGTATACTTCCCAATCTCACACTGGAAGAGGCGATGGAAACAACAGCCGTTTATTCGATCTATGAAGATATCTCCGATGTAAGCCTGATCACAAGCCGCCCGTTTCGTTCACCGCATCATACGGTCAGCGACAGCGCTCTGGTCGGCGGCGGCAGAATACCGCGGCCCGGCGAGGTAAGTCTGGCACACAACGGCGTTCTTTTTCTTGATGAATTTCCGGAATTCAAAAAGAATGTCCTCGAAGTGCTTCGCCAGCCGCTGGAAGACGGGGAAGTGACGATCAGCCGGGCGCTGACCACATTGACCTATCCCGCACAATTCATGCTCATCGCCGCCATGAACCCCTGTCCCTGCGGCTATGCCACAGATCCTCAGCATGAATGCACCTGCAGCATCGGACATATCCAGAACTATTTAAGCCGGATTTCCGGGCCGTTACTTGACCGTATTGATATTCATGTCGATGTCCCCCCTGTGAGTTACGAAGAGATCAGTGACCGGCAAGACAGTGAGCGTTCTTCGCAAATACGCAGACGGGTAGACAAGGCACGCGCAATACAAACCGGTCGTTTAAAAAGTTATCCGCAGATCCACTGCAATGCACATCTGGGACCAAAGGAAATTAAAAATTTCTGTGAACTCTCCGGAGAAAGCCGCCGCTTGCTGAAAATTGCTCTTATCCGTCTCGGACTCAGCGCGAGGGCATATACACGTATTCTAAAGGTGGCACGCACGATAGCGGACCTGGATGCGGAAGAACATATCCTTACAGCACATATCAGCGAGGCAATTCATTATCGTAATCTTGACCGCCAGCCGAATATCATTTAACCATAGAAGGGGATCCGTACGGGCAGTTGAATAAAAAGGCTTGCAGATAAAAACTGATGATGTTTTGCTGTGCAGAAAAACGCGGAACCACAACTTTTTCAACCGTAACGAAAGGCGGAACGCAATGATTTCACTCCCGTACCAGCGCAGGTATTCTTCGCTTATATAAAAACGGGACCGTTATAATAAACGGTCGCGGTGCGATAAGCACATCTGTTTTTAATAAACGCTTATTCCCATGGTAAATGCCATAGTACCGAGAAAGTTCTCGCCGTAGCGCTCTTCCGTTACGCTCCAGCTGTCTGCCGGATATTGGGATTCACCGCGGGATGTCCCGCCGAGAAAGCGCAGGTTCCCAAAGACCTCCATGCCGTCTCGCAGGGGATATCCCATGCGCAGGGAGGCATCCAGAAGAGAACCTTCAAAATCGAAATTCGCTCCGTTAATGACGGCGGAAGATGCATAAAGTCCCGTAACATCCAGACCGAAAAACAGCCCTCCGTCAAGAGTATAACGGCCATAAAGATGAAAAGACGGGACCGGACCCACATTCTGTGCCACTACAAGCCCCGATCCGTCCACGGACTTAAAAACTATGGATGCATTGCGGGCCTGCAGGGCGACACCGCCGGCCAGCTGTAATTTTTCGTTATTGAGGAAATAATAGGAATAGGTGAAACGGTAGAAAGGAAAACCGTATTTCAGTTCCATGGGCGTTCCCGCAGTGAACAGCACGCTGTCGACCATCACATCCTCGCGGAAAGTGACGTCGGTATTCACGGTCAGCGGCTGATAAAGCAGTCCTATACGGTGACGGTTATTGATCGTCAGTCCCGCCACATAGCGGTCGAAAGGAAAAAGCACATCCTGCCCGCCCTGGTTCACAAAATCGAAGTTGGTGGCGCCTTCTTCCGTTCTTCCGACCTGGTAATAATGGTTCAATACACTGAACAAACCCGTTTCCACCTCAAAATAGACCTGTACGGGACGGTCCGGAACATTGATTAGCGACCCATTATCCCCTGCCTGCAGGGGAACAAGCAATACTATTACCAGCATTATCATTAACGTTTTTTTCATTGTCTTCTCCTTTTTTAATTATGATATTGCAAACACTCTCCGATGTTCCCGTTATTATTAATATATGTAAGATCTATATTTTAATCAAATTGAAAACATTCTTTTTATTCATATGGCAACAGGTCCGGCTATTGCATGCAGGCAGATCCTGTGTATGATCGGAGAATAACTGCATTTTTTCTGTGAAAAATGATCCTTTTCATTTTTTGATTTTCGCGAACTATATTTCTTTTGCCGGAATTTTCCTTTCGGCAGACGTTATAAACACCGTATATTACACAAGTCATTAGTAATTAACGTCATGGGAGATAAAAATGAAAAAGATTGCTTTTTTCGACACCAAATCCTACGACAAACGTTTCTTTAATACAGCTATTGAAGATTACGACTACAGCATCACGTATTTCAAAGCACATCTGAATGAGAATACCGTGGAATTAACGGACGGCTTTGATGCCGTCTGCGCTTTTGTAAATGACGATATCAATGAAAAAGTCCTCGATCATTTGCAGGAACACCAAATAGACCTGATTGCACTCCGGAGCGCAGGTTACAATAATGTCGATCTCAAACATGCCTATAAACGTGTGCACATCATGCGGGTCCCTGCCTACTCTCCCTATTCCGTTGCCGAGCATGCCATGGCCCTGATCACTTCCCTGAACCGGAAGACGCATCGTGCTTACTACCGGACACGCGACGGGAATTTTTCCATTGAAGGATTGATGGGCTTTGATCTTCACGGAAAAACAGCCGGTATCATCGGCACGGGAAAGATCGGCCAATGTCTTATCGATATCCTGCAAGGCTGCGGCATGCGTATCGTTGCCTACGATCCGTATCCGAATAAAAGTTATGCGGAAGAAAGCGGCATTACGTATACGGACCTGCAGACATTATACCGGGAATCGGATATTATTTCTCTGCATTGTCCGCTGACCCCCGAAACCTATTATCTTATCAACGAAGATGCGATCAACAACATGAAGAAAGGTGTGCTTCTGATCAATACCGGACGTGGAAAACTGATAGACACCAAGGCATTGATCGAAGGTCTGAAGAAAAAAAAGATCGGCGGCGCCGGGCTTGATGTTTACGAGGAAGAAGCAAACTATTTTTTCGAGGATTTTTCCGATTCGGCAATATCCGATGATGTGCTTGCCCGCCTGATGACATTTCCCAATGTCCTGATAACGTCCCATCAGGCATTTTTCACACAGGAAGCGTTGCGGGATATTGCCCAGACAACCTTGCGGAATATCGATGATTTTTTTCATGACCGGCGGCTTGAAAATGAGATCTGCTACCAATGCGCACGGAAATGCGTTAAACCCGGTAAGAAACGCTGCTGGTAAAATTTCTGTCACGATCCTTTTCCGCAAGTGTTCATACAGTCAGAATTTATTTTTTCTGTTTTTAATTCAGTGTCTTTTTTATTACTTTTTAAAGTTATTGTAAATATTTCAAGGAGTGCATATGAAAAAGCATTTTGAGATCATTATTCTTATGGGCCGCCCCGCATCAGGGAAATCTGAAGTCATTGATTATTTAAATAAAACGTCTGTTTCTGAACGTCTTGAACGTTTTCATATTAATAAATTTGAAGAGATCGATGATTTTCCCATGCTCTGGACCTGGTTTGAAGAAGACGCCATTTTGGAGAAGATCATGGGTAAACCCCGTTTACACACAGATTCTGAAGGTTATTTCCTTCATGATTATCTCTGGGATCTACTTATTGAACGTATTTCCATGGAATACCAGAAAAAATTACGCGACAAAGAATATCCGGAAAATACTACAACCATAATCGAATTCAGCCGCGGTTCGGAACACGGTGGATATAAAAGCGCATTCCGTCATCTTTCCGATGAAATTCTCAATAAAGCCTGTATTCTTTATGTTGATGTTCCCTATGAAGAATCCCTGCGGAAAAACCGGCGGCGTTTCAACCCGGAACGGCCCGATTCCATCCTTGAACACGGACTTCCGGATGAAAAGCTTGAACGTTTATACGGGAAGATCGACTGGGAAGATTTCAGCGGCAACGACAAAGAGTATATATATTTTTCCGGTCATAAGATCCCCTATGTCGTTTTTAATAATATGCCGGAAGTTACGGATGATTATAAAAAATTGGGACCCGTACTGGAAAAATGTTTTACTGAACTGTGGAATATCAAAAAGAAAAAATAATGAGGTAATCGTGGAAAAAAGAACTTTCAAAGAATTTTTAGCGGATTACAGTATCTGGCTTTTTGCCTTTGGATATTTCGCCTGCTATATCCCTTACAGTCTTTTCGCAAAGATCATGAGCAAGGGACTCCTTCCTTCGCTGGACGGTAAAGCTATGGCAGGATTTAGTATTCTTCCCGTAACCGCCCTGGCGACACTCGTTACGATGATCGTTTTGATCAGCATACTCGGCTGGTGGAAATATGCCAAGCATTCGACCGTATTCGGAATGAGTATACCGCATCCGACAAAATGGACGGTCCTTTCCGGTATTTTTACCTCACTAATCATTGGCACGACGACACTTGCTTATACTTTTGAAGGCCTGAGTATCGTTTTTGCAATGCTTTTGATGCGCGGCGGTGTTTTGATCATCGGACCTATTGTCGATGCAATCACGAAACGCAGTACACGCTGGTTCTCCTGGGCGGGACTTGTCGGTGCTCTCACTGCCCTTCTGATTAATCTTTCGGATGCTCAGGGTTACAGGATCCCTCTTCTCGCCGGTGTCATTATTTTGGTCTATCTTTTCAGCTACTTTATGCGTTTCCAGTTCATGACCCGTAATGCCAAAAGTGAAAATAAAGAAGTAAATTTACGGTACTTTGTGGAAGAAACTATGGTTTCAACACCCGTATT
>JAWOEU010000115.1:0-14760 GCA_046482575.1 Fidelibacterota bacterium
ATTTTCAATACTGTCAATCCGGACTTCCAGAGATTCACCGTTATCGGCAGACTCCTCTGTGCGTTCAATGGGATAGGAGGTGTTGCTGCGTGTTGAAACCAACCTGATATTTTTTTTCAGCATGACAACCTATGGATATGCTTATGAGTAATAGATAATAATACAGAATCAGGGGAAGATAATGAAACAAAAAAATACGGAGTTCACGGATCATGTTTACAATAGGGCAGATCAGTAATCAAAAGAGCTTTTTCCCAGAAATTCCTGAATAATGGATGTCGGCGGGATCTTGTCGATCTCAAAAGAAATGAAAAGTTCCATCAGGCTGCAGAGACGTTCGGCCTCCGCCTTGACCGGAGATGCGCCGGGAAGAGCTCTTAGTTGCTCAAGCAGAACACCGCTGAATACGGACCACTCATATTCCAGGGCGCTGTTGAAATAAACATCGGCATTTTCCTGAAAAGGGAAGATCCAGCGATCTTCTCCCCGTCTTACGGAAGGCCAGCGGAGTAGCGTATCTTCCAGTGAATGTCCGCGGAACTGAAAATCACGGTACATGCGCCTCAGCAGACGTGTATCGGAGGTTGAGACCCGGTTATAGAGATTAAAGTTCAATTGCGTAAGTGCACTTATGTAGATCCTGAACTTTTTGTCCCCCGGTATATGTTTCGCCAGAGCCGGATTCAATCCGTGAATGCCCTCCATTACAAGAATTTCATCTTGTTCAAGAAAGGTTTTTTCTTTTGCAAATTGCTTTTTTCCCCTTTCAAAAATAAAACGGGGCAGATGCTGTCCCTCGCCATTCATCAGACCGCGAAGCTGGTTTTCAAGCAATTGATGATCGATAGCGGAGAAATGTTCGAAATCCAGTTTTCCGTGTTCATCCAGCGGCGTATCATTTCTTTCGACAAAATAATCATCAAGGGACAAATGTTTCGGTTTCAGACCGTTAATGCGCAGTTGAATGGAAAGCCGCTTCATAAAAGTGGTCTTTCCCGAGGCGGAAGGTCCGGCGATAAAAATAAAACGCAGCGTGGGATCGTGACTGATGGTATCGGCGATCTGTGCGATCTTTTTTTCATGCAGGGCTTCGTAGAGATGAATGATCCTTATTTGTTTCCCTTTCAGAGCCTCTGCATTAAGATCGCAGATATGGCGGATGTTCAGCATTTTTCCGCGTTCTTCACTTTCACGGATGACCCTGAACAGGTTGGGTGAAGGGGTAAATTCGGGTATCCGGTCGGGTGAGGACTGTGTGGGAAATTCCAGAACAAAGCCGTTATCATACGGAGTGATCCGAAATTTTTTTATGTAAGAGGCCGAAGGTACAAGCGGGGATATAAACCAGTGGGGGAAACCGCAGAGGTCATAAATGCGGAATTTATTGCGGGGACTGTATTTCAGGACCCTAAAACGTTTATAATTAAAATCACGGATCTGTTCCATGCTGACAATACGTTCTTCAAACTCATAACCGGATCTGACATGTTCATCCATTTTCTTTTGCAGGAGTTCCAGATAATTATCGGGCAAGATGTCCTGCCGGAGAGCTTCGCAGTAAAATCCCTTGCTGAAAGAATGTTCAACCGAGATCCGTGTATCGGAAAAAAGTCCCTCGGCAGCCATAAGCATAAGGGCAACAGTACTGATGGCCAGACAATGTGCTCCCAGGGGATGCTGAATATCATAAAAAACGATATTCTCAGTGTCTTTTGCTATTTGATTGTTCAGGCTCTGAAGATCCGCGTCACAGCCCATGCAAAGTATTGCTTCACGCTTATCCGGGAAAAAACGCCGTACAATATCCAATCCGCTCATTTGCGGCTGATATTTGATGTCTTTTCGTTGTTTGCGGTAGTGTATTACCATCGGACGTTCAGTTCGCGGTTTGCCTTTACTTCGTCAAGCCGTTTTACCGGTGTGTTCTGCGGGGCGGACTTCAACAGGCCGGGGTTATTCTCACATTCATGGTGAATAGAATGCATGATGTCGATAAAATGGTCCAGTGAAGCTTTATTCTCGGTTTCTGTGGGTTCGATCATCAGGGCTTCATGTACGATGAGGGGAAAATAGACCGTCGGCGCATGCACACCGTAATCCAGCAGACGTTTTGCTATATCAAGAGTGCGGACACCATGACATTTCTGCCGGTTGCCGGAAAAGACACATTCATGCATGGGGGTTGACCCGTATGGGAGTTCATAACAATCATTTAAAGAAGCTTTGATATAATTTGCATTAATGATAGCATGACGTGCTGCGTCCCGCAGTCCCTCTTCGCCGAGCATGCGGATATAAACCCATGTCTTGACAATTACCGTAAAATTTCCCCAAAAAGCCAGTACCTTTCCAATGCTCTCCGGATGATCAAAGCTCATGAAATAATGATCATCTTCTTTATTTACCCGGGGCACGGGAAGATACGGCAGCAGTTTTTTTACCACTCCGATAGGTCCTGCACCGGGTCCCCCGCCGCCGTGAGGTGTGGAAAAAGTTTTATGCAGATTAAGGTGTGTAATGTCAAATTGCATATCACCGGTCTTGACAAGTCCCATAAGTGCATTCATGTTCGCGCCGTCCATGTACATCAGTCCGTCAACAGAGTGGATCAGGTCGGCGATCTCCAGCACATTTTTTTCAAAGATACCAAGGGTGTTGGGATTGGTCAGCATAAAACCCGCGACCTCGTCATTGAGTTTGGCTTTCAGATCATCGATATCCACCAATCCGCCGGAAGTGGAGGCCACGGTAACGGCTTTATACCCTCCCAGATGCACAGAAGCGGGATTGGTCCCGTGTGCAGAATCCGGGATCAGTATTGAGGTCTTATGATTGTTTTTCAGAGTGTGGTACTGACGCATGATCATCACGCCGGTCAGTTCGCCGTGTGAACCCGCTGCCGGCTGCAGGGTGTATGCATCCATGCCGGTGATCGCGCAGAGATACTGCTCCACTTCATAATAGATTTTCAGTGCGGCCTGTGAACAGTCCTCAGCCCCGAAAGGATGCAGTCCGGCGATACAGGGAATTGCCGCGAAAGCTTCATTGATCTTGGGATTATACTTCATCGTACAGGATCCCAGCGGATAGAAATCCTTGTCCACGTGATGATTCAGGACCGATAAATTAATATAATGCCGGACAACCTCCGGTTCACTAACTTCCGGCAGAGCGTTTTTCCCTGAACGCAGGAATTTTGCGGGAATTAGGTCTTCAACAGCTTGTACCGGCACATCGCAAGCGGGGAGAGCCAGACTTTGTTTACCCTCCGCAGAACGTTCTATAAGCAATTTTCTGTCCATAGACTTTCTCATAATATGTTCACATAAAAAAATATTAAATAATTTCCGTGTATCAAAATGCTTTTGTATAATATCAGAATTTCGGAGTAGGTTTATGAGAAAATTAATTGTAGTTGTTTTTTGGTTTTTCAGCATTCTAATGGCGGTTCCCGCAAATCCGGAACCGGGCCTGATCCGTTACTCTGACGGAAGGACCCTGACGGTTTATCTGCGCGGAGATGAAAACATTTCCTGGCATGAAAGCAAGGACGGACATCTTTTACTGAGGAACAGCAGGGGAATTTTCGAATATGCACTGACTGCCGGCAGCGGCGGGTTCCGGACTTCCGGTGTAAAGGCGCATGATCCCGGATCCCGGAGTGTGAAAGAAAAAGCTTTTATTTCTGATATCCCGCCAATCCATATTTCTCCTGAAAAACAACGCAGCACGGAAAGAATAAAAGCGGTTTCTCCAACGTCTGTCCCTTTTGAACAAACGAATTTTCCCACTCTGGGGGAACAGAAATTCCTGCTGATCATGGTTGAATTTGATGACCTTTCTTTTACGCACCGCCCGGCTGATTTCGACAGTTTGATGAACGGAAAAAATTATATGCACAACGGTGCCGCCGGCAGTGTCGGTCAATACTATAAAGACGCGTCCTTCGGCCGTTTTGAACCGCATTTTGACGTAGTGGGACCGGTAAAACTTGACAGCGGTTACGCATTTTACGGAAAAGGCGATGATGATAACATTCAGTTGTTTGTTTATGAAGCCGTTACAAAAGCCGACCCTCTCGTGGATTTTTCGCAGTACGATAATGATAATGACGGTTTCGTTGATAATATCTATTTTATTTACGCCGGCTACGGAGAGTGCTTTTACGGAGCGGATGAAAATACTATCTGGCCGCATCGCTGGGCCTATCTTGCGAGTACGCTGACAGCCGACGGCAAACGGATTTATGATTATTCCACCTCTATGGAGCTGTACGGGACATCTGGAACGACACGCACCAGTATCGGAGTTATTTGTCATGAGTTCGGGCATGTCTGCGGATTACCGGATTATTATGATACCGATTATGAGGGCAGCGGCGGTAATTGCGGCGGACTGGGACAATGGGACCTGATGGCCGGCGGTTCCTGGAATGACGCCGGGAAGCGGCCACCGCTTTTTAATGCCTGGTCGCGCATGTATCTGCGCTGGGCCGAACCCGTAGAACTCAATGGAACGGAATTCGTCACCCTGAATCCCGCACACACGGATAATGAAGTGCGCTATTTTTTTTCACAGACGGAAGGTGAATTTTTTATGATGGAAAACCGCCAGCGCAGCGGTTGGGATACGGCATTGCCGGGACATGGACTTTTAATGTTCCATATAGACATGAACCATAGCGGGTGGAATAATAATACACTGAATTGCAATCCCTATCGCCAGGGATTTGATCTGGAGGAAGCGGACGGTTACGGAAATATAACAGCTTCTTATATTGATGGCGGAGATCCCTTTCCCGGAACGGGGAGTAATACGGAATTTCTGGATAGCGGGAGTCCCAATGCATTGGACTGGGCAGGAAGGTCCAGCCGCAGTCCCATCCGCAATATCACGGAAAATGAAGGTGTAATAAGTTTTAATTTCGGAGATGATCATGTTGATATGCCGGGCAGCCTGCAGCTTTTTTCACTGGGCTATGATTCCATTCGTCTGGACTGGTCCCTGAATGCCGCCGCAGATTCGGTGATCATTGTTTCTTCCCGTGAAGATGATATCGATTATTTGCCAAACTATTCCCGTTTTGCGACAGGTGATTCGGTTGCCGGCGGAGAGGTCATTTATAAAGGCATCGATACGATGTTCTATCATACCGGCCTGTTTCCCGGGACCAGGTACAATTATGGTATTTTTTCTTTTAACGATAGTTCTTATGTCTATTCCAATAAACTGACTGCCTCGGCGAGCACGGATTCACCGCCATTTTTTGAGACGGGTTTTACGGAAGGTCTTCCGCGGGGCTGGCTGATCGTCGACAGGACGGGAAACGGAGGCTGGTCGGCAGATAACCCCGGAGAACGCAGTTTCAATGCACGCTCGGCCGGTGATGGTTTTATGATCATCGACAGCGAGTATGCGGGGGATAAGGAAATAGATACGGAAATGATAACACAGTCTTTCAATTTTGCACTCAGTCGCAGTGTACTACTCCGGTTTGAGCATAAGCTGCTGGTGGAATCTCTGACCCTTGCACGTGTGCTTTATACCGTAAATGACGGAAAGACCTGGTATGAAGCCGGACGATGGACGGAAAATACCTCCGATCCCGAAATAAGTGAACTGGATCTTACGTCAGCGGTGGCCGGTTTCCGGAACGTGAAGTTCAAGTTCGATTTCCGCGGATCCGGTGAAAAATACTGGTGTATTGATGATCTTACGATCCTTTCCGCTCTTAATGAAGGTGTGTCTGCAGGCTTTCATCTTGCGGAGCGAAGCGGTTCCAAACCCTTCACGGTCCAATTTATGAACACCACGGTGGCGCAGCCGAATGCGATCGATACGGTGATATGGGAATTCGGGGACGGCAGTGATTTCAATACCGGGAATGAGCCGGAGTATACGTATACACGTTCCGGTACATACAGTATTTCCCTGACAATACAGGCGAACGGCATGCAGTCAAATTATAAAAAAGATGATTTTATTCATGTTATCAATGATGCTCCCGTTTTTACCGGGAACGATACACTGAATGTCCGGAAGAACACGGCTTCATCGTGTAATTTACAGCAATATTTTATGGACCCCAACGGCGATCCGCTGCATTTTTCCTGGGAAGGTAACAGTACGGAGCTTTCTATTGAAGCAAGAAATGATTCAATTATTGATATTTTGCCCGGCAATGAATATCTGGGGATTGAAACGGTGAAATTCATTGCGGAAGATAATGAGGGCGATACGGTCTCACGGCATATAGATATCTGGGTTAGCGAAACGGCGGTAAATAATGATTTGCCCAAAACGTTTATCTGCGGACAAAATTATCCAAACCCTTTCAACGCAGGAACCGCTATTTCCTATCAGCTTCCGGAAAGCCGGAAGGTCAGCCTGAACATTTATGATCTGAACGGCACCCCGGTACGCACCCTGGTCGACGATTATCAGAAAGCAGGCTATTATACAGTCCAATTCCATGCGGGAGATCTTCCCAGCGGAATGTATGTTTACCGGCTGAGTGCGGGACCGGACATAAAAACGAAGAAAATGATTTTATTGAAATAAAACCATCAGCATAAAGCAACGGTATTTCGGGAAAACGACTTACACCCTCATGTTACACGTTTACTAATAATTACAATTTATATTCACGATAATTTTTGCCGTTTTCAGCTGCCGCTTAGCCAAGTTTCATAGCGTCGTGGACCAGCTCCATAGTTTCTGCAGCTTCTTTCCGTGCGCGTTTCTCACCCTCATGAAGAACATCCATAACCATGTCATCGCTGAGCGCAGAGCGCTTTTCACGGTGCGGCAAAAAATAGTCCGCTATCTTAGCGGCACAGTTCTTTTTGCAGTTTACACAGCCCAATGCTCCCGATTCGCAATCACGCCGGATTTCCGCAGTTTCTTCTGCATTAAAAACGGTATGATAGGTAAAAATGGTGCATATATCCGGACGGCCGGGATCATTGCGGTAGATCTTCCGGGGATCGGTCACCGCCTTGCGTACCGTCTGCCAGATAGCTTCCGGTTCATCGGAGAGAAAAATCGTGTTTCCCAGTGATTTGGACATCTTTGCTTTTCCGTCCAGACCGGGAAGACGGGGGAAGCGTGTAAGTTTTGTCCGGGGTTCGGGGAATATATCCCCATAGATCTTGTTGAATTTGCGTGCGATCTCACGGCTGATCTCAACATGAGAGCTCTGATCTTCCCCGACAGGTACCGCATTTGCCCGGTAAAGCAGAATATCCGCCGCCTGAAGCACCGGATAGCCGAGATGTCCGTAAACGACCGCCGGAAGATCCAGGTCGCGGATCTGTTCTTTGAGTGACGGATTACGTTCCAGCCGTTCTTTTGTGACCAGCATGGAAAATAAAAGATAAAGCTCGGCATGCGCTTTGACGCGGGACTGGCGAAAGACAGGACTTTTTTCCGGATCAATGCCGGCAGCCAGCCAGTCCTTCACCATATCGATGGTATTGCTCAGCATGCGGGAGGTATCCAGATCCGTGGTCAGCACATGATAATCGGCGATCAGATGAAAATTCTGATATTCCTTTTGCAGTTCCACCCAGTTTTCCAAAGCGCCTACATAATGTCCGATGTGCAGTTTGCCGGTAGGGCGCATGCCCGATAAAATACGTTTTGCAGTCATATTATCCTCGTAATAACGTTTCGATCGAATAGACACCTTCAAGCATATCATGAAGTTTTTTCAGATAATGTGCCTCTTCGGGATCGAAACTGTTGATCTTTATCTCGCCGGATGAATGAATATACTCCGGTGTTTTGCGCATGATCGCGACATGTGTAATATTTCCTTTTTCATTTTGGAAAAAAGCCAGATCACCCGGTTTGGCCTTTTCAAGCGGGACCGGATGTTCTTTCAGCAGGCGGATCTGCTGACTGGCATCGCGCGGCAGAGAGAATCCCGCTATCGCAAAACACATTTGTGTCAGGCCGGAGCAGTCGCAGCCGTTTTCGGATTTTCCGCCCCAGAAGTAGGCAGCACCTCGCAGGCGGCCGGCGGAACACAGAATTACGTCGCGGGGATTTCTGACCGTAAGTTTCGGCTGCCGGATGTGCCCGTGCCTGCCGCCGGGAAGCAGGATCTCATAATCTTCATCGCGTTGCTCCAGAAAGGGAATTGATGCACCCATGGCCAGGACCCCTATACGCTGCCCCGTCATGTCCGGATTATCATACACCGCCAGGAACGGGGTATGTATCATAAGCCGGGGAAGGATTTCCAGTACCGCATTTACTTCCTCACTCATATCCAGAGTTGAAAAATTCTGTGACCAGGCTTCATATCCGTCAGGAAGGCGGAGTTTTACCCAATCGCCCTTCGTATCAAGCACCTCCGCTATATCCCATATCAGTCCCTGGGTTACAAGCTGGGAGGAAAAACTTGCATCCTCGTACATGTTCGCATAAGGAGTTTTAATGATCTTTTTCATAAACGGTTACCTCAATAATAGATAAGATACAATATTCCGCCGAGCAAACCGCCGGCAAATGTATTGCAGAAATTCACAACGTCATTATTAATAAATTTTTTGCCCCTTATCAAGAGAATATCCATCTGTCCGCAATGACAGGTTTTTTCCGTGATCTTCTTACAGACAGGACATTGGTATTGTGCCTGGATCGTTGCACCGGCCAGAGAATCGACAAGTGCACCCGCGAGTCCGGAAATGCCTATCAGGAATACCAGGGACAAAGGTATTTCAATGCCGGTAAAGATAAGCAAGACATATTTTCCCGTAAAAGCCATCAGAAGGGCGCCGGAAAATGCTCCGGCCGTGCCAAAAAAAGAAAGTCCGCCCGATGTGCCCATGGGAACTTTTTTCCAGGTCTTTATACTGACAGGATCACGTCTGCTGAACGAACCGATCTCTGTTCCCCAGGTATCTGCCGTGGCTGCCGATATCGACGTAATAAAGATCAGATACCAGAGGATCTCACTTTGCGGCCACACCGGTTCGAAAAAATGCCATGCCATCGTTGCAACCATCGCTATACCGCCGTTTGCAAAAACCTGATAGATATCCCTTCTGCCGGTTTTTTCAAAGATATTCTCAAGCTTTATCTTATGTTTCCTGCCAAGTTTGGTAAGTGCGGAGGAAAAAATAAAAAAGACTGCAATGGGGATCATCCATTCGGGTCCTCCCAGTCCGAAGACCACGGTCCCGAGCAGCCAGGCACCCATTGCACCGGAAAGGGTAAGGGTTCCGGTCTTATATGCAAGATATGCAATAAGCACGGTAATACCCATCCAAAGCATCAGCTGAAACTGCAGTTCCGGTGTCCCGTTATAGAAAGCATCCAGGATAACAGCAGTACCAATGGGTACCATCAGATTATCCGTACCCCGGTGAGAGATCGTTTCAGCACCGGCGGAATAGATCGCCGTAAAAAAACCGAAGACCACAGCGGTCTGCCAGCTGATATCCGGTTGTATGAACACACCTCTGAATATTTTCATGCTGAAAATAGCGGCAATAAAGGCCACCAGGAACATTGCGGTACTTCCCTGGAGAGATTTTTTTTCACTCAGGATCCTGAATATTATGGGTTTTTTCCGGGATTCACCCACCCAGCTTGCCACAGGATCCGCAAAGGCCATGATCAGCATGGAGGTCAAAAGGATCGCCGGATCTTTATCCCAGAACCAGAATACAAGAATAAAAAAGGAGACCGGAAAATAAACGGTTCCGTAAGAAATGCGGTCGGTTTCATGGATACTGCTGATCAGGTTGAATTTTAGGGCCAGAATATTGAGAACAATAAAAATGCCTGCTATAACAAGTACCGGGGCCCGGGATTCAAAAATAAATGGAGCCGTACAAACCAGACAGCCTACAAGGATGTGTACAAGGCGTCGTGTGTTATGAGAATGCCAGCGTATTAATTTAAGCAGCATTTCAGCAAAAAAAAGGATAAGCAGGATACCCAGTGTAAAAACAATAAAAAGCCCCCAGTCTGAATAAAAGAGAAAATCCATCACTATCCTCAATATAAGTCACAAATTTTACAAGAAAATCTCCGGACTTGCAAGGCGAGATTGTAAAATATGAGAATCGGAAAATAAGGAGTGTTTGAAACGAAACGAGTAAATTCCACCGTAATTTTTCAACAGCAGATCAACAAACGACGGATCAATTGCCTTTCCGGATATATTGTTCTTTGATATTTGCGGATTTGTCAATATTATATTCTATACTTTTTTTTAGGAGATTCAGCAATGGTGAGATCAGTATTTATTAGTTTAATACAGAATATTGCGGTTTTGCTGGCTTTCAGCATGATATATGATTATTTATGGAATAAGAGTGATGAGATCCGCAACTATAAAGAGAAAATACTTGCCGGCATCATCATCGGAGCGATCGGTATTTTTCTGATCTTTACCCCCTGGACGCTGAGGGAAGGACTTTTATTTGACAGCCGGTCTATACTGCTTTCCGTTTCCGGCCTCTTCTTTGGTGCCGTTCCCACAGTGATAGCCATGGCCATAACCGCTGCTTATCGTGTTTATATCGGAGGAAGCGGTATGCTTATGGGAGTTGCCGTCATATTGACTTCCGGAGGTATCGGACTTCTTTGGCGATGGTTCTTTCCGCCCCGTAGTATTAAGAAACCGGTAATAAATTTGCTTTTACTCGGTCTTTTTGTCCACCTTGCCATGCTGGGGTGCACATTTTTATTACCCTCCGATGTTTATATGGAAACGCTGCGCTCTATCATCCTTCCGCTTTTTGTTGTTTACACCCCCGGTACGATGCTTCTCGGTCTGTTAATGCTGAGACACTTGTCCAACTGGCAGGCCCGGAAGGATAAGGAGGAAAGTGAAAAGAAATACCGCCAGTTGGTCGAAAATGCGGGAGAGGGGATCCTGGTGATCCAGGAAGGTTATATCCGTTTTGTTAATCCCCGGGGATGCAGAATTCTGGAGTATGATGATAAAGAACTCACCACCAAACCCTTTTCAACATTTATTCACCCCGAAGACCGTAAAAACGTACTGCAACGCAATATTGACGGTATTAGCGGAAAAGAAAGTCCTGAGAATTATTCATTCCGCATGCTTCCGGAAAGCGGGAGAATAAAATGGATTGAAGTAAATTCCGTGCCTCTGGAATGGGAAAGCCGTCCCGCAACACTTAATTTTTTCAATGACATAACAAAAAAACGGCAAACCGAACGCCAACTGAAGGCAGCAAAGGAAAAAGCAGAGAAGAGTGACCGGCTGAAATCAGTATTCCTTGCAAATATGAGCCATGAGATACGAACCCCCATGAATGCCATTATCGGTTTTTCTGATATGCTGATCAATGACGGCTTGTCAAAAGAAAAAGAACAGGATTATCTTAGGATCATTCAGGGCTCCGGCCGGCGGCTTTTGCAGATCATAAATGATATTGTGGATATTTCAAAACTTGAAACCGGTCTGCTGAAAATGTATCCGCAGATATTCTCCCTGTACGAGATATTTGCTCAAAGCATAGAAACCTTCAAGAATGACAAACGCTACAGAGAAAAAACGAATGTAACGCTTCGCATGATCTTTCCGGAATCACACCGCGGGCTAAAGGTAAAAACAGATCCGTACCGTTTACGTCAGCTTATAGACAATCTTCTGGATAATGCGATAAAACATACATCAGAAGGTATTATTGAACTGGGATGCAGTTTTAAAGATAAAAACAGGTATGTTGAACTGACCGTTTACGTCCGCGATACCGGTCGCGGTATATCGAAAGAGAAACAGAAAATTATTTTTGAGCACTTTCGCCAGGCGGAAGAAGAAAGCTTTAATGAAGGAGCCGGCCTGGGTCTGAGTATCTGCAAGGGTATTGTGGGATTACTTGGGGGGCGTATATGGCTCGAATCTGAACCCGGGAATGGCAGTTGTTTTTACTTTTTTCTTTCGCTGGAACGTGCTGAAGATATTGACAAGAATGAAAGAAAGGAAAAACCGCCGGTTCCCGATCTGGAAGACATGGAGATCATTATTGCGGAGGACGATCCCGGCTCCTATTATCTTCTTAACATGTATCTGCGAGATACGGGTGCCGTATTGCGTTTTGCTGCTGACGGTGTAAAACTAATGAACATGCTTGAGGAAAAACTTCCCGATCTCCTGCTTCTGGATATTAATCTTGCTGAAATTGACGGATATACATGTCTCAAGCTGATCAGGGAGAAAGGCTACTCCCTGAAGATCATAGCGCAGACGGCATATGCCATGCAGAATGAAAAACAACAATGCCTTTCTGCCGGATGCCACGGTTATGTAGCAAAACCCTTTGATAAGAAAACGCTTCTGGCGGAGATCGTAAGAGTTTTATCAGATACCTCAAAACACAAAGGAGAAAAATCATGAAGAAAGAAATTATTTCTGTTGACGGGAGACAGACAACAAAGATCATCGCGATAACAACGTTTTTTTTAATGCTGATCTTTTCTCTTATCGGGTTTTTTATCCTGATCGCCGGAATGGCGGGTAATTCCAGAGAAATGTTATATGTGGGACTTGCATATATCGTGATGCCGGTATTCTATTTTATTATTGTCTATCTTCTGACACGGCTGTATTTCTGGATATTCAATAAATGCACGGTCCGTTGGGGCGGATTGGTTTTTGACATGAAAGATGTAGCGGAAGAGTAAAAAACATGAAAGCGGCCGCAGATATTGTATGGGGAGTGATCGGTGCAGGCCGGGTTTGTGAGAAAAAAAGTATGCCGGCAATGCAGATCATCCCGCATTCACGAGTGAAAACCGTTATGCGGCGCAATGCCGCCAAATGCAGGGATTTTGCGGCGAGGCATAATGTTCCCGTATGGACAACAAGAGCTGAAGAGATCTTCCGCGACCCGGAGATCAATGCCGTATATGTAGCCACACCTCCGGATACACATGCTTTATATACCGGAATGGCTGCAAAGGCCGGGAAGGCCGTCTATGTCGAAAAACCCATGGCAAGAAATTATGCAGAATGTAAAAGGATGATCCGCGATTGTGAGCGTGCCGGCGTTCCGCTCTTTGTGGCTTATTACCGGCGGGCGCTTCCGCATTTTTTACGCGTCGGAGAATTACTGAAAGAAAAACGGATCGGTATTCCCTGTTCCGTGCATATACGTTATCACCGGCCACCGTATCCGGAGGATATTTTTCATCCGGAAAATAACTGGCGCATTCAGCCCGGGATTTCCGGAGGCGGGCATTTTCATGATCTGGCTTCCCACCAGCTGGATCTGATGGATTTTCTTTTCGGTCCCGTGGTGCGGGCGCACGGGATCGCAGAAAACCGTGCGGGTTTGTATGTGCCTGCAGATACTCTGACAGGCGTTTTTCGTTTTAAGAACGGCGTTGCCGGCGGCGGTGATTGGTGTTTCGTGAGTCCTCCCTCTGAAGAAAGAGACCTTATCTGTATTCTGGGTACCGAAGGAATTCTGCGTTTTTCCACATTTGCCAACGCATGTATATACGGAGATTTCCAAAGCACGGGTATTATTAAGGAGGAAATGGAGCTTCCGCTGCATATCCAGGAACCGCTGATAAGAAGTATTGTTTCAGAACTCCGCGGAGAAGGCAGTTGCCCGAGTACAGGAGAAAGCGCCGCAAGGACCAGCCGGGTCATGGACCTCCTCTGTTCAGGAAAATAACGTTAGCCGGGAACGGTCCGGAATTTCATTAACGCATAAACGGGTTCCCGAAATGTTTTTCCGGAGTTGTGAACGCAATTCCCGCGCAGCAGTTATAAAAAGCAAAAATGAGAAGAAGAAAAAAATATCGGGATAATTCTGTTCGCCCGGACCTGATCGGCGAGCATCGATATGGTGATGCCGGCCAGGTAGTATTTTTTGTGGTTTTTATGCTGGTATGGGCGGGGGACAGTTTTTTTCTTCGTCTAAGTGTTTTTTTAAATGAAATCGTTCCCCTGTACATCCGGCTTCTGCCGGCAGCATGGCTGCTGGTATGTTCGGCTTATCTTGCAATGGAGAGCAAACGTATTATTTTCGGGGAACACCGCGATCCTCCGGTTGTCGTAAACAAAAAGATCTATGCAAAGATCCGGCATCCGATGTATCTTAGCGAGCTTCTCCTTTACCTGAGTTTTATCTTTCTGAGTTTGTCCGTAGCGGCAATCATCGTTTGGCTTACTGGCGCGATTTTTATATATTTTCTTTGCCGGCATGAAGAAAAACTGCTTCTGGAATATTTCGGTGAATCCTATCGTCAATATATGAAAGAAACACCCATGTGGATTCCGCACTGCCTGCACAAGAAAAAAAAAGGATAATCCTATGCTGATCAGTATTATTTACGACAACACCGCATATCGTGAGGATATGGAGGCGGACTGGGGTTTTTCCGCAGTTATTCAGACCGCAGAAAGGCAGATCCTCTTCGATACCGGTTCAGACGGACAGCTGTTACTGAACAATATGCGGAAAATGCGGATCCGGCCGGAAAGTATAGATACCGTTTTTATCACCCTGATATAAGGCAGGTGGCCTTCGTTGGTGACAATAGTGAAGTCGGGACGGTACCGGCTGGTAAGGGTCAGGGCGCGCTTGCCCACCTTGGAACTGTCGGCGACAAAAAGGGTCCGGGCCGAGGAGGCTATCATTTTACGCTGATAGCTGGCGAGGAGGGCGTTGCTGTTCCAGATGCCCTCCTCCGTGAGGCCGGCACAACCAAGGATGGCAAGGTCGGCGTGCATTTCCGAAAGGGCGGCTTCGCAGAGAGGCC
>JAWOEU010000070.1:0-2953 GCA_046482575.1 Fidelibacterota bacterium
CCGATAGGAAATCAGGTTATATCTCTGTTCTTCCGATTTACTCAATATGAGCGGCTGAAACGGCAAAAATATTTAAAGTGAAACCTATCTCTTATTTACATTTGAACTTTTTTTCGCTATCTTCATGCGGATAAATTAAAGGACACGGATAATATGACAAGGGATACCGATAAACTCCGGACGGTTCTGAAACCCCTTTGGCTGCGATTCCGTTTTTATATTCTGATCATCTTTTCGACACTTATACTGCTGGCAATACTTTTCAGGGTAAGTTCCGGAGAATATATCCCTGAAAATACCATTCCGGCTGTCTTAAGCCTCCTTAATTCCGTGACAGCATATGTCGTTTCCCGGCGGAAACAGGGCGACCGCACCTATAAACAAATGATGAGAAATATTTTTTTATGGACGTCGGGGCGCTTCCTTGCAATGCTGGCGGCACTGATCATCGTTATTTTGTCAAAAGCGGTTGAACCCCTTCCCTTTATATTCTCATTTATCGGTTTTTATATAATGCATCAACTGATTGAGATCGGAATCCTGAAACAGGAGACAAAATAAGCACTATGTCAAAGCATAAACGAACCACGCTCATTGTTTTTATCGCCGCCTTAATCTTTTTTCCGGCTGCGGCATATGCGGCACCGGACAATTCGATGGTACATAAGATGATGATTCTGGTTTTTCAGCTTACTCTCATTCTTTTTGCCGCAAAATATATGGGGAAATTATTCCGGCGCATTCATCTTCCCGGCGTTATCGGCGAATTATTTGCCGGGATCATTATCGGACCCTATCTCCTGGGCAGGATCTCTCTGCCGGGTCTTCCGCACGGACTTTTCGGGAGTTTCCTGATGACAAATCCGGAAGCAAGTCTGCCCATTTCACCTGAACTCTATGCCTTTTCAGTCATTGCTTCCATATTATTGCTTTTTATGGTTGGTCTAGAGACCGATATTGATCTCTTTTTACGTTTCACGCTGCCGAGTATTGTTATCGGCGGATTTGGGGTTGCGGTATCCTTTTCCATAGGTGCCGGTATGGCCAGTCTTTTCCTGAAGGTTCCGTTCATGCACCCACAGGCGCTTTTTCTGGGTGTGATCAGTACGGCAACATCTGTCGGGATCACTGCCCGCATTCTGTCAACCCGGAAAAAAATAAACTCGCCCGAAGGAGTTACCATTCTCGGCAGTGCAGTTATTGATGATGTACTGGGTATTATTCTGCTGGCAATCATCATCGGTATCGCATCGGCAAAAGACGGCAGTCTCCAATGGTCGTTCATCGGCGGAACCGTTTTAAAAGCTCTGGGTGTGTGGCTGGTATTTACGGTGCTCGGACTGGTTTTTGCACGCTATATAAGCCGTTTCCTGAAAACCTTCAAAAAGCAAAGCACTGTCGGCATCATGTCTTTCGGCCTTGCCCTGCTGCTTGCGGGTATTTTTGAATCCGCCGGACTGGCCATGATCATCGGCGCTTATGTTATGGGGCTTTCACTGTCAAAAACCGACCTCAGTTATGTTATTCAGGAAAGTTTGCAAAATATTTACGAATTTTTCATTCCCATCTTCTTTTGCATTTCGGGAATGTTCGTTAATCTCCGGGTGTTCAATACCTGGGAAGTTGTTATTTTCGGACTTGTATATACGCTTGGCGCCTATATTTCTAAAATACTCGGCTGCGGTATTCCTTCCCGTTTTTTCAAATTTAACGCGTTAGGCGCAACCCGCATCGGGATCGGGATGGCACCGCGCGGAGAAGTGGCGCTTATCATTATCGGTATCGGACTCTCCTACGGCATATTGAGTGAAGAGATCACCGGTATTGCGATCCTGATGATACTCGTCACCTCCCTCCTTGCGCCGGTACAGCTGGATAAGCTGATGCGCAAAAAACAATCCGGAATGAAAAAAGGAGTTGTGATCGACGAGCATATTCAAACGGATTATTCTTTTCCTTCTGAAGAGATCTGTGAACTGGTATCTGCAAAGCTTGTCCGTTACTTTCAGGAAGAGGGTTTCTATATTAATCTCATTGAAGGTGAAGAACATATTTATCATATTCGCCGCCAGAATACTTTTCTCTCTTTCCGTTTCTCGGAAAGAACAGTTTCTTTTTTCAGTAAGAAAGAAGACATCCCTTACGTAAAGAATATTATGTATGAAACTCTGCTGAATCTTCATCAAACCATCGATAAACTGAGGTCGCTGGCCAAACCGCAGGAATTGAAAAAGGATCTGGAAAGGAATACTGTCAGTACGGGAGAAAAAGACAGTAAACTTCGTATGCCTCTCGATAAAATACTGCACCCGGAAAGTATCATTATGCATATGAAGAGCGATAAAAAGGAAGATATTATCCGAAAACTGGTCGATAAACTTGATGAGAATGATCTGTTGATTGACCGGGATGAAACATTGAAAGCTATTCTGGATCGTGAAGCGGCAATGAGCACGGGTATGCAATTCGGAGTCGCCCTTCCCCACGGGAAGACGGATGCAGTGAAGCGGATGACCATGGCGGTGGGACTGAAACCGGAGGGTATGGATTTTCAATCTCTGGACGGTAAGATCTCAAAAGTATTTATACTTGTTGTTTCACGAAAACAGCCTGCGGAGCCGCACATACAGCTTTTATCGGAGATCGGAAAAAAACTGCATTCCGAGGAGGCTGTCAATAAGCTTCTGCAGTGTAAGAATAAAGAGGAAGTCCGGGATTTCTTCGTTAAGTAAATATTTCATATTACTCGAATAGTATTTTTTTGTGTTTCCGGAAACTGATTCCATCAGGATAAGATTCCGCGTCCAGTCTTCGACGATCCGCCGCCCGGCGTACGGCTACGCCCCGCAAGCAAGCCCGGAATGACTATACAGTGTTTTATCCGCTATGAGCAGAAAATATTAATAATGCATAAACCTTAAACGCATCAGTATCTCATCTTGAACGCTGTCAT
>JAWOEU010000121.1:0-10879 GCA_046482575.1 Fidelibacterota bacterium
CGAAACACTTGATGGAAGATGAATGATAATTTCAGCTTTTGCAGCTGTATTGTCATCAACTTTTTTTATTTTAATTGTTCCTTTTTCATTTGCTTTTAATATAGAATCAATAACGGCAGTAGTTGTTCGAATGACAAAATTGCAAGGTCAATCGGATAATGTCTGATTTTTTCCGTCTTGATCAGGGTAAGATCCTTACTTTACGTCGTATATCGACTTTCTTTTCTCCAAAATTTATCAATAAACCAAGGTCCGTTCCGCTTGCATGAAGATAATTGACAACTTGCACTTCATGGACCGGCAATAGATTACGTACCGATTTCAACTCTATAATAATATCACCATTCACAACAAAATCCGCAAGATAATCTCCGACATCATTACCCTCATATTCGACTTTTAAAGGACACTGGTATTTAACATCAAGTATCTCGTTTTTCTTAAGCTCTATCAGCATACATTTTTCATAGACCTTTTCCAGATACCCAAAGCCCATTTTGTTGTACACCCTGTAAGCGGCACCAATGATCTCTTTTGTCACCTCTTCAAATAGCATAACGTCCTCCTCTTGTTATTTTATTTTTATTGCTCTTACCTCTTTTTTATCCTATTCTGCCCTTTCTTTAATAACTTCCAAAGGCGATCCCATTCCCGGCGACATTAGCAAAGCGGGATGATCCTGTCCAAAACAATATCCTGTGATCCTGTCTAAATATAACATCCCGTCTATCCTGTGATCCTGTCTAAATATAACATCCCGTCTAATGTTTAAAATGCCGCATCCCCGTAAACATCATCGCAACCCCAAGCTCATCGGCCCGGGCGATCACTTTTTTGTCGCGCATGGACCCGCCGGGCTGTACGATAGTACGGATACCCGCCGCATACGCCGTCTCGATATTGTCCGGAAAGGGAAAAAATGCATCGGAGAAAAGCACGGTTTTTTGCATTTGTTCCTGCACATAGTTTTCCGGATCTTCACCGCCTGTCCATTCATTCTTCAGATTCTCACGACAACGTTTAATGCTAAGATCCGTGGAATTGATACGGTTCGGCTGTCCGCATCCCATGCCGAGAAGCCGGCAATAGTCCGCATCGTCCTTCCGCGCGATACAGATGGCATTTGAACGCAGTTGCCGAACGGCCTTAAGTCCAAAGTCCAGCAACTCGGGGTCAATAGCCGCTTTTTTTTCTGTCACCCACTCGCTTTTATCTTTGATCGCATTATCGGTGTCCTGATACAGCAGAGCATTATACAGAAACTTCATATCCTTTTCGGGGACCAGGAAATGCGGATCGAATTCAACAATACGCAGATTTTTATGGAGGCGCAGGTAATCCAGGGCATCATTTTCAAATGCCGGTGCGGCAACGATCTCAACGAATTTTTTTTGGGACACCTTTTCTGCTTCAAGATGAAAGAATTTCACCGTATTTTTGGTTACTGTCGTATTAAAAGCGATCACGGAACCGAATGCAGAGACCGGATCTCCGGCCCAGGCAAATTCCAGAACCTTCCGCTGATCATCACCGGTGCACAGACCGCAGGGATTTGCATGTTTGATGACGGCACAGGCATGCTGACGCATATCCCGCACGGATTCCAGTGCGGCATACATATCGTACATATTGTTGTAGGAAAGTGCTTTGCCGTGCAGGACCTTCATATCGCTGTAACTGTTTTCCGCACCGCGTTTACGGAGAAACCAGCCTTTCTGATGGGAATTCTCGCCGTAACGCAGTTCTCTTGCCTGATCAAATGCCAGACGCACGGATAATTCACCTGCATTTGCATCCATTGCAGTAGCAATAAGCGCATCATAATCTGCAGTATGATTAAAAGCCTTGCGCATTAGCCGGAAACGGCTTTTTTCGCTCAGGGCTCCGTTATTTTCGCTGAGTTCTTTCAAAAGAGCGGGATAATCATGAATATCCACGACCGTCGCTACAAAACGGTAATTCTTTGCCGCAGCCCGTATCATCGTGGGTCCCCCGATATCGATATTCTCTATCAGTTCCGGCAGTTTTGCGCCCTGTGCCCGTGCTTTTGCAAAGGGGTACAGATTGCACACCACCATATCGATCGGCGCTATATTGAGCTCTGAAGCTTCTTTGGCATCTTTCTCGCGATCATAAAGCAATGCGGATCCGATCTGGAAGGAGATGGTTTTCATTCTGCCGCCGAAGGCTTCCGGGCTGCCGGTTACCGCGGATATATCCGTAACTGTTATTCCGGCATTTTCCAGTACTTTTTTTGTCCCCCCGGTTGAAATGATCTCGCATTTCTCCCTTTCCAGCGCAGCGGCAAAGTCGATAATTCCCGTTTTATCGGATACGGAGATCAGGGCGCGTTTGATCTTTATCATATTTTCCTTTCATTTTTTTCGTACAGCAACATTATCAAGGAATACTTCATCTCCATTCACGTACACCGCCCGGTAAAAGGTATCGCCGCTGAAATAAAAATTCCGTATGACGATATGGCGGCGAACACTGTATTTATAAAAATAATGGTGTTCGGTATTTTCCAGACTTTCAAAATGGAGTTCCTGTGCGGAATACGGCATCTTCTCATACAGTCCCGGGATCACGATATCCAGTTTCCGGACATAAGCAAGTTCTTTTATCTCCTGCTCCGTTCCATGAAACCGGTAATCCTCCGGATCCACCGATTGTACGGTCCAGTAACTGTAGACCGGTTCACTGTCATCCTGCTTCCGGAATTTTCCGGCGTCAACAATATGCTCAGTACGCAGTTCCCGGTAAAACTGCTGATAGTTATCTATTACGCGGTGCAATTCGCGGACCTGCCGCAAGGTGCCGGGCATATCCGAAATCCAGAAAGCGCAGAAAAGTACAAGTATAATACTGATAATAAGCCGTGAAAGACGGGTTCTGAGATCCAGCAGCCAGATAATGATAAAAATACTGAGCGGAAGCACGTACGGCAATATTCCCCAGACTGAGGACAATATATTCTCACTTGCGATACCGTCAAGGAGTTTTATTAAATCCACGATCACAAAACATGCGGCCGCGGGCATCCAGAGCGTGGCAAGCAAATGCAGGCGGGTTCCTTTTGCCCATAAAAGGAACAGAAGCAGGATGGCAGTAAAGACAAGAACAATAAGTTCGTAAGGCGCACGGCAGAGATAGAATGGCAGACCGTATTTATTCATAAAAAAAGCATAAACCGCAATACGGAGAAGAATATAAATTCCCAGACCCATCACAAGCCGCATGATGAACTGCATGGTATTTGCGTAATATAGACTTACGCGTAAACGGCGGCGTTTTGCTTCTTCTAACGGGGTTCTCATTTTCTGCCGGCTTTTATTTTCTCCACAATATTCCTGAACAGGGAAAGTCCCTCCCCTTCTTCGGAAATATCCGGATGTTCGCGTTTTTTCTTTGCCCAGTCCGGATGATTATACAACGAGAGATAAGCTTCCGGATGCGGCATAAGTCCGAAAACCCTGCCCGCAGGATCACAAAGACCCGCGCAATTCAGCTGCGAACCGTTGGGGTTATACGGATACGCTGCCGCCGGACGGTTCCGGGCATCTGCATAGGTCATGACATTCAGGTTTTTATCACGGATCACTTTTTCCGTATTTTTATCACGGATCACCAGTTTCCCTTCGCCGTGACGGACGGGAAGTTCTATCTGTTGGATCGGACCGGAAAGAAAAGGGGTAGGATTTCCCGCTGTGATCAGACAGCGGACCCAGCGATCCTCAAATTTACCCGAATCATTATGCGTGAGTGTTACCTCCTGCTCAAAATTTCCGGTGGTATTGGGTAACAGACCCATTTTCACCAGCGCCTGAAAACCATTGCAAACGCCCATAATATATTTCCCGGCGGACAAAAATTTTTTAATATCGTCAATAAAATATTTACCGGAACGCATTTTCCTGAATTTGAATTTATTGGCAAGTACCTTTGCGGAACCGATATCGTCCCCGAACGAAAACCCGCCGGGAAAATTGAGAATATCATAATGATGGATCGAATCCCGCTCCTCAAACAGATCATTCAGATGCAGGATTACGGCATCCGCACCTGCCTGCCGGTAAGCGGCCGCCATCTCCTCTTCACAGTTAATGCCGAAGCCGGTTACAACTAACGATCTTATCATATTTTCCCTTTTCATTCTTCTGCGTGACCCCCTTATTGTTTTATAAGCTCAATGCATCCCGCCAGGCGGCCAGCAGGATCGAAATGCGCATATCAACGAGTTCCTCATCCGCGACCCGGATACGTATCCTGTCTCCGGGAATAACTTCTCCCAGTCTCGTGCAGTCGCTGCCGAAGATCTTTTCCACCTTGCTTTTATCTTCCGGTCTTATACTCACTATAAAGCGCGAGTGTGATTCTGAGAACAGTTCTGCCGCCGCTCCTATACCGCTGTCCGGAATACGAACAGAACACCCCATATTCCCGCCGAATGCGGATTCTGTAAGAGCAACGGCAAGCCCGCCGTCCGAAATATCATGGGCGGACTGGAGCAGGGAATGTTCATTGGCTTCAGACATCTTTCGATAAATACGTTTGGCATCTTCTTTCCGTACACGGGGGACATTGGCACCGGTAACGTTAAAAAGTGCATATAATTCCGAGCCGCCGAGCTCATTATAGCTCTTTCCGATCAGATAAATAATATCTCCCGCTTTTTTAAAGTCCGAGGTGACCGCACGCCGCACATCGTTCATTTTTGCGACCATCGAATATAAGATCGTCGGCGGTACGGATATCTTGATATCGCCGATCTTAAAATCATTTTTCATACTGTCTTTGCCGGAAGTCATCGGAATATTGAAAAAGGTCGCCATATCAAACAGTGCTTCGTTCATTCTTACCAGTTTTGCGAGTTTGAGTTTGCCGTCCGGATTCTTTACCGGATCATAGCGCGAATCCGGCACGCAGAAATTATCATTAACGGTCCAGAAAATACCGTCATTTTTTTCGGGATCCGGCAATGTACCGCCCACAGCGATGATTTGCCTTACCGCCTCATCAAAAGAACCCGCGGACATTTCATAGGGATCAATATCCCCGTAGCGCGGAATAATCCCGTTTGAAACCGCCACGCCGGTATAAGCATCATGATAAAGCCGCATGACCGCTGCATCCTGCGGTGCCTGTCCCTTCGCTCCCATCAGCGGTTTAATGATACTTTTCCCTTTGACTTCATGATCATACACGCGAATAATATTCTCTTTTGAACAGATATTCAAACGGCCCATCAGCTGTAAAAGGATGTTATTGAAATCGGGATCTGCGATCTCCGGTTCTTTCAGCTGAGGTGCCTTCCATTCGGCGGACATCGTTTTTCGTGGTACGGCATTATGAAGAAAATCAAGTTCCAGATAAGCAGCGGGTTCATTTTTATAGCGAATATCAAGATATCCGGAATCTGTAAAGTAACCGATATCACTGACCTCTACCTCAAAATCACGTGCCATTGCAAAAAGTTCGCGTGCTTTTTCCGGTTCCGCAACAAAGGTCATACGTTCCTGGGATTCGGAAATAAAGATCTCCCAGGGCTGAAGACCGGGATACTTCAGGGGGGCTTTATCGAGCTCCACAACCGCACCGCCGCTTATTTCCGCAAGCTCGCCGACCGAGGAAGAAAGTCCCCCGGCACCGTTATCGGTAGAACATTTAAGCAAACCGGATCTTGCGGCTTTCTGCATAAAATCGGAGAGATTTTTCTGTGTGATCGGTGAACCGATCTGGACGGCGGAACGCGGAGAATGTTCATCGATCTCCAGCGAAGAAAAGGTAGCTCCGTGAATACCGTCTTTACCGATACGCCCGCCCGCCATGATAATGCGGTCTCCCGGATCGATCTGCTTTTCCCAGGAAGGACGGCCGTTGTATTGCATGGGCATCACGGCGGCAGTACCGCAATAGACCAGCGGCTTGCCGCGAAAACGGTCATCAAATACGATGGAACCGTTGATCGTGGGAATGCCGGATTTATTTCCCCCATCCTCAATGCCTTTGACGACGCCTGCCATGATGCGCCGGGGATGCAGCTGGCCTTCGAGAAGTCCGCCTTTGTAATACGGCGAACCGAAGCAAAGCACATCCGTATTGAAAAGACATCTGCCGCCGCCGATGCCGGTTCCCATCGGATCGCGGTTTACGCCCACAATACCGGTCAGGGCGCCGCCGTAGGGATCCAGAGCGGAGGGACTGTTGTGGGTTTCGACTTTCCAGATAAAGACATTGTCATCATCAATCTTCACAACGCCGGCATTATCATTGAATACTTTGAGGATCCAGTTATTTCCCGCTTTTTCATAGCGTTCACGGATGATCCCGGTTGAACGGGAAATATACGTTTTAAAAAGCGAGTCGATCTGTTTTTCTTCACCGGTATCAAGGTCTTTATAATTTATCAGGGCATTGAATTCCTTATGTTTGCAATGCTCGCTCCAGGTCTGCCCGATAATTTCCAGTTCACAATCCGTAGGTTCGGCGGATATCCCGTACACACACCGCTTTTCCCGGGTTTTAGCAGATTTGTAATACTTTCGTATGACGCGCATCTCCTCCAGGTCCAGCGATAACAGCATTTCCCGGGAAAGGGCCGTCAGCCGCTCATCGGAAAGATCCACCGGAATTTTACGGATCCGGATGTGACTTTTGATCTTTACTGTCGGAATGTAATCAATATGATCTTTCAGCGGTCCGTATTCCATATGATTGATCAGCGGATTTCCCAGGAGATCCCGGCCGAGTGTCTCCAGCTCCTTATCCGCAAGCGGGTGTTCAAAATAATACAGCTCCCCGGTAAAGATGAATTGCTCTTCATTTTCGGCATTCTGATGAAAATAGTCGCTGAATGTCTTTTGGGTGGAAACGCCCTCATCATCCGTCACACCGGGAAGTTTCGCCAGGTGCAGATAGCGCTGAAACGGTTCGCCGGTAAACAGTTTCCCCATATACATGTCATGTATAACGGGATCTTTCAGGGCATGTTCGGCAAATTCTCTTATCGCTTTTTCTTTTCTTTCCGTGATAATAGTGAACGTCCTTGATGTCCTTACCTTTCCTGTTGTTATGCCGGCATAACGTTTCGCGTCGCGTTCAAGGGACTGCCCGGCATTATCCGGCAGTCCGTCTTTAAGCATCAGCTGTACAGTATAGTGGTTCAACGGTTCTCCTTCCTTCTGAGCAATACTCTGCAGGCGGACTATTTATGACATTGATAGCGGATCGTCCGGGGCTGTTCACCTTTTGTTTTAAGAACAATGGGCGTTTCCCCGGTAACGCGGCCGCAGATTTTTGCCGCGTAATCTGATCCTTCTGCAAAAGATACAATGTTTTCCGCTTCATGAGGACTTGCAACGATCAGCATCCCGTTTCCCATATTCCATAGCCGGTAAGCCTGTTCTTCGGTGATATTTCCCATTCGCTGAATTTCACGCATAAAGGGAAGCGGTCCGAAAATATCATAGAGTTCGGCTCCTTTTCCGGCGGTTTTCAGTGCCCGTGCAAGATTATCCCCCACCCCTCCGCCGGTAATGTGAGCGATGCCTTTCAGTTCATGTCCGGATTTCCGTAAATGGGCGATGAGCGGCGAATAGATCAGCGAGGGGGTCAGCACCAGCTCGCCCCAGGTTTTATCCCCATATATTTCATTATGCCAGACATTCCCGAAATTTTCCCGCATGATCCTCCGTAAAAGCGAAAATCCGTTACTCCGGAAACCGCGGCTTTTCAGAGCGATAATACTGTCTCCGTCCTGAATGTTCTTTCCGTCGACCGGATTACTGCCTTCCGGAAGAACAGCGATCCCGGCGGCGCACCAGTTAAAATGCATCCCGTCACCATAGCCGCAGATGCGTTTCCCCAGTTCCGCTATCTCCCCCCCGGTGATCACGATATTCGCTTCTTTTGCCGCATCATGTAATCCGCGCATCAGCGCATCAACGATCTCAGGATCAAGATGATCAACGTCGAGAATGTTCGTCAAATTCACGGTTTCCATGCCGTTCGCGGCAAGGTCATCGGCCGTCATGGCAATAAGGTCAAAACCCAGGGTGTCATAAATACCGGTACGTTCCGCCACTTCGATCTTGGTCCCGATCCCGTCGGAGGCCATTCCGATCTTTATACCGCGAAAGTTCATAATATTTGAAAAAGCTCCATCGAGATCACGTTCCGGATTTCCCTCACCGGCCGGCCGGTTCCCGAAACTTTTTTTCGCCCATGCGTAAGCTATGCGCGAACATTGATTTCCCAGATCAATATTTACGCCGCTTCGTGCTGTCTTGGACATATGTATCCTCTTGTTATTATAGAATATAGAATTGATTTATCATCAGCAGCCCTTCCACATGCGAAAATCGCTATTTTTTCGTTGAGATACAATGACTTTTTGGGAATTTTTATACTGATACCCATATCCCGGCATTTTGCGAAAAAACAGAAAAGCATAAAACCGGAAGCGGGGTGAATATAAACACGTACTTATATGACCGGGGTTCAAAAATTCTGTTAAGAGCTCTGATAAAGGAGAATATGTTTTTCAGTACCGGGAATGGATCACGATTTAATATTTGTTTTACCGCAAGAATATTTTACATTCATGCGGAGGATGAATGAACAAAACAGCATATTACGAATCCCTTATCCGCGATATCCGTAATCTGACAATGGATGTCGATGATGCCCTTGCAAATTATGCCAATGCGGCGGCCGCCATTTACCATGCCCTTCCGGATATAAACTGGGCAGGTTTTTACCTCCTGAAAAAAAACACACTCGTACTCGGACCTTTTCAGGGAAAACCGGCCTGTGTATTCATTGAAATGGGGAAAGGGGTATGCGGAACGACTGCGGAAAGAAGGGAAACGCTTATCGTTGACGATGTCCTCTGTTTTCCCGGACATATTTCCTGTGATGCGGACTCACGCTCCGAGATCGTTGTCCCGGTCATAAAGAATAATAAACTTTGCGCCCTTATTGATATCGACAGTCCCCGAAAAAACCGTTTTGATGAAACGGACAAAAAGTATCTTGAAGATATCGCCGACCTGTTGCCGGAGCTTTGAAGTCCGCCATAACTTCAAAAGACGGAAACATTTAATTTATAAAATCATTTTATACTTGATTTAGAGGTCTTCGGACATTAAATTATTAGGCTTTTTACCACATGTTTTTTAAAGGTAAATAAATGGCAGGAAACAAAAAGAAAAGTACAGAAAAAAGTCGCGTCAAGGTCAAGGCGGAACAAGCCGCACGCAAGAAGCGGAACAGTAACGAAGCAAATCGTGCGCTCAGCCGTTATCTTGATGAAATAGGTAATTTTGAACCGCTGAAACCTGAAGAGGAAATTGATCTTGCCTGCAGGGTAAAGCAAGGCGACCGCCGTGCTCTGAAAAAACTTTGTGAAGCAAATCTGCGTTTTGTCGTTAGTGTGGCAAAGGATTATCAGGGACAGGGGCTGCCGCTGACCGATCTGATCAATGAAGGGAATCTGGGACTTATAAAGGCGGCGGAACGATTTGACGAGACACGCGGTTTCAAGTTTATTTCTTATGCTGTCTGGTGGATACGTCAGTCCATTTTACAGGCACTTGCCGAACACAGCCGTATCGTACGTCTTCCGCTGAACCGCGTAGGTACGATCAGTAAGATATCCCGTGCTGCCGAAGAACTGGAAGGTTCACAGGAACGCACACCCAATGAGGAAGAACTCGCCACGAAACTGGGAATTAAAACCCAGGAAGTTTCCGATGCCGTCCGGATTTCCCGGCGCCATCACTCCCTGGATGCCCCCTTCCGCGATGGTGAGAAAAACTCCCTTATCGATATTATCCAGGACAATGCACAAAAATCTCCGGATAAGAATCTTATGGAAGAATCCCTGGAATCGGAGATACAGACTGCCCTGGAGACCCTCAAGGACAGGGAACGCGAGGTCATAAAAATGTATTTCGGTATTGACCGGGAATATGCTTTGACACTTAATGAGATAGGCGAAGAATTCAATCTCACACGCGAACGTGTCCGGCAGATCAAGGAAAAAGCAATCCGTCGTTTGCGCCATAAATCGCGCAGTACAAAATTACGGAATTATCTGGGACAATAAAAAACATCTAACCCGTTGAAAGGTGGTGAACAACAAGTATGGTACAAGTCACAGTTCATAAAGATGAACCCCTCGAAAGAGCTCTGCGGCGATTCAAGAAGAAATTTGAAAAAGCAGGTATTATGAAAGATATCAACAAGAACTCTTATTACATTAAGCCAAGCCAGGACAAACGCATCCGGAAAGCGAAAGCCGAACGCAGGCTCAAACGACTTGCCCGCCTTTCAAACCGGTAATATTTTATCTTAAAACGAACACCCGGCCGCTTCTGCCGGGTTTTTTTTATATCTGCATATTTTGCGTCATGGATCACCGAACATGAATACCAATGATACACAGCGGAACGGATCGGCAATTATTTTTATTCGCAGGAGCTTATTTTAACGGACAGGCGGATCTTCTTCGCTTCGCGGGGCCTGATGGAGAGTTTCCAGAAATAGTTCAAAACGACATTCTGAAATATGTTCTCGACCCCTTCCGGGGAAAGAACGGGTATAATATGCGGGTACGTCATTACACGTGCCGCATCCTTGCTGCTCAGTGAGATCTTATAACCTTCATCATCGTTTCTTACAACAAGTTCATTCACATTTTCCGTATCGGATACACATTCAAGCGTATTGTTCTTTATGGCTTCGGGAGCGGCATAATAGCGTTTTGACCACTCACCGCTGTTAACGGAAAAGTTGAATTCGGGTCCGAACCAGAATTCCATCGCTGCAATACCGTTATTCTTGATATGATATTCAATTTCAAAGCCGTTATCAT
>JAWOEU010000064.1:0-8799 GCA_046482575.1 Fidelibacterota bacterium
TTCAAAATTTTCTCCTCTCACTCTTTTTTAAACCTTATTATTATAACAATTTTCTTAATTTAATACAAACAGTTTATTAATTATTTTTTAACTGTTTAAAAATACTTTGATAACACAAAGGCCCGTTATAAAAAACGGACCTTTGCCATGAGAGAGTTAGTATATTGACAAATACTTTTAAAAGGCTCCCTCAAGAAATATTTTCATATTCAGAACGAGCGGCGAAGGCTCGTAGTACCAGCCCCAGTCCTGCGGAATGCCGTGATCGCCGTCGATCTTAAAGTTCTCCGTGCCGGTAAAAGGACCGTCGGCTTGGGTGCTGCTGTAATAGATGATATTACTTTGCGTTGAGGTACTGACAGATGCGTCATCCACTGCGGTGTTAGTGACGGAGGAAAAACCGCCGCCGCGGTCATCGAACATGAAGGTGCTGATATTTCCCGCCGGATCGGTATTGTTCCAGAAAACGGAACTGTCAATATAGGCACCTTCCCTTTTGTCCAGATACAGAGCGGAACCTTCCGACGCCGTATTGCTGACAAAGGTGCAATGGCTGAAAGAGGCATTCCCTTCTTCGTTGCGGTTCTCGGGGGAAAATACGGCCCCGCCGAATTCGGCGCTATTTGCGTCGAATAAACAATATTCAAATTTTACATTATTGTTCAGGGATACGGCTCCTCCGCCGTTGCTGCTGATATTGGCCGTAAACCTGCACTGCCTGACAAGCGGTGCGGCGCCGTTCTTTAACAGCATACCTCCGCCACCGTCCCCGTTGCCGGCATTACCGTCACGGATCGTAAAACCGTCTATAACGGTTTGCTGATCCAATACACCATCATAGCTTATAACGTGATAACTGTTATCTTCGGGATTCCCGGCAACTCCAATATCACCACTCAGTACGGTAGCGTTTTTATAAGGATCACGATCCTCGCGCGCCACCTCTCCGCCGTAAAATCCGCCGTAAAGCTTTACTCCCGGTTTCAGGAGATAGCTGTCACTACGGTTCGTTCCCGGATGATATGTACCGACGGCCACCCAGATCTCGTCACCACTGTTCGCCGACTGGATCGCTTCCGTCAGATCGTTATAGCTTCCGGACCAAAATCCGTCGCTCATATTTTTATCAACATATATTACTTTTGCATAACTTGTCACGACAAAACACAGCAACAGGATCGTTCCCAAAATAAACTTTTTCATGATAACTGCCTCTCTCTCTTCCCGGCAAATTATCACGGCATTACGGTAATATCAAGTTATTTGGACAGCTATACAAATAATTGAGCATGTAATAATATTTCCTTAACTAAAATGCGACAATATTCATTGGCGTGGTATTCCGGGAGGAAATAAATGAAGGAAATATAAGAATAAGATTAAGAATGAGTGTTAAGAATGAGTGTTAAGAATAAGAGTGGACTTTTCGCGTAATAATATCGGGAGTTTTTGTTTAAATGTTTAAGGGTTTAAAGTGGGTTCGTGGTGTAGCAGAGAATGCTGCTGTGTCATGGCGGGGCCGCCTAACGGTGGTTTCATGATAAGCCTGATTATAAACAAAGAACCCCGGCGCGAACCGGGGCTTTTTTGTCTTCATATTTGTAACTTATTCTGTTACGGCAGGGTCACGATCCGGCTGCTGCGTCCGTTACTTGCAAATGCAGCGATCTTTACCGTTTCGCCGTCTTTGACCGCTACCGGTTCCGTGTACGGTGTTGATGTCGGAAAAGGTTTACTGCCGTCAGTGGTATACCGTAATGTCAGTCCCGGAAAACGGATGTTCGCTTTCAGCATTCCGTCCTCGATCACGGCTCCGGGCAGCGGGATCCGGTAGTTGACACCGTAACGGTCCAGCCGCGGTAGTTCGTCCTGACCGAGTTTGTTGACAAAGATATTCCAGTCCTTTTCCCGTCTGTGAACACGTTCGTCTTTTTTCGCTGTTCGCGCCCATTCCGGCTGTACACTCCAGGCGCGTTCCGCAAGTCCGAGCATCTTGGGGAAAGCCATGTACTCCACGCGTTCCCAGGTACGGAGATTCTCACCCCAAAGAGTGCCGGAGAGTCCTTTGACATTCCTTTTCCCTTCTTCGGTAAGGAATTCCTTATCCTTGAACAAATCCGGTTCAATGGGATTGCCGTAAAGGGTTTCCTCGGCGCATTTTGTGACATCAAAAGGGGTGAATTCCCAGGCGGAACGGGTATCGGAATATCCGCCCCAGTTCAGTCCCGGTTCCTGAGGGTCACGGCCGTAAGCAAAGTCGAAGTATAGATTTGTGGCGTTCAGCATGACAATGGGAAATCCGGCGTTCGCCAGTTTATATCCGAGATCTTCCGCTCCCCATCCCCATATGTTGTTCCAGATATATACAATAATTTCCTCATCAACAAGAGAGGGGTCCGGCTCACGTCCGCCGTTCTCATGTTTACAGGCGACCTCCTCCCAGCCGGCAGTATACAGACCGCGTTCCTGCAGCATGTCACTTACGCGCTCGGTGAAATACTTGTGCAGTTCGTTCGTGGAATTATATGTATCCTGGCTTTGCAGAAATTTTTGACATACCGGGGAATCCCTGAATGCTCCGCGGGGAACTTCATCACCACCGATATGCAGGGTTGTAAAGGGGGCATCCGCCTCCTTGTACATGGATATCAGTTCATCAATGACCAGCTCTACAAAACGGTATGTGGATTCCATACAGGGATTTGCGACATTGTCATTAAAGCGCTGTGCGGAACTGAAATGCGAGGTATCCGCAAAATCGGTGAGTAAGTACATCTCGGCCGAATCCGTTTTCCCTTCTTCCATATAGCGGTAATACCTTGCTTCCATTGCTTTTACGCCGGAGCGGATGTGACCCGGCATATCGATCTCCGGGATCACCTCGATATGACGGTTTTTTGCAAAACGGAGTATCTCTATAAAATCTTCTCTGCTGTAATATCCGCTTCCGGCGCCTTTTTCCGGATCCGGATAGGGTCCGGAACCCAGAGCCGGCTGCAGATGGTCGCGTTCATCTTCCGTATGTCCGCGGAATGCTCCGATCTCCGTTAGTTCGGGCAAACCCGGGATTTCCACGCGCCAGCCCTCATCATCCGTAATATGAAAATGCAGTTTGTTGAATTTATACCGGGCCAGCAATTCGAGAAAATCCATCACATATTCTTTATCATGAAAACTTCGCGACACATCCAGGTGCATTCCCCGGTAGGTAAAACGGGGTCCGTCTTCAATAATGAGTTGAGGAATACCGATCTTTTCTGCAGAACCATCGAGGGATTCCGGAGGAAAAAGGGAGAAAAAGGACTGGATCCCGTAAAAGACACCTGCGGGGTCACTGCCGTAGATGCGGACACCGGATCCGGGATCAACCTCAAGACGATAGGATCCGGGTTCGCCATCCATGAGATTCAACACGATATGATTTGCGGAATGATTGCTGAATTCTTCGCTCCGGAATTTATATTTCATAATATCGGGATCGAGAATACGCTTTAAGCGCTCCTGAAGGTAACGGACCTCATTGCCGAGGGTCTGATAATAATGAATATCAATGTCAGCGTTAATATAGTATTTATCCTTAAAATATTGTACGTACGACGGCGTGGGGAAAACCGGAGGAAGTTTGCCGCTATCCAAAAAAGAAAGGCTTTTATTCTCTTCGTAGCGGGATTCTGCGTCTTCAACAGGAAGGTTGTCATATGCTGCACGTTTATAATCTTCTCCTTCCGGAAAAGGCAGAACTTCCGTATCACCGGAAGGCACGATCACTTCGGTCCCGAGCCGTGGATTAACAATGAAATATCCCCCGGTTGGCGCATCGGTCCTGTGCAGCGCATAATGGGAGCCGATAAGCGGAAAACTCAGGCTTTCACCGGGTTCCAGCTCCGGAAATTCTTCCGTGGGATATATCTTGCTGTAATCACCGTTGATGGTTTCTCCGTCAATGATCTCACTTTCCTGTTCGTCCACGACCGTGCGGAACCAGCTGAAATAATAGGTCCAGTTATCCTTCGTAAGCGTATAACGGGAATTGTTGGTGATAGTAAGCTCACTTTTATGCTGACTTTTTCCGCGGTACTGGTTTTTGATCAGCTGCCAGGTGACATCAATATGTCCGGGATCTTTACTGCAGGACATAATAAAGGCCACCGTAAACAGGACAATCAATAATCGTTTGTATCGCATATGTTCTCCTCTCATTTATTTTTGTCATTTTTAACCGGTATTTAATGGTTATTTATACCATGGCGTGAATTTTTTCCTGATCTCTCCGGCTTTATTGCGTACGGCCGCTTCTCCGACCTCAATAAGTTCATCGACATGATCAAAATCAAAATTATAAGCACCTTTGTAGGCGGTTAACGAAACAGTGGAATAATCCTGATGGTGCAGATTCTGAACCGTGATGGTAAAAGCGCGGAATATGACATCCATGCCGTTCTTAATATTTGCTTTGCTTACCGGGCGCAGAGGAACAACATCTACCGACAGTATTTTATTATAACCCATGTCATGTGCAATATACGTCGGCAGATTATCGGAAAATCCACCGTCAATGTATAAGCCGCTCCCCCATTCATAAGGCTCAAAGAACGGCGGAACCGAAATAGAGCAGCGTATCGCTTTTGCAAGATTCCCCCTGGTGAAGACCTTCTCTTTTCCGCTTATAATATCAACGGCATTGCAGGCAAAGGGTATGGGGGTATTGCTGATATCCATGTCTTCGGTGGCATAACGCAGTTTTTCCACGATCTTCTTTCCGGATTCCGCTCCCATTTTATTCCGCAGATTACTCAATGCTTCACCGGCCAGCAGGGCTTTTACAACCGGTCCCTCCCCCCACCTGACGGACTGAAGGGAAATCGCTTTACGGATATCAAATTCATTGACCATATAATCGCGCATCCAGGAGGGTGAGCGTCCCGATGCATAAGCGCCGCCCACGACCGACCCCATCGAGTTTCCCACAACAAGATCAGGTTTCATTTCCATGCGTTCGAGTTCTTTCAGAACACCGATATGTGCAAGTCCGTTACCACCACCACCAGAAAGAACGAGTGCCCATTTCATAAATATTACCTGTTTTTTTTTCGAACATTGAGACCGCATGATCCGTTTTCACGGCACGCGGATCTCCGATCACATAAAGATTAAGGCGGTTGTCCATAAAATCCGTCGTTGCAAGATAACAACCGTCCGCGGATATATCAAGACCCGTCGGCTGATTTCCCTGCGGCCAGGAGGTCAGGATCCGGTACGGTTCCGTTTCGATCACGACGATCTCACCTTTGCGCGGACTCGGAAGGGTGTAGCCCTTTGGATTATTCGGACCCCGGCAGCTGACAAAAAGATATTCACCATCCGGTGTCAGGCGGATGGTGTTCGGATGACTGTCCACCTCGATCTTTGCAAGAGTCTCCCGTTTGATCCAGTCATATTTGTATACCAGCGCAAAACGCATATCATCATAATATAACATTTTTTTGTGCGGGTCATAGCGTACGTCGCGCATGGCGGAACGGTGTTCGAGCATCGTCTGGACCTTCTTTCCCGTACGGACATCAAAGATCTCGATTCCGCAGTCGGTACTGTTTGCGCCGCCGTATAAGGCGACAGCCAGGGTATCGTTTCCGATCCAGGCAAGCCCCCGGGGGATCTGACTCGTATTCAGGTTGCGGATCAGCCGGTGACTGCGCGGATCGATAATGGAAATGCGGCGCGTTATCCAGTGGGACATGGCCACCTGCCGGTTATTGGGACTAAACTCCAGGGACTTGGTCCACACTCCGCCGGTATGGCGACCGGGCTCCAGTGAGTCGGATTCAAGATGATAAATAAAGTAATCACTTGTTGTCATGCGGGTAAACCAGAAACTGCCGTCCGGTTCGTAAAATACACCTTCCGCATAACCGTAATTTTTGGAAGGATCTTCGGAACCGGGATAAATCGTTTTGATCTTTTCAAAAGGGTCCACGGAATATATCTGCACCGCGGTGCGGCGTTGTCCCAAAAGCGTAACGTACACATATTTTCCGTCGGGAGAAAATGTACAGCTTTTCGGAGAACTGGCTGTCGCTGCGCTTTTAATGAAATAGGGAAATTCAGTCCGGTAATTCCACCCGGCTTCCGTCAGCGAATCCTTCACCCGGTCAATCATGAACATGTCGCGATACATCAGATTTTCTGCAGTAAGGGGCAGAGATGCGATCAGGGCAATAATAATGTAGAGTTTTTTTACCATAGTCCTCAGTCTTTCTTAATTTTATCAGATCAATGTAAAATAGATGTTTTTACAATGATAATAAATGTTTTTTTTAAGGAATTTTCAACAAAAGAAGTGTTACCTGTGTTCTGAAGGTACGGGTTTAAAGATGATATTACAAATTAACATTATTGGGAAGTTGATCTGTTAATTCGTTAATCTGTTAATCTGTTGATAATATGCGGTTTGTCGTTTAAAAATTATTATCCAATCGTATAGAAAAAAAGCAGAATCATAAACGTATTCACATTTCAATGCAACTGAATAGCATTTCAGTTTGGAGATGATAGTACAAATTAATAAATTAACAATTCCACAAATTAACAGCTTCCATTAAAAGTGTTACCTATGTTCTGAGGGTACAACCGACGAAACAGATCAACAAATTAACAGATTAACAATTCAACAAATTTATTACATTTTATCCCCCTTTTTTGTATGTTCCTCCATGAATGAGAATAAAAACACGTAAATTCAAGAGGTTATCATGAAAAGACTGTTTTTTTATAAAGGAGTAATTATGGTGCTCATGCTTATATTTTCGGGCTGCAGTGATCATTATGATATCGTTATTGCTAACGGGAATGTCCTGGACGGCAGTGGAAAAGAAGCAAAAAAAACGGATATCGGCATTCGGGGAAATAAAATTACCGGTATCGGCAACCTTTCCGGTAAGAATGCCAATTTGTACATTGACGCTTCGGACCGCATCGTCGCGCCGGGATTTATTGATCCTCACAGTCATACGGACACCAAGCTTCTGATCAATTCCAGGGCCGAATCCAAGATCCGCCAGGGTGTGACCACCGAGATCACCGGGAACTGCGGATACAGTCCCTTTCCCCAGAAAAGCCGCGACAAAAGCATGTGGTCTTCCGCAAATGCCTTTTCGGATTATAAAAGTTATTGTGATACCCTTGCGAAACACGGAATTGCGATCAATCAGGCATCCCTGGTGGGACACGGCAATATCCGCCGCTATGTCATGGGCAATGTGGATGCCGAGCCTGATCCGGAACAACTTGATGAAATGAAGGAATTGCTGGACCGGCAACTCAGACAGGGAGCCTGGGGTATGAGCACGGGTCTCGAATACACCCCGGGGTCATTTGCTTCGACCGAAGAACTGATCGAGCTGGCAAAGGTCCTGAAAAAATATGATGCGATCTATGCCACACACATGCGCAATGAAGATGAACATCTTGTTGAGGCGGTTGATGAGGCTATCCGGATCGCCCGGGAAAGCGGGGTGCGTGTACAGATATCACATTTTAAAGCCTGTAATCAACCCTGCTGGCCATTGATCGATGTGGCGATCGAGCATATCCGGGATGCGCGGGAAGAAGGTCTCAGGATCACTGCCGACCGTTATCCCTACAATGCTTACAGTACTTCTCTGGCTGTTTTTCTGCCGACCTGGGCACGCGCCGGCAATGATGAGGATGTGATCGCTCGATTGAAGGATCCCGCGAACGATGCCGAATTCAGGGAATACGCCGAAGGAAAATTCAAACGTATCGGCGGGTATGAACGTTTTCTTGTCTCCGGCTGCAAAAACGAAAGATGGGCTTCCAAAACGGTAGCAGAAGGTATGGCGGAAACCGGACTGAGCGGTTACGATTATGTAAAGATGGTGCTTCTGGAGGATATCCATGCCGATATGATCGGTTTTGCCATGGATGAGGACAATCTCAAGAAGGTCCTGAAAGAGGATTTTGTCACCGTATGTTCGGACGCTTCCGCATACGCCCCTTACGGGAAACTCGGTGAAGGGAAACAGCATCCCCGTGCATACGGGTCCAACGTCAGGGTGCTGGGTAAATACGTTCGTGAAGAAAATGTGCTGGACCTTCCCACCGCCGTGTATAAGATGAGCGGTCAGGTCGCAGAAATCTTCGGCATCCCTCAACGCGGTTTCCTGAAGAAAGGCTATTATGCAGATATCGTTGTTTTTGACCCTGAAACGGTCATCGACAAAGCCACTTATTCCGATCCCCATCAATATCCCGAAGGTATTGATCATGTCTTTGTCAACGGCGTTCTTACTGTTACCAATGATACCCATACCGGTGTCAGTGCCGGAAGCGTGCTCCGGAAAAAATAAACCCGGGTTTTCCCCGCTCATCGATAATACGATTGCCGTATAACCGGAGTAATGAATGCCGATAGCTTTTTATCGGAGTAAGTTATTTCTACTGTTTGGTTTTTCCGGAAGGTTACTCACATCAATAGATCACGTCGCGCAATTACATACTGCACTTTTGCACTGCTGTCCCAAATAATTATTGGGACAGATTGGTATCCAGTATTTAAGCCATCAAAATTGATAAATAAGCATATTCCAATAAGCAATCCCCTATACTAAGCCTTAGATATTTATAGCAAGACAAAACCACATATTTTGGGGCCGCCGCGCGATGACGCGTTAAGAAGATCTGCATCGAATTCAACTTCCTCAAGTCTTTCAAGGATGTTATTTGCACTGGCAATGGTTATATAGCCATCGGGCCAGAATTCATCTGCCGTGTTGTTGGAAT
>JAWOEU010000039.1:0-5850 GCA_046482575.1 Fidelibacterota bacterium
CAAGCCTGACAGCCTCGGATGTTCATGTTTTCAACCGCCTGGGCATTGCTCTGCGCAAACAGGGAAAGTGGGAGCAGGCCATCAAGGAATTCAAGAAAGTGCTGAATGTGGCCAAGGACACGGAAATCATCCACTACAATATTGGCATGGCCTATATGCAGGGCAATCGATTCTGGGATGCCCATGACGCCTTTGAAAAGGCAATGAAAATTAATGGTAGGCCTGCCGCAGATTATTTACATAGTAAGCTTCACGTGATGTGCAATAGCGGGTTATCATTCCGAAGTAAAAATCGTTGATCGTATTGGTCAGTTCGATCTCGTCGTCATCGTCGACATTGCCGGTATTCTCGAAAGTATATTCATAGATAAAGTAATTGTCATTATAGGGCTGGCTGAACGCAAGTATTCTGCGGGTCATGGTAACGCCCAATCCGGTGCGTACAATATTGGTCACAATACGGTCCGCCACCAGATCTTCATTGATATTGCCTTTCAGATTATCATCATAGTACTGCGCGGTCCCGTCCACAGTGATATCACAATACGGGTATTTTCCTTCCTGTTCCAGCACTTGCGGGATGATCTGACTGGTATTGGCGCCCGTTGAGAATTTTGCGGCTCTGTAATCAAGTACGTCCCCGTTTGGAGCGGTAAAATCCCGGCAGGCCATAAACTGGCGGTCGATGACAAAATTATCGGACCTGTCATACCAGGCCGGCCAGATCAGGCCTTCATAAATGCTCCTGTTGGCGTCCCAGCCGCGTTCTGCACCCCACGCATCAAAGGGGGATTGTAATGATCCCACCTTTATCCATGTGCGGTTGCTTAACGGGATGGCGGCAACTGCGATACCCGCTATCAGCAGCAGACTTGTAATTCTTTTTAGGTTCATATTCCTACCCGTGTTTTTTTATTGCTTTTTTCTCTTCAGCGGAGCGCGGGGGAAGTTTGCCGGATATTGAGCGCTTTTTCATCGCTGCCGTGACCTTCCTTCGGGGTGGGGGTATACGGAGGTTTTTCCGCTGTCTGAACTATTATATCCCGCTGCGTCAATATGGCAAAATTACTTAACTTCATTTGACCGGATTCTACAACTATTTCACGTGAATAACAAGATGAATTATTCCCCGGCAGCTCTGCACGGAGCTTGTCAGGCATCCGCTGTAAACCGTAAAAACCCTATCCCGGTGTTGACTTTTCTGTGGCCGCGCCGGTAATAAACATCTTGTCAATAAAGAAATTATTTTTCAAATTAAGGAAAAATAATACGTACAGGCAGGGAATGAAAAGTTATGTATCATACCGGGGAAGAAAGAGGCGGCCTTAGCACCGGCTTCCCGGGTACATGTTGGCGGAGCGTTGCCTGAACAAACCCCATAATAACACGTTAGGATCGGTACTATGGCAAAAAAAGGGACCGGATTGAAACAAAGGATCTATTATTTTCTGCTTGCGGGAATGTTTCTTTCCGCAGCGGTTTATGCGGAGGAGTATCACGTTGCAAAGAACGGAAACGACGCGAATGCAGGATCTGCGGAAAAACCGTTTTTCACGATCACCCGGGCGATTGAACAAGCTTTCCCCGGCGATACCGTCACCGTTCACTCCGGTACCTACCGGGAACGGATCGATCCCATCCGCGGGGGCGAGAGTGATTCAAACAGAATCCTTTACCGGGCGGCGCCCGGCGAAAAAGTGGAGATCAAAGGATCCGAACGAATAAACGGCTGGGAAGAAGTGAAAGACGGCGTATGGAAAGTGACTGTTCCCAATGAACTTTTCGGCAGTTACAACCCCTACCGGGATTCCATTCACGGTGACTGGTTCATTGATAAAGGAAGGATACATCATACCGGGGAGCTGTTCCTGAACGGGAAATCGCTTTACGAAAAAGAAAGCATTGAAAAAGTTTACGATCCGCTTCCGGCCGCGAATGTCAGGGACAGCGATGCTTCCGTGTATACATGGTATTGTGAAAGCGATGCGGAAAACACACGGATATGGGCCAATTTTCACAGTTTCGATCCCAATAAGGAATTAACGGAGATAAGCAGCCGGGAAACCTGTATTTATCCGGAAAGACCGGGAATTGATTACATTACGATCCGTGGCTTTCATATCAGCCAGGCAGCCACACAGTGGCCGGCTCCCACCGCCGAACAGGTAGGGATGGTCGCAACACACTGGAATAAAGGATGGATCATTGAGAATAACGTGATCAGCGATTCCAAATGTGCGGGAATAACGCTGGGAAAAGATCGCAGTACGGGACATAATGTCTGGTCCGCCGACGAGGGCAATATCAACCGGGACGGCAATATTCATTATATCGAGGTTATCTTCAGGGTATTGAGAAACGGCTGGGACAAAGAGAACGTCGGTTCGCATATCGTGAGGAACAACCGGATATTCAACTGCGGGCAGGCGGGGATCTGCGGCAGCATGGGTGCGGCTTTCAGTATTATTGAGAATAACCATATCCATGATATATGGCAGAAGCGGCAGTTTGAGGGATGGGAGATAGCCGGGATAAAATTTCACGCGCCGGTCGATGTGGAAATACGGAAGAACCGTATCCATGATGCCGGACGGGGACTGTGGCTCGACTGGATGACGCAGGGCGCGCGGGTAACGGGGAATCTGCTTTACGACAATCATCTCGGAGATCTTTTTATGGAAGTGAACCACGGTCCGTTCATTGTCGACAATAATATCTTATTATCACCTACTGCCGTCGTCAATCAGTCCCAGGGCGGAGCCTATATCCATAATCTTATCGGAGGAAAAATACTCGTCCGCAACGATCCGCGTCGTTTTACGCCCTATTTTCTGCCGCACTCCACGGATATTGCGGGATTTGCGACGATCTACGGAGGAGACGACAGATGGTACAATAATATTTTCACAGGACGGGGAAATCCGGAGGACGGGGAGAAGTACGGTCTCGAAGCTTACGGCAGTACCCGGCTTCCCGTACAGATCGAAGGTAATGTGTATTATCACGGGGCGCTGCCTTCCGTAAAGGATACCGCTGTGCTCAGCGTTCCGGAACATGATCCCGGACTTGAATTGCGGGAGGAAGACGGGGCGGTTTATCTGCATATTGCTCCTGAGCGGAAATTCACGCGCCACAGAGTAGAAATGATCACCGGCGGACTTCTCGGAAAAGCAAAGATCCCAAAGGCCGTGTTCGAAAATCCCGCAGGAACGCCCTATGCGGCATATCGCGACTATTCCGGCAATGCACGTTCCGGCAGAAAGAACCGTGCGGGTCCTTTTTCAGGACTGAAGAAGGGGAAAACGCCGGTGAAGGTATGGTAAGAACGCCCGGACGCCGGCGGATCAGAATGATAAAACAGATGCTCAGGCTCAGTATGTCATCGTGAGCGTTGTCGAAAGATCCATTTATGAAAATAGCACGCTGGACATCAGCAGATCCTTCGCCGGATCAGAGTGAGAGTGTACTGCAGGGGAGCGCCGGAGAACGATCCCGGGCGTTTTTGGTACCGTGAAATAAAGCGGTTGATAATGGGAAAAATATGTTTCAAATTACGGGGGAATACGGATAAGCGTAAAACGGAGCGGATATGTACCGGCAGGAAAGCATATCGCCCTCCGTGGAGAGAAGATCGTCGTTCGGAAGATCAGTGGAACAAGAAAACAGTAAAAATCAATCGGATGGATATTTTATGCCAGAAATGAAGAAGACCCGGGAAACCCATACCCTGTTAAGCTTTATCGAAAAACCTCTGATCAAAAAACTCGTCTCAATATTACCCGCCCGCACCACGCCGGACACCCTGACCCTGATTGGTCTTTTCGGTTCCATTGTTACCGGACTGGGCTATTTTTTATCGAATTACAGCAATTGTTTCTTATGGCTTTCAAGTTTCGGACTGCTGATCAACTGGTTCGGCGACAGTCTCGACGGTTCTCTGGCACGCTACCGGAATATAGAAAGGCCGCATTATGGTTTTTTTATTGATCACACTATCGATTCGGTATCCATGGTCCTTATTGCGGTCGGTGCCGGCTTGTCGCCGTATGCACGCTTTGATCTTGTCCTCCTTGCTCTGACCGCCTATTTGCTGATGTCCACACTGGTGTACATTAATACGGCCGCAAGCGGCGTGTTCAGGATCGCTTTTTACGGTTTCGGCCCGACCGAGATACGAATCTTTATCATCATCGTCAATACGGTGATATTTTTCCTGGGAGCGGGACAATTCCATTTTAAGGATTTTGCATTTACCACACTTGACGTTGCCGCCATTTTTCTGAGCCTGATCCTCTTTATATTCTATATCGTCTCCGCTGTCATTGACGGAAAAAAACTGAAACGCAAAGAAGATAATATAAACGACTGATATACGTACGGGAGGATTCATTCTCCGTGAAACTTCTGCCGGTTTTACCGAATCGACGCTAACGAAATTCATCTCTCTGCTGACAGGAAAGATCGTGATACGCTTGTCTTTTATACTTTCCTGAGTGCGGAGGGAAAGTCCACAAACCTCTAAAAGGAGGGGATGCCATGACTGATTATAAGGAAGCCTGGGAAAAAGTATTGTACGAATCATCCTTCCCGTGGTGGGAATGGGATATCGTAAGAAACACGGTAAAATATAATGATCTTAAAGCCGTGCTGCTCGGGTATCACCCGGAGCATTTCCGTGAAAAGGGATATCAGGCCTTTACGGAGCTGGTGCATCCCGAAGATTATGAAAAGACAATGGAAGCAATGCGGGCCGTTCTGCGAAAAGAGACCAGACTGTATCAGACCGAATACCGGATACGCACCGTCAAAGGGCATTATCTGTGGTTTATGGACCGCGGTATCATTACCCGTAGCGACGGAAACGGCAGACCTTTGCGGATCCGCGGTATTGTGATCGATCTCGGCAAAGAAACGGAACGCGGCACCGATGTCAATGCCCTGATGACGGTGATCCGGAACTCGGCTACTTCCGCAAAAGGGGAATATTCTTTTATCACGGTCTGCAGTCTCTGTCACAAAGTGAAAAAAGAGGATAACGAATGGATGTACCTTCCTGAGGGACTTTCGGAGCTGATCGGTGAAAAGGTCTCTCACGGCATTTGTCCCGACTGCATGAAAAAACTCTATCCCGAATTTGCAGAGGAAGTGCTGAACCGGATCGCCCGGGAAAAACTGTATGATACGGCGCACCGGAATAATGACAGGTAGAAGTAGACTATCATCATCAATGCGGTTCTGAAAAAGCTTGATTTATTTACGGACATCCTGTAATTTTTAATTATGTATATGAAGAAAACCACATTATGGCTGTTTTTAATTCTTCTGCTGACAGGACTTCCGCTCTTTGCCGGCGGACGGCATTATGTGCATACGCCGTTGGGCTTCACGAACACCGCCCTGCGCGATAAGATGATGTCCACTCTCCGCTATGCGGGAATGGGCGCGTCCGGCGGTATCGCCTACGAACATTACGGAACGAAAGGCACGAAGTTGTTCCGGCTGTCCGGCAGCCTGGCGGGGATCACGAATGTCTACGGCAGCAGCGCCGACTTCAGCAATATCGCCTTCAAGAACTATACCTATTACCACCGGGACCGCGGCCGCGACGGCCGTATCGTCTGGGGCTGGTCCAACAACAACTATTACCATTCCTACACCTATCATTCCCACAGCAACTACAGCACCAAGACGCAGTACTTCACCTCTTTCGGTCCGGCCCTGCTGTACACCCTGCGCTTCAATATCTTCGGGCTCGACATGCGGGCGGAGCTTCCGGCGGACCTGCAGCTGGCGGGATTCTATTTCCGCGACCGCTACGTGTCCAACAATCCCGGCGGATATCTGGATCCC
>JAWOEU010000097.1:0-4411 GCA_046482575.1 Fidelibacterota bacterium
CTTGTCGAGGTTTCTCCTGAGACGCAGGTTTTCTTCCCTGAGCCTATTGGTTTCTTTCCCTATCTGATCCAGCAGGACCACCTTTTGGGCTATCAGCCCGCTTATGACGGTAAGCAGGCGCATATCCTCCTGGAGCGTGCCCATCCCCTGAAATACCCGATCGACGCTGAGTGCGCCGATCACCACTCCCTCACTGGCAATAGGAACGCAGATAAACGAAATCTTGGACTGGTCCACGTTGCTCCTGGCACCGGTCCTGTCCAGGAACAAAGGCTCCCTTTCAATATTGGGAATCGCCATCGGGCGGCCGGTTTCTATAACCTTACCTGTCACCCCCTCACCCAATTTGTACTTTCCCCTGGTTTTCTCCCTCGGGGATATACCGTGCGCCACCTCGATATGAGTCTCCCCGGTTTCAAGATCGAGCAGGGTGATCGATCCGCGCTTCAGCCCGGCAAGTTCGGCGAGCAGGTCGAGATGGCGGGGGCAATATCCATTGCATAACGCAGCAGCAACCAAAAACATGATCATCATAAAAAATGCTGGCATCAAAAAGCAAGCCTGGAAAAATAACTTTTCCGGCAGGTGCCATTCATTTATCTTGGTATCTTTGTCGATCGGGAAGTTGTTGATCCAAAAAGAGCAAGTTTAAGAATAAGAATAAGAATAAGGATAAGATTAAGAAGAAAATACAAATTGTATGGTTACCATTATATCCGCATTCCATTAAACTGCGGCTGGCGGCCGGGAATATTGAAACAGCCAGAATATAACGCGCCGGTAATGAAAAAATAATTCTTACATTAGTTTTTAAAAATACTTATTATTCATTACAATATATTTCGGAGAGTATATGACAGAAAGATCCGGTATTTTCACGAAAGAAAATTAAATATAAATATGATACGCAGACTTTTCTTGTTGCCGCAAAAAGAGGTAAGTGAAATTCCACACCCGCAAACAGAGGTTTACAAGAATCAGTATATTGTTTATACTACACAATATATGTTATGATAAGCGGACATAAAATTGTTGAAATAAAAAACCCGGAGGAAATTCAATGAGAATTACTATCGCATACAATCTCCGTACCGATGAAAGCGAGGAAACCGCAGAGCTTCTTTCGCCGGAAGATATTGAACGGATATATAAAGCTATCAGCGGTCTTCATCATACCGTCACGACCGTCGAGGTTTCAGGAAAACCGAACGAGGTAGTTGAACGGCTGCTCCACAGCGAACCCGAACTTATTTTCAATTTGGCGGAGGGGACGATCGGCAGTGCACGTGAGGCATTTTATCCCGGGCTGTATGAGCAAATGGGTGTGCCGTTTACCGGAGGGAATGCCTCCCTTCTTCATCTTAATCTGGATAAACACCTTACGAAAACCGTCCTGGCGTCACGCGGGATCCGTGTTCCGCGCGGCGTGCTCATAACGGAAAAGGACCGAAATTTTCCGAAAGAATTAAGCTATCCGCTTATAATCAAACCGAATTCAGAAGGTTCAAGCAAAGGTATTTTGCAGGATTCCGTTGTGGAAACCCCGGAAATGGCCATAAAAAAGATAGATCAACTCCTCAAGCGGTATCCCGGTGGTCTTCTTGTTGAAGAATTTATTGTCGGACGTGAACTTTCTGTTCCCTTTATCGAAAGTTTTCCGGGAAAGATCCTTGATGTTGTAGAACATACGTTCGATCTTGACAAGACAGGAGGAAAATATAATATTTACGACTACAATATGAAACAGGGAGGAGAAGCAGCAAATGCGGTAAGAATTCAATGCCCGGCAAAAATGCGGCCGGAAGAAGAAGAAAAAGTCTTTGGCATGGCACGCACGGTCTTTGATATTATGACCTGTCCCGATATTGGACGTGTGGATATCCGTTTGGGCACGGAAGGGGAGCCGTATTTCATTGAGCTGAATCCTCTCCCGAGTATTCACCCCGAAGCTTCACTGATGACCGCAGCTTTTTCACGCGGCCTTATGTTCAAGGATGTCATCCGCCTTATCATCCGTTCGGCAGCCCGTCGATACGGTCTGGCTGTCCGGCCGGCCAGAAAATCCGCAAAGCCACCCTGCCCGTCGGAAAGCCCCCGTCCGACAGTCCGGGAACTGGGTATAGAAATAGGAAGGATGCAGACCGGTGTTCATAATGCCATTACGGATGTCAAGGGCGTCCGGGTTGGCCAATATACACGCATTGAAGATAATGTACAGATCCCCGGACAGAAAGAAACAAGCTCTGTCCGCGCAGGGATCACTGCTATCATGCCTGCGGGCCAGGCATACTCCAATCGCCTGGCTGCGGGAGGCTTTGTGCTTAACGGCATCGGAGAAATGGCCGGGCTTACGCAGGTTATGGAAATGGGATGGCTGGAAACACCCATACTTCTGACAAATTCCCACTCGGTCGGCCGCGTGCATTCCGGTGTTATTAATCACATGACGAAAAAACATCCCCGGCTCGGGACGGAAACGGAAGTGGTCCTTCCGGTCGTTGGAGAAACTGACGACTCTTTTCTTAATGATGTAAGGGTGGGTGTTTGTACCGCACAGGATGCCGTGCGAACTATCGAATCGGCATCATCCGGTCCGGTTGCACAGGGATCTGTCGGCGCAGGCACGGGTATGACAACTTTCGATTTTGCCGGGGGCGTCGGCAGTTCTTCCCGTATGCTGGATCTTCCCGAGGGAGGAGGTTTTACCATTGGTGTGCTGGCTCTCTCAAATTTCGGAAGGATGCGGAATCTTACTATTGATGGTGGTGTTGTCGGAAGAGAGCTGGACAAGGAATTTGAAATAATCGGACGGCGCGAAGGGTCGGAAGGATCGGTCATTGTTGTAGTTGCCACTGATATTCCGCTTATAAGCAGTCAGCTAAGTCTTCTTGCAAAACGTGCCGCACTGGGTCTCGGCCGCACGGGTTCCTATGCCGCCTCATCCAGCGGAGAGATCATCATCGCTTTCAGTACCGGTAACCGCAAACCGCGGCCAACGCGAACAAGCGCCCAGTTCATTAATCTGAAATGTATTTCCGAATATCATATCAATATTGTATATGAAGCGGTTATTGAGGCAACCGAGGAAGCGGTGCTGAATGCAATTTTTTGTTCCAATGGAATGAATGGCCGGGAAAAACGCTGGTGTCCGCCCATTCCACACGAACGGGTGATCGAAATATTAAGAAAAGGCAGAAAAATATATGAAGGTAATTGAAAAATATAATGACAGTCTGCACAATCCTTACTGGAAATACCAGCTTGGTCCGGACGCTTATGAAATAAAAGATACCCCGAAGCGCGTTGAATGTATTAAAAACACACTTCGCAACGACATGCGTTTTGCGTTCCTTACCTCACAGCGATTCCCCGAACGACTAATCTCACGGATACATCCGTATTATGACTACATACGAAGAACTGCGGAGAAACTGGGGGAGGAAGAAGAGTTTTATCCGGATCTTTTTCCTGGCGAGGGCGCGAAACTTGAAAAAAAGGTCGATTCACCGCTATGGGGAGGAATATGGTGCACAGATGCCGTTACACCGATCAAGAAGAAAACCTTTGAAGTGGCTCGCGCTTCGGCAGAAACCGCACTTACCGGCGCGCAACTGATCCGTAACGGTGCGGAAAAAACCGTATATGCGCTTTGCCGTCCTTCGGGACATCATGCCGGTCCCCGCCTCTTCGGCGGTTACTGCTATTTTAATAATGCGGCGACTGCCGCTGAATTTTTATTGAACAGAGGAAAAGTTGCCATTATTGATATTGATTATCATCACGGAAATGGCACACAGGAGTTCTTCGCAGAAAAAAAATCCGTTTTCACAGCATCCATTCATTGCGATCCTACGGAAGAATATCCTTATTTCTGGGGGTACGCCAATGAAAAAGGCAAAGGACAGGCTATCGGGACAAATCATAATGAACCTCTGCCACGCGGTGCTGATGCAGATCAGTATATTGCGGCCTTACGACGCATTTTGAATAAAATTCGCAGTTTCCGCCCGGCTTACCTTATTATTTCCTCCGGCTTTGATACACACAAAGACGATCCGATCGGCGGTTTCCGGCTTAGCACGGATGACTTCAAAGAAATTGGGAAACAAATTTCTGAACTCAAAATTCCGACATTAGTATGTCAGGAAGGCGGATATAATCTTGAAGTTCTTGGTCAATGTGTAAGAAATTTCCTTACCGGATTGATGTAAAGCTGCAGAACAACAGCAGAAAGACAGAAAGTTTCCCCGCTGCGGAAAAATCGCTCTGATCTACGGGGATTCCCCTGCCGGAGTAAACAGGGTTCTCAGTGCCTGATGTCATTGTGTGCCCGGACAAGTATTGTTACTGCCGTTTTTAGATTTTTTCCATATGCGATCAGCCCGTCCGGATGCCCGCCCATGACAATAAG
>JAWOEU010000066.1:0-5627 GCA_046482575.1 Fidelibacterota bacterium
GGAGAAACTCGTAGCGTTGGAAGCCGTCGGGCAGCTCCTGGCGGACGGTGTTGGCGATGACGCGCGGGCCGGCGAAGCCGATGAGGGCTTTGGGCTCGGCGAGGATCATGGTAACGAATTAACAGATCAACTTCCCAATAATGTTAATTTGTGGATTTGTTAATTTGTTAATTTTTACTATCATCTCCAAACTTTTACCTTCACAACACAGGTAACACTTTTGCGTCAATACAACGTAAGTTTTTCAACCGTTCAACAAATCATTTTCATACAGAAGTTGTTCTTCTGCGTTGACGGTATTTTTCCCGGGAACCGTGTCCTGTATTTTTGCCCGGCTTGCAGTCTATTAAAGGCTTGAATTCTGAATTTATTATCAATACATTAGTCAATATTTTTGAGGATCCTATGAAGCGAATTATATTTTTTCTTTTTCTCAGCGGCATACTATGGTCGCAGTCCTTTGTCCCGAACATCAGTATTGAAGGACAGAACCTTGACCCGCTGGAAAAAAGAATTATTAATGAATTATCGCATGCGATCGAACGGTATATCGAGTCCAACACTTTCAGCAACGAGCTGTATGATCTCGAGGTTCCTTACCGTATCACGATCTACGTCACACAAATAAACCAGAGCGGATCGAAATTAAGTATCAGTGCGAGCGGTTTTTTCTCAAATGAATACGATCAGCGCTACATTGACAATGCCTGGGAATTTGAATTTACCGAGGGTGAGGCATTATACCGGGAAATGGTCTATCATCCTCTGCGTGATATGATCGATTATTACGGATATATTATCATGGCAACGGAAATGGACGGTATAGATGATCTCGGGGGAAATTCATTATTCGATCATGCTTATGAGATCTATTCACGCGCAAGCGGCTCACGCTGGTCAAAAGGATGGAATGACCGAAAAGAGGACCTGGATAAGCTGACGGGGGATTTCCGCCTCCGCAAAGCCCGCTATTATTACAATCAGGCATTATGGGCCATTGACGACGGTGAGGGAACAAAGGGCTGGTATTCCCTTGAAAATGCACTGAATCTTCTGCTTGAGTCCCGCCGGCTGGACCCGCAGAACAAATTCCTTAACTTCTTTATTGAAGAACATTATAAGGAAAGCGAATATTTTGTCAAGGTATATCAGGATACAGGATTGCTTCCTCTTTTCCGGGAACTGGCACCGGAGCATGAAGGTTTTTTTGATGAAGTCGCTATTACATATGATGAATAGTGTCTTTAATACCGGAAAAGGATAATTTTCCTTCCCGTAACAGATGCAGTTTGTCCTTTCTATCCACTTTTATAACCGTACTCCCTGAAGGATCACGTTTTTTTTCCAGCTCAGAATCGCATATAAGCAGCGGGATCCTGTCACCGAAGTATTTTTTAATATCCCCGATATGCTTCATTGCTTCTTTTCCGCTGATGTTCACACTTGTGCTGATAAGGGGATGCGGGAAAACTTCCATGATCTTTTTACAGAACGGGTGGTCGGGAATACGAAAACCAAGATAACGGTTTTCGCCGAAAAGCTGTTCCGGGAGCTCCCTGTCTCCCGCAGGGAGCACCAATGTCAATGCGCCGGGAAGAAAGTGGCGTATCAAAGAAGCGGACAGATCCGATACACAGGCATATTCCGATATCATCTCAGGGTCCTTCACAATAATGCTCACCGGCATATGCGGGGGACGTTCTTTGATCTCATATATCTTCCGTATGTTTTCTGCGGACCGCGCATCTCCTCCGAATCCGTAGAGCGTGTCGGTGGGGTAAACAAAAATATCACCGTCATGCAGGGCATCAAGGACCTTTTCCATGGCAAGGCGGTTTTCATGATCAATGATCATGATCTTCTTTCCTCATGATATAGCTGACCGCAGGCGGCATGTATCCCGCGTCCCCCGCTGTTCCGTAAGGTAACGGCAAAATTCACATCATCAAGCAAAGAAATGAAATCACGCACCTCGGCATCTGAGGGGCGCCGGAAACTGCTGCCGGTTTCATTGAACGGAATGATATTTAATTTACAGGGAATGGATGTAAGTTTTTTTCTCAGTTCAGCTGCATCTCCGGGACTGTCGTTAATACCGCGGATCAGGACATATTCAAAAGTAATATGCCGGTTACTGATGTCAGTGTAGTATTTTGCCGCTTGCAGAAGTTCCTCAATGGGATAACGGCGGTTTATCGGCATCAGTGCATTGCGTTTGGCATTATCCGCGGCATTGAGTGAAACCGCCAGTCTGAATTGATACGGCAGACGGGCAAAATCGCGAATGCGGGGTACAAGTCCGGCCGTGGAAAGCGTAATGCGCCGCGCGGCAATATTGGGGCCCTTTTCGTGATTCAGTACCACAGCCGCTTTTATTGATTGCTCGTAATTGTCAAAAGGCTCTCCCATGCCCATAAAAACGACATTGGTAATGGGATCACGGGTCATGCGGCTAACCTGAATGAACTGTTCCAGCATCTCACCCGAAGAAAGGTTGCGGACAAGTCCCATCCCGGAAGTACGGCAAAAGCTGCAGCCCATTGCACAACCGATCTGCGAACTGATACAGAGAGTAGTACGCTGAGGACTGCGGATAAGAACGGTTTCCAGTGCATGACCGTCCAGACAGCGGAAAAGAAATTTTTCGCTGTTGTCATCCGGACTGATTTCATGACTTTCATTTTTCAGAAGATCGATCTCACCGCTCCGGTCAACAAGATCACGGACCTCTTTCTTGATATTACGCATTTCAGAAGCGGAGCGTACTTTTTTGTCAAACAACCATTCAAATAGTTGTTTGCCGACAAAAGATCTCAGTCCCTGTGCCTTTGCCCAGTTCTGGATCTCTTCATAGCTGAAGTTTTTGAGACTATTTTTCATGCCCAAATGTTGAAATATTATTTACAACAATCAAGTTAAATCACATAAAACACTCCTCCCCTGCTTTTAAGAATTATTTTCGGACACGGGTACGAATAAAAAAATATCAGCGACATTAAAACAGAATAGCTGATAACAAGGTATCAGCCGTTAATGATCACTTATATATCCCTGTCCTTTATTAGGACCGGCATGTATTCTTAAACACGATGCGGGGAAATAACTTTTCGGATGCTCCGCCAATTCAAGGTTTTATGCGAAAGCAAAATAAAAAACACCGTTGCATAAACAATATTTAAAATAAATTACAGATATTTATTTATAATATCCTTTTTCTTGCTTTTTGAACATTAAACCGATATTTTTAAAAGTTAAGCTTAACAGGAGTTATTATGAATACTTCAGATCTTCTTCAGTATATATCTGAAAAATCCGGGATTTCCAAAACAGAAAGTAAAGAACTTTATGAAACGCTGACCGCTATTATGCAAGGCCATTTTGAGAATGAATCCGGTGTTTTTATACCGAAATTCGGCAGTTTTCAGGTAAAAGAAAAACCCGGGCGCAGGTCTTTCAATCCCGCATCCAAAGAGCATGTCATGCTGCCAAAAAAGCTGACATTAAGTTTTACGCCTGTCAATCATTTAAAAGAAGATCTTAAATAAGGATAAGACGATGGCATCAAAGATCACATTTCAGGAACTTATTGATGAATTTTCCGATGCTACGGGCCATACAAAAGTTTTTTCAAAAAAATTCATCAAAGATGTTTTCGCAAGTATTCAGGAAGGACTTCGTAAGGACGAAAATGTCAACATCAAGGGACTGGGAATTTTTAAGCTTCAGGAAGTAGCGGAAAGAGAGATCCTGAACCCCAAGACCGGTAAGACCAACCGTATTCCCGCACACAATAAAATTGTGTTTAAGCCCGAAAAAGCCCTTCGTGAAAGAGTAAACAGAAAGTATGCAGATCTGAAGCCCATACCGCTCAGAAAAGAAGAAAAACCCGCGAAAACCGAAAAACCTCCTGTTAAAGAAAAGATAAGCCAAGAAAAAGCGGTGTCCCCGGAAGAACCGCCTGTTTTCGGAGATTCGGGAAAAAAGCCTGCAGAAGAAAAAACCTCCGCTCCGCCTCCCCCGCCTTCCCCTCCTTCCGGTGAGAAGAAAAAAATGCCCACTTTTATCATTGAAGAAAAGAAAAAGAAATCCGCCTGGCGCTGGATCCTTCCCCTGCTCCTTATCATTCTCATCTTTATTGTACTTTACGTGATCCCCACAAAATTCGATTCCTTTGAAAAAATAAGCTTCTGGAAGAACGGCAATGATATCGAACGGACAAATGAAGCCGCAGTAGCGGAAACAACTGAAAGTACCATTTATCCTGACGATATCTTTAAAGAAGCTCCGAAACCGCGTAATATTGACAAAGAAACAACAACAGACCGGGAAGATAAAAGCATCGCGGAAGAGAGCCATAGAAAAAAGGAAGTAACGGACCTGAAACCTTTGCAGGACGATGAGCAAACTTTTATACATATTGTCAAACCAGGGAATACATTATGGGGACTATCCGCAAGTTTTTATAACAGAGCCTCATTATGGCCGAATATCTACCGGAAAAATATCGAGACCATGCATACACCGGATCTTCTTGTCATCGGAAATGAATTGATCGTCCCTGAATTGCAGGGCACGGCCTGTTCTCTGACAAAAATTGACTCTGCGCGTATTTCCCAGGGTTATTATCTTGCTTATCGCGCTTATAAAAAATATGATTCCGATAAAGCGGAGGATTATCTTAAGGTGGCTGAAACTTTCAGCACGACACGGTAATACGTTTTCTTTCCGGAATACCGATCCGCTTATTATCGCCCGGATGACCCGCCGGCTTTCGTGTATCCTTCTCCTGCAATAATCCGGATTTAAAAATTAAGCTGCCGAAGCGCTGATTCCGTCTGACAAATGATCACTCATCCCATCCGTCCAATAAAAGGAAAAATCATCTTGTTTATACAGGAGGAATTTTCTTATATTTGCTCGCTTTTGAAATTCGTTTTCTCTTTCGGGATGTAGCGCAGCCCGGTTAGCGCGCTTCGTTCGGGACGAAGAGGCCGGAGGTTCAAATCCTCTCATCCCGACAAAGCCGGCGAAAGCCGGTTTTTGTTTTTATAGGGGTTTTTTAGTAAAGGGTGTTGATCGTTCAACCTCTTATTCTTTTCTTTGTCCCGTAAGGATTTCTTCGGGAAAACAAAGAAATACCGCCCGTCATCAGTATGTAGTGAATCAGTATGTAGTAAGAAGTCGGATAAGAAGATCTATCTTACCTCTTGGGAATCTCTAAACCCCTGCTCTCTAAACGCTAAACGGGATTCAATCGTCATATATTGGGGATCCCGAAACCAGTTCGGGATGACATTATAAATAATTTGTGTTAATCCCCCGATATGCATCGGGGCAAGCTGTGTAATTCGTGTAATTCGCGGATAGTTGGTCTTTCTAAATGATCTTCGAGATGCTGTTCCAGCCGAAGCCCTTGCCCTGCAGGAAACGGATGATCTTTTGCTTTCTTTTTTCCGGATCTTCTTCAATTAAACGCTTATGCTTCTTTTCGAAATGATAACGGCAGTTCTGAACCTGTTCCGTGTTGTCATAGTCCGCAAGAAGCTGACTGATAATATCCGCTCTCACTCCGCGCTGAAAAAGCTTTTCTTTCACCTTGTAGGGACCAAGATGTTTTACCCGGATAA
>JAWOEU010000131.1:0-20748 GCA_046482575.1 Fidelibacterota bacterium
ATCCTGTTATCCTGTCATTCGAACAACGTCATGATAATCCTGTTATCCTGTCTTTCGAACAACATCATGATAATCCTGTTATCCTGTCATTCGAACAACATCATGATAATCCTGTTATCCTGTCTTTCGAACAACATCATGATAATCCTGTTATCCTGTCATTCGAACAACGTCATGATAATCCTGTTATCCTGTCATTCGAACAACGTCATGATAATCCTGTTATCCTGTCTTTCGAACAACATCGTGATAATCCTGTTATCCTGTCTGCTAATCAGGTGATCCGGTCAAAATTATAGGAGAATAATATGTTATCATTACGCGAAATTTCCAGTCCCCAGCTCAAAAAGATCCACCGCGGCAAAGTGCGTGATTCCTTTCGTGTGGATGAAAAACGCCGTCTGATCGTGGCGACGGACCGTCTGTCAAGTTTCGATATGGTACTGAACACCCGGATACCGGGGAAGGGAGCAGTACTGAATTCACTGTCTGCCTGGTGGTTCGGGCAGACCCGTGATATCGTGGACAACCATCTTATCAAAACTGTCGGTGCCGGCGCGTCCCTGGTGCATGAAGCCGAACCGGTGAAGATCGAGATGATCGTCCGCGGTTATCTGACGGGTTCCGCATGGCGAAAATATGAAAAAGGCATTCGGGAAGTGTCCGGTGTTCCCGTTCCGGACGGTTTAAAGAAGAACGACGCCTTCCCGGAACCTCTGCTGACGCCGACGACCAAGGAGGAGATCGACCGTGAGATCTCGCGTGAACAGCTTCTGGCGGAAGGCTGGGTCGGTGAGGATGTCTATTCACAGATGGAAAAGATATCACGGAAACTCTTTGAAAAAGGATCTGCGATGCTCAGGGACCGCGGTATTGTTCTGGTCGACACAAAATATGAATTCGGGATCAGGGATGGAAAGGTCATACTTATTGACGAGATCCACACGCCCGATTCTTCGCGTTTCTGGTCCCTTGAAGATTATGAAAAAGATCCGGAGAAGGTCGAACAACTGGATAAGGAGTTTGTCCGGTCCTATCTGATGAAAAATAAAAAACAGGGCAAATATCCCATGGACCTGCCGGAAGATATTGTAAGGGAAACGGTCCGCCGTTATGAGGCGATCTTTAATATGATCACCGGTGAATATATTGACCATCCCCGCCGGCCCGAATATGAACTGGGCGCCTGTCTGGAGGACGAAGGTCTGATTAAGGACGGGTTCGTAGCCATTGTAATGGGTTCAGAGTCCGACCTGCCGCATGCGGAAAAAATGCAGAAAATTATTGAAAAATATGATGTATCCTGCGAGCTCCGGATAATGTCCGCACACAAGAACGGTGAAGCAATTTTAGATCTGGCGGAAGAATACAATCATGCCGTTGAGTCGGTGGCAGTGATCGCGGTGGCCGGGCGCTCAAACGGACTCGGCGGAGCGTTGGCAGCAAACCTGAGTGTGCCCGTTATTTCCTGTCCGCCGTTTAAAGATAAGGTTGATCTGATGGTCAATATCAATTCTTCCCTGATGATGCCGTCAAATACTCCCGCCGCCACGGTGGTGGACCCGAAAAACGCGGCGCATCTTGCCCTGCGCTGCCTGAACCTGCACCGGCTGAAAGATGTTTTTTCGAATGAGATCACCGGGATCAAAAAGGGATTGATAGAAGCCGACAGAAAAGTCAGAAAATGATCTTTAAACAGAAAACTTGACTCAAGTTTATTTCAATAAAATACCGCAAAATTGTCCCTGAAAATTATCATTAAGCCTCGTTATGCCTAAAAAACTTGGGGGCAAGTTAAAAACAAGCTATAAATAACGCAAAGCCGTGTTATTATATGACTTATGTCAAATAATAATTAATGAATGCCGATCATTGTGTGATCCGGAACACACATAATGGAAAATCTGAGGTTAAAAAACTTGGGGCAAGATTAAATTTGTTTAATCACCGGGATCAGTGCGAACGCGATCAGGGTCTTGGCAACGGCACCGGGAATAAAAGGTATGAATCCTGTTGCCAGAACATTGGATCCGTTCATCAGAATGCCCAGCCACAAGAGACCGAAGCCAAAGATGATCGTATGTCCGATAATAAGGGCGGATATTGCCGTAGCGGCATGTTTGTACCACCCTTTTTCGCCCAGATATGCCATGATGTAGGCCGCGGGCATAAAACCCAGCAGATAACCGCCGGTGGGACCGATGAGTGTTGCCGCTCCGAATGCACCGTTGGCAAAGACCGGTAATCCGATGACGCCCATCGCAATATAGGTCAGCATGGCAGCCAGTGCGCGTTTACGGCCCAGCATCATACCGGTGAGCAGTACTCCCAGTGTTTGCCCCGTAACGGGCACGGGCTGTAAGGGGATCGTGATCCTTGACAGTGCCGCCATCATGCAGGCTGCAGATAAAATAATTCCGAGTTCAATTGCGAACGATCCTTCAGACATGTTCGCGTTGTGTGTTATTGCTTTCATATGCTTTCCCTCCGGTGCTTGGTTTCAGGTGCGAAAAGATAAGAAGATCAATGAAAAATCGGAAGTGAAAATGCTGTTTAAAATGATAAAATTAATTCATATGAATCGTTTCCAATATAAATCGTGTTCTGATTCAGATATGGTCATATTTATGAAAAATGATTGTCATTCTCAAAAATAATAAATAGGTTTCCCTATAACGAAATAATTGGGAGGTCATGGAAATGAAACGAACATTCGTATCGATCGCAGCAGCTTTATTGATGATCCTGATCTTTACACAGTGTATGTTCGAAAACCCACAAAATAACGTTGTTATTATTGATAAAGAACTTATTGCGGACCGCCTCGGTAACTCCAATGAGATCCTTGAGGAAGGAGAACTGGCGCTGGTTGACAGTTTTTTCCAGGTCAACGATCATGCCTATGCACTCGGACCGGGGTTTTTCGCCTATGAAAATGCCATTCCGGCCGATACATTGCGAAAACATTTATTTTTCTGGTCTGAGATCTTTGCGAGCGAACAGGATCTGCGTGATCATTATGAAGGTATCGGCATAAAAACACCCTGGGTTGTTATCTACAAGATGGCTTATGACGCTAATGTCTATGTGAACACCTATTACCGGGCTCCCGGACCGAATGTCTACGGCGGGGAATGGGAAGAACTTGAGATCTATTAAGCAATTGACCTGTCCCGGCCTAGAATTTATAGCTAAAAATTCAGCATCATTTTGAGAACATTCACAAAACAAACAAATTGTTATTTGTCCCCGCTATTCAATTAAATATTATTACTGCTTACTGCTTACTGCTTCACGGCAATTCATTCCCCGCGGCGCGATAGATCTCGTACCATTCGGGGCGGGTGAGAGTAATACCCGATGCCTTGCAGATATTTTTCAACCGTTCCGGATTCGTTGTTCCGACAAGCGGCTGCATCCTGGCCGGATGCCGCAGGATCCAGGCGATAACCAGCGCTTCTTTGCTGACGCCTTTTTCTTTGGCGATACGGTCGAGCACGGCATTCAGTTCGGGGAATTGGGGATGATCGAGATAAACACCCTCAAAGAAGCCGAAAAGAAAGGGCGACCAGGGCTGAATACATATATTTTTCAGGCGGCAATATTCCAGAATTGCGCCGTCGCGGTCAAGTGAGGCTTTATTATTCATATTTACGTTCAATCCGGCATCGATCATTCCGGTATTGGTGATGCTGAACTGCAGCTGATTGATAATGAGTTTTTGATCGAGCGCCTGTTGCAGGAGTTCTATCTGAGCGGAATGATGATTGCTGACACCGAAATACCGTACTTTTCCGGTATTTTCAAGCGTTGTGAATGCTTCAGCGACTTCTTCCGGTTCCATGAGCGTGTCCGGCCGGTGCAGAAGCAGAGTGTCCACGTAATCGGTTTTCAGGCGCCGCAAACTTGCATCCACGGATCCTAAAATATGTTCTTTTGAAAAATCGTAAAAGCCGTTGCGGATAGCGCATTTTGTCTGGATAAAGATCTTCTCCCGTTCTGAAGGCTTCAGATCCAGTGCCCCGGAAAAAACCGATTCGGATTTTCCTGCTCCGTATATATCGGCATGATCAAAAAAATTGATCCCGTTATCCATTGCCGTACGCAAAAGCCGGGAAGTATCCTTCAATGATAATTCCGCAATGCGCATGCATCCCATGACGATCTCTGATGTCGGGAGTTCCGTCCCGGGTAAAGTACGTGTTTTTACCATTTCTGATCTCCGTTCTTTTTTGACAGTAAGTTATAATTTCCCGATTCTCTCATTTTTACTCCTGTATTCCCGTTTCTCTTACCTTCTTCCTGCCGACCCACATAAAATCATAGATCTTCCAAAAAGCACGTCCACGGTTATCTTCCCCGCAAAGGTTGTTTTTTTCCATCCAGCCGTTTTTCAGGAGCCGGCTGATCTGCCGCTTTGAAAGTTGACCGGTCCGGTCACGAAGATAACGGCGCACTTCATAGGTAGTCCAGTCAAAAGCAAAGGGATCGAAATATTCTCCCTTCGGATACTTTTCATACTGGAATTTATATTGTTCGGGGGAATACGTAAAATAATCCGGGTATTTTTCTCCGGGATGATCCATCCCAAAACAAAGCAACCGTGAATCGCTCATATGTTCGTCATAAACCCAAAGTTGAAGATCGCAGTGAATACCCCGTTCGGCAAAGGTTTTGTCCCAGTCATCGTATAGACGGCTGAAAGCATCCAGTATTTTACGAAAGACGATCAGAGAGAGATTCCGGCGGGAAAGGCGTTGCGGGGGAGATATGTACAAACCGGTATCCCGGTCCGGCCCGGGAGGAGGAACGTTGTGAGCGGCATACCATTTTTCTATCTGTTTTTGGTGTTTATTTTTCATGAGACAGTTCGGGATGAAATGTTTTATGCTGTCAGAAATTTTACAGCAGCATCAACGGAATCCGTAAAAAAAACGTATCCGGATCTACGGTTTCGCCGGATATGTGCGTTCAGGCTCGCGCTTTTTGCCTCACTGAAATCGCCCACAATAGCCACTTTCATATAATGATCAATAAATTTCCGGATAATGTCAGCGGCGATACGGGTATCGAGTCTGAAAAAATCCGGGTGCAGGTGTTCTTTTTTTATCATGACCTTATTTGTTCCGTGACTGCCGGCATAACTGATAAGGTCCAGGACATCCCCGGCACCGGTCAGGGGAGTATCAATATCTTCCATGACGGCGATGGGAATATGGTGAATGTTATGAACTGAGAGATTAATGATTTATATCCCTTCCGGAGTAAATCGAATTAAAAATCGTTTGAAAAAAACACGGTATGACGAATACGAACTGGTATTAATCCTTATTCTTAAGAGGATTATTACTGCCCTTCATTTCTTCGATCTGCTTGTTGAGTTTACGGATATGCCAGGTGCGTTCCAGAAGCATGAAGAAAATTAACGCCAGACCACCGACAGAGATAAGATAAATCTCGGTTACCAGGCCGGCAATAACAAATGCCAGGGCAAGTACCGTAAGTAATCCGACAATAAATTTGCGAAGGCGGTTACTCATTGTTTTCTCCTTTTATATCATAAAGAACACGGGCAGCCTCAAGTGGCCGGTCCGTCGAAAAAATATCGATACCTAAACGTTCCCATCTTTTATACAAATGGTCGCCCCTGGCCATTGCTTTCCTGTCCAGATTCCCCAGCGTACCGCAATTGACAAAAATCTTTTCATTGTGAAGTTTACGATAGAGTTTTCTGTTTTGCAAGCGTGTACCGGTGAAAGCCGTCACTCGCCGGAGGGGAATGCCTGCATCCTTTGCACGCTGTAATTCTTCATCGTTCCGGATCGTCAGGGATAGCATAAGGCCGGGATCTAGACGATTGACATGAATACCGTCAGCAATGTTGTAAACAATGATAATAACGGAAGCTTCCGTTCCGGTCTCATGTATAAGATCTACGACCTTTTCAAAAGGAACGCCGGACTTGATATCCAGATTCAGTATACTTTTTCCTTTTACCCGGATAAGGGCCTCTTTAAGGGAAGGGATACGATACGGCGTCTGAGCACCGGTATTATCTTTAAGATGCAGGTCTTTTATCTCTTTAAAGGATGTTTCAGCGACTATACCCCTACCGGTGCTTGTACGTTCGAGACTTCTGTCATGCATCAGAATAAGAACGCTGTCCCGGGTTATGCGGACATCGGTTTCCAGGGTGGCGGGAACATGGGAAAGGATATTTTCAAAGCTTTCAATACAGTTTTCGGGATATCCCGGATAGGGACCGCCGCGATGGGCACTTAATACCGGCGGCCGGTCGGGTGTCCACTGAAAAAATGCATGCAGTTCTTCCGGAGAATCAAAGTCAAGTACGGGCGGGGAACAGGGCAGAGAAGCAGAAAGAACGAACGTTAGCGCCAGAAACAGTATAAATAGTTTTTTCATTTTTACTCCCAATGATCAGCGGAAAAGGCAGAGAAATTCCGGAGATCCGCAATAAGGGGAAAGCCATACTCCGGAGTCCCTCAACAGATCAACAATTTTCTCATTCTTCCCGGTCCGGATTTTCCACTATGACATCATCGGCCTTGGTAAAGCGAATGATACGCTGATTTCCGTTATCGATGGTATAGATAACTTCATTATGGACCGTCAATGCCATCGGTTGCTTAAGAAGATCCGCATACTGCCGGAGAACCAGAGTATCCCGGACGACAAGTGAATCTTCCACATAGCTTGAATCGCTGATACGCACCCACTCTTCACGGACAACGACGGATTTCAGGTACTCACCTGCGGAACTGTACATTTTTACATCACGGTCAAGGGTATCAAGAACGAAAATATTTCCGTCCGCTGCGACACTTATATCCTGCGCATAACCGAATTCTCCGAGGCGCATGATATCATCGAAACCCACCAGAAAAGCTGAATTGTAGCTATTGCCCATTAATTTATGTACACTGAAAAAATCACCGGTCTGTGAATAATAAATATTTCCTGCAGCGTCCGTTGTCATACCGGTGGGATCTGAAACGGTTCCCGCCCCGGTTCCCGCCGTTGCCACAAAATCCTCCAGCACACCTTCATAATGCCAGATAAGCTGGCCGTTATTCAGTTTAACGAGTAAAGCGGGTATGAGCTTTATTTTCAGGATCTGATTGTTAACGGCATCCATGGCATAGATATGCAATGAATATTGATCTGCAGGCGCTACAGCGATTAGTTCCTTGTTTATACCGGCATAGACCGGATTTCCCCGCAGAGCCTCACCGCTGACCGGATCCGTTACTCCCTCACGGTTATTCGGGGACTGCGGATCATAAAAAACATGCGGCAAAAGCAGAGAATCAATAACTGCCGTTGCAGTTGTGTCCACGACTTCGGAATGCGGGACGGCGTTCAGACCGCTTGCAAGTCCGTCGAGAGGATCCATTATTTGCGTGCCGCTGCCATTTTCATACTCACGGGAAGTAACAATACCCTTAATACCCGTGTTAACGGAAAACTGCGGCCAGACATAGATCTTACTTCCGCGGTCGGTATAATAAACATTGAAACGATTGTCCAGGCAGACACTCGCGGGTGAAACGGGAAGACCCGATAAACTGTCGTAGATACCGCCTTCGGTCTCACCGGAAGGACGAATGACCCGGATACGGTTTTCACTGCTGTCCGCAATATAAAGTCTCCCGTCACGGGAAGAAAAAACATCCAGCGGCGTTCCCAGGCCGAGTTCCCCGAAACTCCAGTCCGGAAAGATCTGCACGTATTTATTCTTATCCCGGTTGATCCCGGTGTTGGCGCTGTCGTCGCCGCCTTCCGGAAGGCTCATTGTCTCCGAACAGGCGGTGAGCAGTATAAGTGCCGCAAAAATTGTTACGAATGTAGTAAATGTTTTTTTCATCAGAAATTATAGTTTATTTGTATTTGATTGACGACACCAAGATATCGGTGAGGCCGGAAAGCATAATCGATCTTCAATCCCGAATTCCAGCGTTCGGCAGAAAAACCGAGGCCCAGTGAAAAAGGCATATCCGTTCCGATAGTATAGGAAGTGCGGATATCGAAAGTATTGAATAAGTTTGTCTGGAGTCCCAGGGTATATGTTTCCGCATTATCAACAGGATGATTCAGCTGCACGGCCGTGAGCAAACGGAGAAAGTCATTTTCATAGACGGTCATGGCCGAACCGAGATGAAATGTGGTGGGTGGTGAGAAGGTTTCATATTCCCGCCATGAGCTCTCTTCCGTTTCATAGCCGCCGGCAGGACCGGTGGGAAGTCCGAAATTCAGGAGAGCAACAGCAAAGCTGAGATCTCTGAAACCGGTTTTATAATAGGTTCCCAGATCCATCACGATGGAAGTAGTAGCGAGATCAAGATACTCTTCGCGCACCATCCGTGCATTTACGCCGAAGGAAAAGCGGTCGCTCATTTTTCGTGAAGCATTTACACCGACATAGTAATCCGCATAGGAGAAATATTCTCCCGAGCCGTACGGTTTGTATTCCGTGGTTATTTCCATCGCATCCATATGGAGCGCTCCGATCTCCATACCGAAAGCCCATGTGCCGAAATTGCGGCTTATGGAGAAATACTCATAGCCGATACCGGCAAACCAGTCCAGATGAGAGAAAGAGACGGAAGTTCCCTGCAGTTGTACGGTGCCAGCCGGATTCCAGTGCAAAATACTCGCATCGCTCTTCAGAGCGGTAAAAGCTCCACCCATTCCGCCGGAACTGGCACTCGGATCTATTTTCAGGAAATTATAGATGGACGTACCGGCGCGCTGGCCTCCCAGTCCCCCGAAAGCAAGACTAACGCTGAACAGCAGCGCAAGAATATGTGAAAATTGTTTTCGTCGTTTCATCATTTAAAACCTTAAAAAGACCCCAAGCATGATCTGACGGGGAGAATAATACCGTGACGGGTCATAATTGGGATTTCTGGCGCCGTAATAGCCGTAACTGATAATTTCACCGGGATCATAGGGTTTTCCGGTAAAAGGATTGATCCGGCGCGGTACTTTATAATTGAAAACATTTTTGGCATCAATATAGAAACCATAGGTCAGATTTTTATAGTAAAAATCCTTTGTAAATTTCAGATCGACGGTAATATAAGGATCGGCGATCTCACCATAGGGATTATCGGAACGTCTGGTACCGATATACCAGAGCGTGCCGTCCGCCGTGGTCACGGTGTCGAGCACGACGCCCTCCGTGTAGCGCCTTCCGGACTGCGCCTCGATATGGGCGTTGAGGGACCAGTTGTTGATAAAGAAACGCGGCCTTTCTTTCTCATAGAAATGGAAGCGAAGGTTGGCGATCAGCCGGAAGGGTTCGTCCCAGCTGAGATAGTTCTCCGACAGCGGTTTTTCGGGGATCATGCCGGCTTCGACCAGGACATTGTCGTCCGGATTGGAGCTCTTGCCGGTTGTGACGGAATAGGTAAAGGAAGCGTCACCGCTGAAAAAACGTCCCGCCGTCTGGCGGAACTGGACCTCAATGCCACGCGAGCGGGCATAATCCATATTGAGATACATCATCATGCTGTAGTTTCCCACCAGGGGATTGAAGGAGGTGATGGTCTGCGCCGTTTCATAATCGAACATATCCTTGTAGTAGGCCTTGAACTCCACGGCGGAAGAGCCGGAAAATTTATGCTTGACGCCGATCTCGTAAGCGACGGTAGTCTTGGGGTTCAGGTTGGGATTCCCGATAAGGTTATAGGGATTGTCCGACACCGTATTAAGCTTTGCGTACACGTAGTTGTAGGTGGGCAGCTGCGAAAAATGGCCGTAATTAAAATAAAGCACATCATTATCCGTTACCGGATGGCTGATACCCAGGCGCGGACTAAGATGTCCTTTGAAGCGTTTACCGAAGAAACTGCTTGTTTCCTCAAAATATTTTTCCCTTCCTGCCTGTGTTATTGTCAGGATATCCGGGTTGTGCATCGCATCGGTAACGTAATCGCCGATGAACCAGTAGTCATAGCGCATGCCGACATTAACGATCATGCCTTCAAAGGTGATCATGTCCTGGACGTAAAAAGAACCGTCCGAGGGCCGGACCTTGTAAAAATCGTAGCTTTCGCCGAACTCCGTGCCCATCCACGGCTTATAGATGTCCACGACCTGCATTTCAGTGGACCGGAACTCGAAACCGGCCTTGGCCTTATGCTTGGTGTTAGGCTGATAGGTAAAACTGTTTGATAATGTATAATTTTTGCTCCAGTAATCATACCAGTACGGTGCATCGCCGTGATCCCAGAATTCGTCCCCCGTGAAGACCACGACATTTCCGAATTCATCACGCGCAGTATATTCATTGGGATCAAGGTCCAGACATTCCTCGTACTCGCTCCAGTGCTTGTTCTGCACCGACTTATGAAAATTGGTGAAGAAATAACCCATGTTGACGGTATAAAATAATTTCGAATTTATCGTATGGGTCCATACCGTATTAACAACTTGTGATTCACGTGTAAAAGTGGGATAGTTATCCAGGATCTCTTTATAAGCGTACGGAAAGGAAGAACCGGTAAAATACCCCTGGTTGACATTGGCGGAATGATTGTAGGAAACGGATAGCTTATATTTTTGGGAATAATTCCAGCTCAGTTTTGCCATGGAGGAAAAATTGTTTTCCTGGCGTTTTGTGAAAATATTCATCCAGTCATTATAAGGATACAGTTCGGAAGCTCCCGGAAGATAGGAATCAGAAAGATAGAGATAGGAACTCACAAAATATGAAAGATTTCCCGGAAGGAGCCTGCCATTGCTTTTTGTGACCGGTCCGCCAAGTGTAAATTCGACATTATCCGTAGAAAAACCGCTTTCACCGAAGATCTGGTCGCTTTTATAGCGGAAAGATCCTTCGAAATCCCTTGCGCCTTCTTTAAGTTTTACGTCAATGATACCGGACATGGCCTGCCCGTATTCCGCATTGAATCCGCCGGTTATTAACTCGAGTTCTTCAATGGCATTCGGATTCACGTACAGGCTGTTGGTCTTTCCCGTTAAAGGATCCTTAATGGAAAGTCCGTCCACAATGAACTGACTTTCATCAACACGGCCTCCACGGATATGGATCTCGTTATTGGATGTGCTGACGCCGGCTTGCTGTCCGATGATATCATCAACACTTTCCACGATCTTTCCCATAAGATCTTCTGAACTGACGGAATGCGAAGAGGCGGTCGAGGTTGCGTCGATCAGCGGTTTACTGCCAACGACGATAACATCCTCCCCGAGCGCGAGCACCGTACTTTCCAGTGCAACATCTATACGCCTGGATTCTCCTTTTTTAAGCTCAATGCCGCCGTGAATGTACTGCTTGTAACCGATCATGGAAACCACCATGTCATAAGTTCCCGGTCCCATGCCCGTAATGATATACGAACCGTCCAGATCCGTTGCCGCACCGTAATAAGTACCGCGGAGCACAATATTAACTCCGGCCAGCGGTTCATCGGTTTCAGCATCCGTCACCACGCCGCGGATCGCGGCTGCGCTCAGAACAGCCGGGATCAGGCAGAAAGCCAGTAAATATTTTATTATGGTCTTTGTCATTGTCATTCTAATTCGAATATGTATTTGAACAGATCGTCAAGGTTGTCATTTCCGTTCAGGTAGTAGAGGGGTACGGACATATAGTAGCATACGCCGTCACCGAGAGGTGTTTCAACCATGACCTCGGGCGTTCCGATATAGTCACTGGTATTGAGCGAATCGTGTTCGAAATAATACCGCAGTGTGGAGCTATTTCCGGGAATAATCGCATAGAGCTTATCTGCCAGCGTACTGGACAGCTGCAGTTCCAGCTGCGAATCCAGTGCGGGATCGCCCCAGTTTGCCTTCACATTCACACCGGAATAGATACGGCCGGTGGAGCTGTATTGATAGACGGAGTCGATGTCCGTAAAGGTCCAGGCCGTGTCCGGCCGGCTGCCGGTCGCGACCTTCTGGGCGTTGTCCATAAATAGTATTCCGCCGTCTGCCACAAAGCGTGTAAGTGCCAGCGATGATTCATCCAGGCTGTTGGCTCCGCGGAAGGTGTACCAGAAGACCTTTGAGAAAGTACTGAGATTTTTCTCAATATCCTCGGGGGAATAGGGAACGGTATTTGCCGTATTGGTATTGGCACCGCCGATCTCCCAGACAGAATATCCGTCCGGCCCCGTGAGATCGTCGAATATTCCCGTGTAAAGGTTCTGGTGATCGTAAAGCAGTTGGTCGTTCTGATAATCGTTCACGATAAGGATATCTCCGACAGGTTCTTTAACTTCCCAGCGCCGGACCTGGGAATCATCATTTGCAGGATCCGGAAATGAGATCACATCACTTTCCGCGCCGGCAATATCTTTTACTTTAAGAAAAAGGCGGTGCGGACCGGGCTCAATGCCGGTCACCATCACATCCCGGCGGTCACCCGGAAGACGGTTCCATGAACTGGTATCGTCAAGTGCATAGTAGACATCTGTTACGGTTTCCAGACCGTCAAGATCGTATACGTCCCAGAAAAAGGAATGATGAGTAAACGAATAATGTACAGAATCTTCCGTACGGGTACTGGTGGGAAGAGAATTCAGTTTCCATTCAACGGAAGGCGGAGAATTATATACCGGAAAACTGACGATCGCCGGTGTGGGGTCGCAGAGACTGTCATTATCGACGGCGGTGACCGATAAACTGTAAATATCAAACTCCGTGCGCAGAGGCAGATAAAATACGGCGGACTCTTCCGTTGTGAATTCCGCCGTGTCCATGTAGGTCCATTTCAGCCAGTATCCGATCACCTCACCGTCGGGATCGTCTCCCCACCAATTGACAGCCTGTATGGAAGTGGTTGTATCGAGGCCAAGTACCAGCGTATCCTGCACCCAGACGGTATCTCCGTTGTTCAGCCAGTAATCGCCGGGACCCAGTGTGGTGTCCGGTTCGTAGAAAAAGGAAATATGGGTTTCCGGGGGCAGGTTTTCCGAGGTGGACGGCGGAAGTTTCGGATGAAAAAGACCGCATGCGGACAGGAGCAGCAGCGCCGTCAGAAAAATGGTCAGCGATATAAGGATCGTTTTAACTTTCATATTTCTTTTCCCCGCGGGGATCCCGTATTTCCATAGATCCCGCGGAGAGTATCACTCTCTCCGCGGAATGATTATCCTGTTCTTATTTGAGCAGTAACATCTTGTTCGTTGCTGTGAATTCCGGGGTTTGCAGACGGTAAAAGTATACGCCTGAACTCAGATGTCCGGCATTCCAGCGCAGGTCGTAACGGCCGGCGTTCATGGGTCCGTTCGCCAGTTCGGTGACAAGACGTCCCGTAATGTCGAATACCTGTAGAGTCACGTTCGTCGCCTTCGGCAATTCGAAGTTAATCGTGGTGACCGGATTGAACGGGTTCGGATAGTTCTGGGCCAGGATGAAGTCCCCGGGAGTGCTCCGTACGCCGGTTTCCGTTTCCACCTTGGTATAGCTGATGTCCGAGGCCTTGCGCAAAACGATCTTTCCCTCGCTGTAACTGTATATAACAATACCCGTAACAGAGTTGATGCTGTCTCCGGCCACAAGCGTATCGATCCCGTTGAATACGACGTTTTCCAGATAATTGACCCTCATGACGGAATCGGGAACGAAATCATCGTCCAGAAGGAAAGTATTCGCACCGTCATCCATGGTCAGGTCGTAATCGTTGACCGAGGCGATCTCAGCACCGTCAGTGACTTCAACAGTAAGACCCTCGTAGGCTTCAAAATCATTTTCCAGGTCGGCAAGCGTCACTGTTGTGGGGGCAGGTGGAAGCTCGCCCTGGAGCACCGTATTTACCGTTCCCACCACATAGGTGTTATTCTGGAACTTATAGTACTTCTCATGATCATCGTCGACCACGCCGGTCACCGTGACATAATCGCCTTCATGAAGGTTTTTCAGCGTCATCGTATCGGTCAGGACCCAGACGGCATTCCAGGGTCCGGACGCAGAAGCCACCGGGACGACACCACGGCCTTCATTATCTGTAAAAGATGTACCAAGACTGCCGTCCATGGTCACACTGGCATTGAATTCAACATTGCAGCCGTGCAGGGGACTGAGGCCGCTCTGCGCATGGGTGTACTGAATATCATAGATAGTGGGATCACTGTCCAGCACCTTGTAGGAGAGAAGCTTTTCATTATATTTCGCAGGATGCGCTGAGACTTCACTGGAGTCATCTACGAAATAATAGTAATACTCGACAATGGCGTTATCCTCCTGCGCCGGTATCACGGCCGACCAGATGTCATCCCCGATATCGATCATGTCGATCCCGGTAAGCTCACCGTCTTCAACCTTGTAATACACTTTTGCCGTATCGATGCCGCGGGTGGTAAATGCGTGGATGGACACGGTCACATCATGCGTGGATTCGGGGATATTTGCCGGGCGGCGTTCGGCTTCCAGCAGCATCACCGGACCTTCTCCTACGACAATATCCTCTTTATAAAGCGGGTTGATATTGTAGGTGGTTGAATCCTCGTAGGATCCGTAATGATGGTAGACCCAGCCGGTAACGGATTCGAGGACAGTACCTGTGGGTGCCCGCATAAAGTCATTGCCGGCACGGGCCGCAAGGCTGTCCGAATCATAACCGATCAGGCAGGAACCGCTGCCGTCATCAACTTCAAAAATGTAGTACTGAATGTCGTTATCGATGATGAACGCATCTTCGATCTTCACAAAGCTATTTCCCCACTGCTCGGCTGTGACAGGATGCCGCATGTCTGCGGTCTTGACCAGCGCCGTATCCGGCATTTCTTCAATGGGTATTTCTTCAATGATCTCTATGTCGCCCACCAATAAGAATTCCGTCATATTGGAATTGCCTCTTGTAAACTCATCAACATAGCCGGACATTTCGATCACATCGCCGGCATACAGGTCCGGATACACGGAGGCATCGGCATTATAGGAAAGGATCGCGCTCCAGGGGCCGCTGTGCTCGTCCGCAAGGATGAACTTGACGCCGTCGCCGGCATAAGAGATGCCGGTCGGCATGGTGACAATGCCTTTCACATTAAGTGTTGTGTCAATGCCGTCAAAATAGGATTTATCGGATTCGTAATCCTGAGGGGTCTTCAGAAGGTCCGAATAGCGTACCTGCTGAATGCGCTGGATGCGGGTGTAGATCTTGGCCTGGCCGGTTTTGTAACCTTCTACAATGTCCCAGGCAAGCCGCGGCATGATCTTGAACGTGCCGCCGTCTTCATGAAGCAATCCTGTGACGGAAATGCAATCGTCATACTCTTCGGGCCAAAAATAATAAGGAGCATTGCCGTCATCATCGATCGTGATCACGCCGGACCCATCGTTGACCTCCCATTCACCGGCGCCGGTATTTCCGTTACTGATGTCCACATCCCGAACGCGGACCAGGCAGCCTTCGTATTGTTCATCGCTGAGAGATCCGGAGGCTACAACAAGCGGCGCATAGCAGCCGACACCGGCTTTTTCGTGCACCAGAGATGTTACGCTGGCAATACGGGTCATGCCGTCGGTCTCTACTACCGTTCCGCTGACCGTAACCGAATCGCCTTCAGCTACAATGACACCTTCGGCGACCAGCTGGTCAACATGAACGCCAAGATCGACCATGATCCCGCTCCAGGCCAGAGTATCATCTTGAATAAACATGATATTTCCGCCAAATGCATAGGGTTCACCACTTACAATACCGGAAACCGTCACTGTTTGGTCTTTAAGGGGCGAATCCCCGCTTGTATCGGTGGTATACTGAATGTCTCTGATCGTGGTCGCAAAAGCACCTGCGGCCAAGAGAAGCGACATCATCATGATTAAAACTTTTTTCATCATGTCTCTCCTTTGATTTGCATTTATTTTATAACTAAAAATCTGCCGGTTTTAACATACCCGGTTTCATTATTCTCGACTGCAAAAATATACATGCCGGTTGCCAGCGCCTGATCATGGTCCGTAATAAGATCCCAGGCATGTTCTCCGCCGGCATATACGGCATTTGCACTCAGCCCCCCGCTGAGTCTCCGGGTTTGGTTCCCGTCATAGGAAGCTGCATTGTGCCCGATGGTCTTGATAAGTTCTCCGGAAATGGTGAAGACCCTGATGGTCGCTTCTTCCGGAAGTCCGGTAAACCAGATCATCCGGTCTCGTACACCGGTTCCGTCCCAGATGGCATTGACCCGGTAAGGATTAGGATAAACACCGACTTTCAGACTGTCGTCCTCTCTTGCGCGCTGTCCGGTTATGACGGCAACGCGGTTCTCCAGTTTGCTGGATTCCAGGGACTCCAGGCCGGTGCTGGGATCTCCCCGGTCATAAGAGGTGATGGAAAAAATATTTTTATCCGGCCAGCCGTTCAGCAAATTTTTGTTCTCAAATTTATAATGGAAAGTATCCTGTCCGAATATCTCGTAAGCGGGATTCCCGGCTTCATCCTTTATACGGACGTAATCCAGTCCCGCGTTATACCCAAAATCGTTTTTCAGATCGAAATCCGCAAGCAGGGACCATTCTTCCTGCAAACCGGAGGTCTTTCTCCTCGCATATATTCGGTAACCCTCAAAATCCTTTTCACGGCTGATGGGATCCTCGGCAGATTCCGGCATATTATTCCAGTATAAGGTAACTTTCCCTTTATCCGCAACCGGATGCAGCCGGGGAGAGGGCGGTGGCGCCGGAAGTATATAACGGTCCAGTACACCGTTCCCGTTGAGATCTTCCCCTTCGTCCAGAACGCCGTTCCCGTTAATGTCCTCACCATTGAAAGCTTTCTGAGCCCAGTCCGCATTAACCCGCAAAAGTTTTCGGCGGCTGCTGGTTTCTTCCGGGTCATCATTGGCCCATGCTGCGGTGATGACGGCAAAAGTGACATGGAAGGACTCGCCGGGCGGCAGCTCCCACGAAGAGCTGTCTGACACGGCCGGAGCAGAACCGAAGGGTCCCGCACCGATAAGCAGCATCCAGCTTGCAGCTGTGTTTGGATATCCTTCATCGGTATAACCGTTTTCGCCGGGGTGCCGTGCAACGGTATTGCTCATCTTATCATAACGTTCAGCATCCGTCAGGGGCAGGTAGTATTCCGGATAATCCAGGTTTGAAGAGTTGTTCCACATCCATTGATTATAATGGCTTTCCCAGTATCCGCGGGGGACCGACTCCGAACCGAGGCAGGTAAAACCTACATAACTTTGGGCATAACCATTATCTCCGTCAGCATCATATTGATATGCTATATCACGTCTGATACCCGGAAATTCATCATCGGGTACCGGATCAAAAAACGACTCATCAAACGCATTGAGATTATCATACCAGCTCCATCCGCCGCCGGGTTCGTAAATGCTGGTGTAATTCATATTCCCGATGGAAGCGTCCGCCCAGATGCCGGCATATATATCCTCAATTGTGGAAGAACCGGTATTGGTAATATGATAATCGAGAATAACAAAAGCTTCGGTAAAACTGTAGTTCCAGGCATAACTGTTCAGGTCAACCTGTAGGTTCAGAGGCTTGTGATTGACAACAGGGCCACGGTCATGAAAAGTAGTCATGAAATCCTGATGAGAAATGGCATGGGGGGAGTAAACCGGACTGGTGGGAATGGAGGAACGTTCCTGAACGGAATCCCCGTTATCGGTAAATTCAAAACCTTCTGAACCGTAATCAAAAACACCATCGACGATAGCGGTGCTTACCCGTTTTTCCCCGTGGATCTTTCCCCCGATCCAGAGGCCGCCGTAGGACATGTGTTCCACCTGTTCTTTAATATTATCCGGATATTGCTTGTACATACAGCTCGGCTGGTCCGGATTGTTATATCCTTCTCCCAGCAGGCCGAAATTTGTGACGGTGAGGCCGAGCTGGCCGACCGTTGTATAATGGACGTAATCTGTGACGGAAGCGGACGTTTTCTGTAAAAATCGCGGATAACGTTGTTCAGCCGGTAAAATTGCCAGCAGAAAAATAAAGGTAATACACAATGCTCGCATGCAATATTTCACAAAATCCTCTGAATTCAAGACTAAAGATAAACTTGTTATGTCGAAAAGTCAAAACGAAAAATAAATTTTTTAACACAATATATTGTATAGTTAAGGGGATAAATACCACAATATGTACGGTAACGGAAGTCTAATAATAAATAAGAATACGCGTAAAAAAACCGCCGGGAGATGAAGAATTCCCGCTTTCTCATTACCGGCGATATCTCAGCATGATCATGAGTGGTTTTATCGAAGTTCCTTCCCAAATTTTTCCAAAAAAACGTTCCGAACGCACTTTCATTACATTATATTTTAGCGCAGAGATGCGCATCTCCGGGCCTGCCGGGGTAAAGGGTTAAATTTAAAGGACATCAGTAATGTTAAAAGCCATTTCACCTCTCGACGGACGCTACAGTAAGCGGGTTGAAAAGCTGGGCGATTACTTTTCGGAATATGCGTTAATGGGTGCACGTATCTGGGTCGAGCTCCAGTATCTGACGGTACTGGATAAAACAATGATTTTTCCCCCTCTGAATAAACGCGAGATCAGGCGCATTGAAAAATTGTCCGGGTCTTTCGGCAAAGAAGATTACGACAAAATAAAAGAGATCGAGGCCGAACTGAACCATGATGTCAAGGCCTGTGAAATATACCTCACCGAGGTCCTGAAACTGCGTTATCCGAACATGATCCATTTCGGACTTACCTCGGAGGATGTAAATAATATTTCCCATACGTTATTAATGAAAAAATACCGGGACGAACTGCAGCTCCCGCAGCTGAAGAGACTGCTTTTATTGTTTGCCGGAAAGATCAAAGAGTGGAAATCACTGCCTTTTCCCGCGCGGACGCACGGGCAGATGGCTTCTCCGTCCACGGCAGGCAAGGAACTGGCCGTTTTCGCCTCCCGTCTTCTGCATCAGTATAAAGCTTTGAAAAGTCTCCGTTTTCGCGGTAAATGCAACGGGGCGACCGGTAATTATTCTGCAATGCTTGCCGCAGCTCCGGGAATAGACTGGATAAAGCTGTCGAAGGATTTTTTAAAAGAGCTGGGTCTTGATATGAATCCGGTTACCACGCAGATCGAAGACCATGATACCTGGGCGGAATATTTTTCCATCAGTGCCAGAATAAACAATATCATTCTTGACATGAACACGGATATGTGGTCTTACCTTATGCTGGGCTATATTACACAAATACCGGCCGGCGGGGAAGTGGGTTCATCGACAATGCCGCATAAAGTAAATCCCATCAATTTTGAGAACAGCGAGGGGAATATCGGGATATCAAATGCTTTGCTGAAGCACATCGGTGAAAAACTGATGTTATCCCGTCTTCAGCGCGATCTTTCGGACAGCACCGTTGAACGGAATTTCGGCGTAGCGCTCGGACATGCGTATCTGGCGGCGGAGGAGAGTATGCGCGGACTTGAAAAGATCACCGTTAACAGCGGTTACTGCGAAAAAGAACTTAATGCCTACCCCGAGTTGCTTGCCGAACCGATACAGACCATATTACGCCGGGAGAATTTTGAGAAACCTTATGAAATGCTGAAAAACCTGACCCGCACCCGTAAATTGAGCATTGCGGAATTGAATAAGTTCATCAATGCCTTAAAGGTCTCTGATGAAGTGCGTAAAGAATTGGCGGAACTCAGGGCCTATAAGTATACCGGACTGGCGGAAAAGATATGCGAAGAAGTTCTGCGCGCGATCAATAAAATATAGATAAAAGGGAAGTTTTATGAATATTGCAGTTATCGGATCGGGCGGCCGTGAACATGCGTTAGTCTGGAAACTGCAGCAGTCGGAAAAAGCGGACAATGTCTATGCATTACCCGGGAACGGCGGTACCGGAAATAACGCCGCTGTCAATATCGGTGATGTAGCTGCGGTAAAAAATTTTTGCCGGCAGTCCGGAATATCACTGATCGTCGTTGGTCCGGAAGTTCCCCTGGCAAACGGGTTTGCGGATGCTTTTAACGATAGCGATATCCGTGTATTCGGTCCCTGCAAAGCGGCAGCGGAACTTGAAAGTTCAAAGATACGTTCAAAAAAATTCATGAAGAAATACGGTGTTGCAACTGCCGGTTTTCAAACATTTTCCGGGGATGATGATCCTTCGGAACTTATTGCCCGGAAAAACGGAGATGTTGTTATCAAATATGACGGCCTGGCAGCCGGGAAGGGAGTGTATGTCTGCAATTCCGTTGAGGAGGCAGATCAGGCACTCCGCGAAATCCGTTCGAAGTTCGGTGATAAAGCGGAATATCTTATTGAAGAGAAACTCAAAGGAGAAGAACTTTCCATTATCGGCGTGACGGACGGGAAAAGCATCAACTGTCTGCTTCCCTCCCAGGACCATAAAGCCGCTTATGAGGGCGATAAGGGTCCCAATACCGGCGGCATGGGAGCCTATTGTCCCGCGCCGGCAGCCACAGAAAGCGTTTTGGACGCTATTGACGAACAGATCATCCTTCCGACGCTGAACGGTATTGAGAAAGAAGCTTATTCCTACCGCGGTGTGATCTATTTCGGTATTATGCTGACAGAAGCCGGTCCCCGCCTGCTTGAATATAATGTGCGTTTTGGTGACCCGGAGACCGAGGTGATACTGCCCGCGCTGAAAAGCGATCTTCTTGATCTTATCTCTGCTGTTTTCAACGGTCAGCTTGCTGAAACGGAATTGGAATTCTATGATGAATATTTTGTTGATGTCGTACTGACTTCCGGCGGATATCCGGGAGCGTATGAGAAAGGGAAAG
>JAWOEU010000146.1:0-36244 GCA_046482575.1 Fidelibacterota bacterium
TTCTTGCCGCCCAGCCAAATATCCGGGATACGATGAAATGCAATTGTCACATTCCGCTGGACCCGGACGATATTATCATTACGGAATTTGTGTGTAAGACCGGTGACCGTTTTGGCACGGAGTATGTGGAATTCTGCTCCCGGGCGGATCTCCCCGTCCAGTGTATGGATCTGCAATTTGCGGATCAGACCGGGTCGGTTGTTCTGGATTCATTCTATATCCTCTATCCGGATTCTATATTTCTTATCGCTGCATCCCGCTCTTTTTATCATGACTTCCCTTCCGTGCGTAATGTGCTCTATCCATCAGCGTGGCGCAGTCTGAACAATCAGGGAGATATCATCAGTCTCCTGAATACCTCCGGTTCAATCATATGCAAACTCCGCTATGACAGTGATTGGTCAATCCCCGGGGACTGCGCCATGTTCCTTACGAATATTGAACTTGATTACCGTGAACCGCGGAACTGGGAGGTTACATACACCGGTTCACCGGGAAAGAAAAACCGCAGCAGTAAAAAATTGTATCATTTGTATTCTCCGGATAATAATTCATTCTTTACCGCCGGGGATACACTGACCCTAAGCGTGATAAACGACGGATATTTTCCCCTTGAGGAAAAAGAGGTACTTTTCAGAACCGCCCGGGGCAGCGAGACTTTTTTACTGCCTGCCAGTGAACCCGGCGACACCTTTACGTTGTATCCGGATACCGCCTCAATGTTCTTCCCGGGAACACAGCTCTGTCAACTTTCCTGTCCGGACAGCAGTATTTTTTATTCAGAATTCCGCTATTATTACCCGTATGATGACCCTCCCTGTTATTTTAATGAGTTCCTTTTTGATCATCTTCCCGCTTACGGACAAAATGAATTTATTGAGCTGGAATGCAATGATCTTCCCTGTGATCTGGATAACTGGATCCTGCGGGTCAATAATAATGAACAATTACTTTCCGGCCGCCTGTCACAATGTTTCACGGTGCTGGCAGATAAGGATGACCGCCCGGACAATATTCCTCAGGATAAGATCATAGCTATAGACGGATTTCCTGTCCTTCCAAATGGCGGGGCTTTGTGTTACCTTTATGATCCGATGAAACGGGTCATTGACAGCTGTGATCTTCGCGGCCATCAGAATTTACTGCGCGGAAAAAGCCTTGAAAAACAATATGAATCAATATCTTCTGCGCATACCGGGATCTGGCACGCCAATGTTTCCCCGCAGGGCATGTCGCCCGGACAGCGGAACAGTATCAGCATACTTCCGGGGTACCGTGATCAGCTATCGGTTTTCCCTCAGGTATACACACCCGGCAAGGATGAAAATATTGCGTTCAATATCGACTCGGAAACTGCCTTATCCTATTGTGAACTTATCTGTTATAATTTAACGGGACAGGAGATCATGCGTTTTGAGCGTTCGCTGTTTTCACAGCCGTCTACCCGGATTTACTGGGACGGTAAAATGGAGAACGGTAATTATCCGTCCCGGGGAATCTATTTGCTTCTCGCCAGATTGCAGCGTATTGATGGTGAGCGAGTGAGATTGAAGAATTCTCTGATCATTCGCTGAACCGGGTATAATATTGTTGAAATTGAATAATGATGTTTTTATCTTAGTCCTTAATAAAAAAACGGAGACACCGATGAGAAAAATTCTATCACTGCTTTTCATTATAATACTTATTTTTACGGGGTGCAGTTCAATGAAATTTTCAAATTTTTCACGTTCACTTGAAACCGTAGATAAGGTAGAACTTGACCGCTATCTGGGGAAATGGTATGAGTATGCGCGCCTTGATGTACCTTTTGAAAAGGGAATGACAAAAACACAGGCAAATTATTCCCTGATGGAACCGGATAAAAAAGGGCGCCCGCGTATACGGGTCATCAATTCGGGGATCAAAAACGGAAAATTCAAAGAAGCCAAAGCAAAGGCCGTTATCCCGGATCCTGCTGAACCCGGCAGAATAAAGGTCTCTTTTTTCGGTCCTTTTTACGCTGATTACAATATCATTGCCCTTGACAAGAAAGATTATAACTGGGCATTGGTAAGCGGCAGTTCCCGTGATTATCTTTGGTTCCTGTCGAGAAAACCCAAAATGGATCCCGGGATATATGAAAGACTGAAAGCCATTGCGGAAAATTACGGATTTGATACTTCCGCCCTCATTTTTCCGCAATGATATGATGAAATCCCGGATACCCTGATTGTGCTGCGATTCTTAGTATAAATTTTTACGCGGCCTGCCGGGAAAATATTTTATTACTGTATAAATGCGCCCGTTTTCGTAAAGCCGTGTTTTTTAATTTCCGTTCTCTTCTCAGACTATTCTGCCGCAGCAATTCTTGTATTTTTTTCCGCTTCCGCAGGGACAGGGATCGTTCCTTCCGATCTTGGGCTGGGTACGGCGGACCGGTTCTTTTTTTCCGGCTTCGGGAGCATTCGGCTGAGCGGGAACCTGTGGATTCCCTGCGCCGGCACCGAAGCCCATATTCTGCGTTTTAGGGTGTTTGACGTTTATCTGTTGTTTTTCGGGCCGGGGTTCTTCCCGAAGTTGTATTTCCGTTCGGTACAGTATCCGCAGTGTTGTTCTGTTGATCCGGTCCAGAAGATTCCGGAAAGATTCAAAAGCTTCGGATTTATAAATAAGAAGCGGATCTTTCTGGGCATAGGCCTGGAGTCCGACCCCTTCTTTTATCTGATCGAGTTCATATAAATGTTCTTTCCATAATCCGTCAATGCTGTTAAGGTAGGCCCAGCGCTCAAAATCGCGCATGACCCTTTCCGGATACAGGGACAGCTTGCGTTCATATGTTTCCTGTCCTTCTTTAAGCAAATAATCGATCAGTTCTTCGCGTTTCATGGTTTTATGACCGGAGGGAATGTCACACATAAGCACGGTCAGTGTTTCCTGGCGAAGATCCTCCCACAGCCAATTGTCGGGATTACTGTCCTGAGTATATTCCTCCACTGTCGTCTCTATATAATCTTTGAGCATCTGCCGGATTTCTTTCTGGAGATTTCCGCCCTCAAGTGCGTAAGAGCGGCGGTCATAGATAACCTCACGCTGTTTATTCATAACGTCATCATATTCCAGAAGGTGTTTCCTGATACCGAAGTTGCGTTCTTCAACACGTTTCTGGGCGCGTTCAATCATCCGCGTCATCATCGGCATGGCAATAACTTCGTCATCAGGAATGGCATCAAGCAGTGTATTGCCCTTCAGATTTCCGAAAATCCGCATCAAATCATCTTCGAGAGAAATAAAGAAGATGGATTCACCGGGGTCACCCTGTCGTCCGGCGCGACCGCGGAGCTGATTATCAATGCGCCGTGATTCATGACGTTCGGTACCGATGATCTTCAGTCCGCCCTTTTCCCGCACCTCATCGGTGATCTTGATATCCGTACCGCGGCCTGCCATATTCGTTGCGATGGTTACTGCGCCGGGTTCTCCGGCCAGCGAAACGATCTCTGCCTCCCGCTGATGTTGCTTGGCATTCAATACATTGTGCGGTATGCCTGATCGTTTTAATGCTTTGCTCAGCAACTCCGAAATTTCAACACTGATAGTTCCCACAAGAACCGGCTGGCCTTTTTTAAAACAGCTGCTGATCTCATTGATAATGGCATTGTGTTTGGCTCTGCGGCTTTTATAGATCTGGTCATCTTTATCCACACGTATCACCGGTTCATTTGTCGGAATGGAAACCACCTCCAGATCATATATTTCCTCAAATTCCGCAGCCTCGGTAGAAGCCGTCCCTGTCATACCTGCGAGTTTGTCATACATGCGGAAATAGTTCTGGAGAGTAATGGTTGCGAGTGTCTGATTCTCGCCCTCAATGCGAACCCGTTCTTTTGCCTCAATCGCCTGATGCAGTCCTTCACTGTAACGGCGACCCGGGAGAATACGGCCCGTGAACTCATCCACGATAAGTACTTTGCCGTCTTTGACTACATATTCAACATCTTTTTCATATAGTGCGTAGGCGCGGAGAAGCTGGGTGATGTTATGGATCATTTCACTTTTCTGGCTGTACTTCTTTTGCAACTCGTTCTTTGCTTTCTGCCGGTCTTCTGCAGACAGATTGGGATCTTCATCCACCGCTGCAAACTCCTCTCCAATATCAGGTATAACAAAATATTCCGGATCTTCCGGATTCATAACCTTACGTCCTTCATCGCTGATATCGATGGTATGGGATTTTTCATCAATGGCATAAAGCAGCATATCGTCGATCTCGTGCAGGCGCTTTTCCTGCATATAGTAACTTTCGGTGCGAAACAACCTGTCCTGCATATCTGCCTGCTGCATAAGCTTCAGGAAACGGGGATTCTTTGGCTCGCCATGCTGCACCTGCAGCAAGATGGTCCCTATCTCCAGTTCATGTTCTTTATTATCCGGAATTTTTTGCAATTCATCCAAAAGCTGATTGATCTTCCGTTTTTGGGCGCGAACCAGTTTTTCCACCTGAGGACGCAGTTTTTTATATTGTTCATGTGTATTGGATTGCACGGGACCTGATATGATCAGTGGCGTTCGGGCCTCATCAATAAGCACGGAATCAACCTCATCCACGATACTGTAATAGTGGCCGCGCTGAACCATGTTCTCCTTATGCGTAGCCATATTATCACGAAGATAATCAAAGCCGAATTCATTATTCGTTCCGTAAACGATATCACAGGCATACTGTTGTTTCCGCTGTGAGGGCGGCATGGAATTCAGGATCTTTCCCACGGAAAGACCGAGAAATTTGTAGATCGCGCCCATCCATTCCGCATCACGTTCAGCAAGATAATCATTTACCGTCACGATATGCACACCGCGTTTGGTCAGTGCATTCAGGAACACCGGCATGGTGGCGACCAACGTCTTTCCCTCACCGGTCTTCATCTCTGCGATATCACCGTTGTGCAGGACCTGTGCGCCCAGAAGCTGAACGTCAAACGGCACCATGTTCCATTCGGTTTTATGGCCCACCACATTAATATTTTTTCCGACAAGACGTTTGCAAGCCTGTTTTACCAGTCCGAAAGCTTCTGTTTTCAGTTCTTCCAGGGCGGCTTGTTCGGCCTCAAAGATCGCTTCATCAGCGGCTTCTCCGGAAAGGGAATCTTTTTCACATGCTTCTTTTGCTTCTTCGCGCCGGCGGGCAATATAATCGACCATTTCGCCGGTTTTTGCCTGCAGCTTCTCGTCGGGAAGGTCATTTAGCGCCTCACATGCCGCATTTATCTCCGGAACGATCGGACGGATCTTTTTGATATACCGGTCTGAAGATGTACCAAAAAGCTTTACTAATATTTTATCGAGTTTCATGTTTTATTCAGCCTTCTTTCACAGGTTTGATTTCGGGCATCAATATCCCCTCTTCTACAAGATCTTTATAAATACGGTCCAGCATCCCGTTCACAAAGACATGACTTTCTTCGGTTGAAAAATCCTTTGCCAGCTCAATGGCTTCAGAGATCGTAACCCGGGGAGGAACATCATCGATAAAGATCATTTCAGCGATAGACTGCCGTAAAATAATTTTGTCCATTAAGGTAATACGGGAAAAATCCCAGTTTTTTGAGCGTTTCTTTATCCGTTCATCAAGTTCATCGATCTTATTTACCGTTTTGTGTATAAGCATGCGAAAAAACTCCTCGTCAAATTCCGCTTCCTCGTTCAGCAAAAGACTGCGTTGGATAACATCATCCAGTATTTCATCCTCCTGCTGTAAATATGCATATAAATGCTGAATGCATAACATCCTTGCATTACGGCGTAGCTTTTTCATGTTATACGGGTCCTTTGTATCATGTTGAAAAACGGGATGTACATTTTCAATTGCTGTTCCATAGCTTATTAATATAACACAAAATAACCCCGAAAGAAAAACGATTAATCATGAATTTTGGGGGGCCTTCACCGTCTTCGCGTGGCCGTCCGGTGGAAAAAATACTTGCAACCTGACGATGATGTGCTGCAAATCAGCCCTTTTCTTGTATTTCATTTCCTGAAAAACTTACTTATATTGTATTTCAACATATCATCATCAAACGAAGGGTTTCCGATGAAAAAACACTTCATTCTTTTTCTTTCCCTTGTACTGGCAGCAGGCCTTTTTGCTCAAAATGAAAGAATAAAAGATCCCAGGTATTTCAGAACCTCCAAGCTCTTATCTTTTATTTACCATGAACCGGTTTATGAAGACGTGTTTAAAGATCCCGATAATCCGGACAAAGAGGTTGCGACCGAAGCGGCCTGGAATGCTTTTACCAAATCCTACGGGATCGAAAGCCTTCCGCACGGAATGATCAGTACCGTATTCCAGCCTCAGGCTCTTGAAAAAATTGATGTCGCCATGGGAAACATCGGTAATTCGCTTGCCCTGATCCAGATCGCAAATGATTTTTACACGGGCAATACGCTGAATGCCACATCCAATGCCGTTAAGACAAGTATGTTCTATGCAATCTCCCAATGGGGATGGCGGTCACTGCAGATCGCCGGTGTCGGCTTACAGGTCTTTGACTATATGCTGACCTCGTTCGGAGAAGCCGCCGTGACGGCACGAAAGCAGGCGTTATGGGATGCTTACTTCGATTATTATGAAAAAGGAGTGGGGAAAAGAAATCTGGAGCAATGGAAAGAAATATTGAGTTCCATGAGCACCCGGGAAGAAATTGAAGAGGAGATCAACAAATACCTTGAAGCCTTCTTCCATGCGGACGGCCTCGACAGGAAGCTCACACGCGGATGGCACACCGAAGCGGAGATCAAGTCGGTCAAAGCGGAATATCTACAGACCTATCTTCTTCCCTATCTAAAACCCCTGTTTGAAAAACTGAATGATGAAGCATACGAAAAGGAGCTTGAGTTTATTAAAGAGCTTTACATTGAAACTGCCCTGAAACTGAATCAATACAATAAATATCGTTTTCAGATCGACGCCCCGCATGAATATTATTCTATGAGCCAGTGCGGTATTCAGGTCATGTCCAACGGAAATACAAAGATATTCGTCAAAGGAAAAGTAAGCAGCCTTGGTGTCTGTGATCTTAAATTTACGAAATACTCCATTCTGGTGAACAATATCACGAAAGCACGGGCCGTCCTGCGGGTGAATACCCCGAACGGTCCCAAAATGTTCTATCAGCCTCTTGACCTGAAAAAGGAACAGTCTTTCATCAATTTTTCGCTGACCGGGGAAGACATTAAGAAAGATGAAATCGAAGAGTCCGCGGAAGAAACATCTTCCGTTGAACTTGGCAACACCGTCAATGCCGTATTCATAACGAACGGCAGAACACTGAATGTCAAGATCGAAAAGGTCAGAGAAAATAAAACCGAATATGTGGGAAAGATGGTCCATCGTAAAATACCTGAAAAGAACACCCTCACGATCAATAAGGTCACCCGGGAAATGAGTTTTATCTACAAGTTGAAAGGTTTGTTCGCACCGGAGATGATCTGCCGGGGTGTCCCGGTTGCACCCGGAAGCTATGCCGGCGATATCCTCACCAATGACAAGAACAATGTGAAAACCGGTGTTTTCACACTTACTTTAAAAAGCCCGAAGTGATGCGGCAATCCGGTTTTAAGCAAAAATTTATCCTGGTGCTTCTTCCGGCGATCATATGTATAAGTGTAATACCCGGAAAGGAAGCCGGCTGGCCTGAATTCTTTGATGATTTTTCCTACAGCGGCAACGGCGACAGTCTGATACAAAAAAACGGCTGGAATATTATCGACGGCTTCCACAGTCCGCCCCGGGGAGCATATTATTCAGGAGAAAATATCGTGTTTTCCGATGATCCGGGAAACCCGGAAAACCGCTTCATGTATTTAACGGCATCCACTCAAAACAGTCCTGAAAGCATGGTGCTTGCACGTATCGAATCGGCGCTGATGTTTTATGAAGGCACGTATGCTGCCCGTGTGTTTTTTGACAACCACCTTCGGAAAACACGGGATGGAAATGTTCAGACTTTTTACACCATCAACACTCTGCGCTTCCCCAATGACACCCTTTACTCGGAATGCGATATGGAATATTTGCCTTACGATTTGTGGCATGCTGACGGAAACACAAAAAGCAAATTATACCTGAGCACCTGGGGGACCTATCAGGAAAATCCCTGGAAAGCGGTGCTTGCATCGGATACGCTGTATCAGCATCAAGCCGGCTGGCATATCCTGCTTTTTCAGGTAACGGACGGGAAAAGCGTTAAATATTTTTTGGACAGGCATGAGGGAGCCATCGCAGAACACTACCGCTCGCCGGAAGGTTTATCTGTATATCCGGAATCCTCCATGAGGATAAGCTTTGCCAACTGGATCATAGCACGGCCGGGAGTATCCCCCGGAATGAGTGAAAAACGCAGACAAAGCATGATGGGTGTAGATTGGGTCTATCATGCGAAAGACACAGCCCTGACAGTGCCGCAGGTTATCCGGCGTGTACGTGAAATGCAAAAAGCTTCGGTATTTTATGTGAACACTATGCAGGAATAAGGTTTCCCGATAGGCGTAAGCTGTAAAAAGTAAGATTAAAAATGTGCGGGTGGGAGATAACGGAAAAAAGGTATTTGATGCAAAAAAAAACCGGCTGTTATTCTTCTATCGTTTTCCTTTCATAGCTTTTTCCCGGATCCACGCTGCGGCAGTACTCCGAGTTCCAGCTTTTCAGGAAGATTGCTGTAATCCTTTCCGAGAGCTTTTCGTTATCCAATATTATGCCCAGATTCCTGCCTTTGTGGAAATAGCTTTTGGACCAGTTTGAGGTCCCGAGCCATGTTAATTCCGAATCGATGATCATAAATTTGCAGTGTTCCACACGTGCATAGCCGATATAACCTTCGCTGGCTTCGGGAATGGTCGAGAATTTTATTTCAATGTTGGGAATGGCGTGAAGCGATTTAATATATTCAATGCGGGGTGAATAAAAATTCCAGTCCGAAAGGATCATCTGTACCTGCACACCTCTTGCTGCGGCTTTACGCAATGCGAGGTCAAGTATCTCATAAAGCTCTTTTCCCGAAAGCGGAGCGTAACTTAAAAGTTGAATGCGTATTGTTTCCGATGCGGAATTAATGCACTTAAGTATTTGGGTTTCATCCCAATTGGACAAATTGTACATGATGTCCGGACTGCTGGCTGTTGGCGTTACGGTAATTTTTCCATATTCTTTTGTTCGGATATGGAATATTTCAGGTTTGATATTATGCTCGATCGTGCTTAGAATTTTTCCCGTATCAGCATTTTCTTCTGATAAACGCCAGTCCAGATCAAAGATCTTTTGATAATAATCCGCCAGTTTTTTGCCGGGAATGCGGATCCCCAGTTCATGTATATGTTTCAGTGCCCGCCAGTCGAAATTCTGCGAGCCGAGAAAGATCTCTTTTCCGTCAACGATGAAATATTTTGCGTGCATGACACCGCCGGTGATACTGCTGAGATTGTAAACCCGTACCTCGATATTATGATGTTCGCTCAGCTCATCCGCGGTCTCCGGATAGGTCTTGTACATATTTCCGTCGATGATATAACGCACCTTTACACCGCGGTCTGCGGCGTGGTAAACGGCATCCAGAATAGGCGTCAGCGCCTCTCCCTCTTTATGGGAGATATAAAATTGACCGAAATCCAGGGTTTTCTTAGAATCGTTGATCATTTCCAGCCAGACTTCTGTAGTATTGCGTATATCCACATTGTCCAGTGTGGTTTCGACCGGGATGCTCTCCACGAGCTCAACAGTATCCCCGGCGGCAGGTGCAATTATCGTCATTATCATAACTATAAACCCCAAACAGCGTTTCATGTGATCCCTTTACCTTGATGCTTTCATTGCCGTGAACAATATAGAATATCCTGTACAAAAATAAAAGCCCGATCCGCCGGTGGGCGGACCGGGCAGCATCTCCTGTATTACTGCGTTAGCGGACCAGCACCATTTTTCCGGTATCCCGAAAGTCACCGGCTTTCATAGTATACAGGTAAACACCTGATGCAAGCTGATTGCCTTTCATATCCTTCCCATCCCAGATAAGTTTATGATAGCCCGCTTCTTTTTGTTCGCTGAGGAGTGTCCGGACCAATGCACCACGTACATCAAAAACCTTGATTTCCGTATGTATTGCCTCGGGCAATTGGAAAGAGATTGTCGTGACAGGATTAAAAGGATTCGGATAATTGTTATCAAGTTTATATGTTTCGGGAAGCATTCCGTCCGCAATTGAAACCTGTCCCGTAATTTCTCCGATAAGCCGGATAAAAAATGTGTATTCCGAAGCAGCCCAGCCGCCTTCGGAATAATGGAACCAAGACGCACCACTGTTATGAATTTCAAAACTCATTTCAACGATCGTGTCTTTGGGTAGAAATTCCACAACGAATTCATTCGAGGCTTCCACAACCGGAGGGACATCAACGGTTTTCCAGCCGCGGGAGCCTGCCTGTATAACAGGACTTGTATACTCCGTTACCAGATCCCCACCGCTGTTATAAGAATAAAGGCGCATACTGTAGAGACCCGGAACTTCAATATGTACTTTCATTTTTTCTGGTTTTAACACGCTGTCGGAGAAAAAGAATGTATTGGCAAAAGCATTTCCGGGATACCACCAGTATGAATATCCGAAAACACCCGAATCGTAGGCATATTCATTTTCTGCTAACGTGGTTCCACCTTTAATAATCGCCCTTTCGGAAGGCTGGCTGTTACCCCTGTCATATACCGCTTCCACATAGTATTCCCGTTTATACCCACCGAAAGTATCCCAGTCGATAAAGGACGGTGAAGTAACATATCCCAAATAATCAAAACGTTCTTGCCCCGTGAAACGGCCGTAAACTTCATAACCTTGCAATTCCGGCAAAGGCTCGGCAAGAGCGGAAGGTGCTTTGGCAGTTTTAACCGGGTCAAGAATAGCGGATTTCAGCGGTTTTTTTTGCGGAAGATCAAATGATCCTTCCGGCGCCGCTAAAGCTAAAAGTGCACGTTCCGTATCTGCAGTGTTCACACTGACAAAATCCGTTAGGGGAATACGCTGACCGGATGGAGATGATGCAAGTTTAAAACCCTTATCTCCCGGCTGTGCGTTCGGGTCCGAAATCCAGGCGGGTTGATCCTCATAGAGATACAGGTCATCAATATACCAATCTTCGCCATACCAATCAGACCACTCCTCTCCGTCCCATAACCAGCCGCCATAACTGTGGTATCGAAATGCGATCTGTATGGTTTGGCCGATATAACTGCTCAGGTTTACGGTTGTCCAGGTCCAGGATTCCGGAACCGGAAAAATGGTTTTTACCGGTGTTGATAATGTTTCATACGAATAAATGTTATCGATTACGCGTACCTCATTTGCAGCATTATCCATGGAAGACCACCATCCCATTTGCCAAAAGCCCAGCTGATGATGACTTTCCGTGATCTTCATGAAGGGAGATATCATCCAGTAATCCATTTCCTGATACGTTTCAGGAGCAGTCATAAATCCTTCGACACCTGCACAATAATTTCCGTTGAGGTCTTTTAAGGCAAAACGTGAAGCACCGCCGGGTGATTTACTTTCCCACTGTGTCCAGAAATTTGCATCATTATTGAAATCCTCGTAAAAACCGTCAACATCAAAATCCATGTAAACATCGTCTATGGCCCATATTTCTCCGTCCGTACTTGTGTAAACAAACGCAATATACATTGTCTTGCCATAATTATTGTACCAGTCAAGATCTATCTGTACAAGAGACCAATCGTCCGGGAGATCCGTGCTGGACCATACGGTTGTGAAATCTTCCGGGTTCGTTCCGGTCATGGATACCATGACCTTATTGGGGGCATTATCATAATCATTATAATAACCCATATGCCAGAAATTCAGAACGCCTCCGCTGCTGTGATCGAGCGTGATGGGACTGGTGACCAGCCATTCTTCCTGATACTCACCGGTAACACCGTAACTGCAATATGCCACCGGATTATTACCGATATAGCCGGATCTCCAGCTGACACCGCGCGGATTATCCCCGAGATTGTAGATTTTCCAGTCCACCGGTATTCCTGCATTAAAAGACTCCTTGGCAAATGCTGAATCCAGGCGTGGCGGTTCCCAATTCATATAAGCACAGCCCCAGATCGTACTGTCCAAAGCGGCCAGATTTGTGGGAACCGGAAGGACATTATGGGTTTGGAAAGTATAATCGCCGGAAAAGAAGGGTCCATTGCCGTAACGGTCATATCCACCCACGCGGTAATGGTAAGTGGTGTCTTTGATAAGATCGTACATGCGCACAGCATTGTTTATGCGGGTATCATCATAACTTAATGTGTCGGTATAATCCGATGTCAGCCCCCACTGCAGAATTGCGGTAGAAGGTTCATTCGTTTCCCACCATACCGATGCCTGGTCATTATGAATACGGTACGGCTTGGGATTTCCCATTAATGCGGGCGCGGTGTTATCGGTGCCGGTATTGAATGACAAGGTATCTGTCTTTACCGTATCTACACCGGGTATCACGGAAGCAACGGCATAATAATAGGTCTTTTGTGCCTCCATTCCTTCGATACGCACACGGTGATCTTTAACGAACTCCAGCGTATCCTTTTTGATGAGCTCGTAAGAATTATTGTCTGCGCCCCACAGAAGACGGGTATCACTGTCTTTATTTGTCTTCCATGTAACTTCTACCGCCCAGGAGCTCAAAATATTGACAACAGGTTCTTCGGTAAATTCAAAGCTGTTAATGATCGCGTTTTCGGGAGGGTAAAAATAGTGTGTTGTTGTTGCGCCGGAATAATATAAAGTTGCAGCAAGAGCATAATCGCTTACCTGCAGTTCACGGAGTTCTCCGGACTTGCTTTCCCAGGAATTATCCGTATTAAAAATGATCCGGAAACGGCTGTCATCCCAGGCATATGCCGCTGTCGGGGTTGTACCCGAACCATTTAATGTCAAGGTATTGGAGAATTCCGCACTGCTCCACAGATTTAGGACAGGGGAATACGCATGTACTTTTGCCGGATTGCTTGTATTTCCGTTTTCGAGTACCAGAATAATGCGGTCGTCTAATTGTGATCCTGTATAAAGCGTATTATTGATCGTCATCCCGTCCTTGTTCCATGAACCATCCATGGCATTATAAGCCAGAAGATGCAAAAAGTATGAAAACTTTTTATCTTCATAGGTGACCAATCCGCAAAAATCTGAGGCATATACCTCTACAGGCTGACTGCTTGCAAATGCAGCATCATCCCAGCTGTCATGAAGAGCACTGTAAGCCTGCGCTTTATATTCAGTATATCCATAAACGCTAGTCTCACGCAGAAGCAGAATTCCTGTATGGCCGGAAACCGCCACACTGAAATAGTCCGCTAAATTGTGCCTGTAGGTAATTGGTTCGATCCATTCTCCGAGGATTGCATTGAAGGTATATATCGCCGTACCTCCGACAAACGGTGCTTTTTGTGTAAGCACAAAAGCCATTTTTTCTCCCGGATGAACTGAATAGATCGTTTCACTGCTGTATGGATCCAGTTGGATACTTTTTATTCCATTTGCTTCGGGACTATAAGCCCAAATTCTCAGCGGCTCCTGCCATGCGAGCATCATATCCCCGGAGAAAGCCATATCCGTAATACCGCCGGATGAACTTTGTATTGCTTCGGGCAACCATTCTCCGGTTGTATTGTTGTAAATATACCCTAGCCAGTTTGTTCCGGATATAGCTCCCTGTAAAAGGAAGTTACTGCCGATCAGCGGGCTGTCCAGCTTTAAACTATAGGGGAGATTCTTTGTCTTCCATTGGCTGTCGCCGGATTTAAAGGTGTGCACATAATCAAAATACGCTTGATCTTGATCTACCGAAACCGCCGCAAATTCCGGATTTATTTTAATATGAACGTTTTCTTTATAGCTGTGCCGGTCAAGAGTGCGGGAAACACCGCCGAGCATATTCTTGGTATACCATGCCCGCGTCCGCATGTCAAATATCTCCATATTGACATTATTACAGACCGTATCGCCCTGACCGCTGATGAACAGGGCCAGGCTGTCGGAGAACCCGGTAGTAATAACTTGCCAGGGTTCGTTCGTTGATGACGAGGATTTTGTATTCCAGTTGCCTGTTTCTGCGTTATAATATTTCATAAAAGGTGTTTTGGTCCCGTCTCTCCAGATCAGTGAAATATTCTTGCCTACTGCAAATCCCGTTGGACGGCTGTTCATCTCCGTTTCGTAATAACTGCCGCTGCGACCGTGGAATACTCCGGCCCGCCAGCGCCTTCCGGTGCTGTAGGATTCATACTGCCCAAGCACAAGTCCGCTCTCTTCTTCCGCCTTCACGGAAAAACTCTGTGAATATGGAAGATTGTTTACTGTCCAATCTCCGCTTACCGCACTGTAAGCAAGCAGCTTCTTGCCGGCAGAGGGAACGTCAATAACAAATAATGCGCTTAGCGGTCCCTTTGCAGAAGCCAAAACATTGCTGAGCGGATATGAGGATATCTCGCTCGTTCCGGTTAACAGGCTCTGTGCCCGGGGATATGTATCATCGCCAATATCAATTTTATAATAATCAGCCAGGATACGTCCGTTAATGTGTGAAATTAAAATGTCGGCGTGCGTCTCGGGGGCGTCCCAGTCATGCCGGTTCATGATCACCCTGCCTTTGCTGAAATCCCGGATCATGATGGAATCGACCGACGGGGTGGAACGAAATTCCGTATCATTGGCAATATCGTAACCGTAGATGTCCCGGGGCGCGCTTGCATCCGCACTTGGTGAATTCCTCCAGTCTTCCCAGACAATAATACCATCATCCGCTTTAGGACTGATCTGTCGTCCCGGTGCATCGCAGACCGTAAAAACACCGCCGTCGTCCGCAGTACCGTACAGCATGTCCGCTCCCATATCATAGGCCATGATATTCTCATCGGCGGCTGTCTCCACCCAGAATATATACTGTCCGTCCACGTCCCAATAGTTATAGTTACCCCCGGAGCGCAGTGAACCGCTTACATCGTCCGCCGTGCCGTAAAGTCCGTCTGCCCCCAGGCTGTAAGCCCGCAGAGATTCCGACCAAGTATCGGAATCCGTATATGTAAAGACGATCGTATTGCCATCGGTCTTCGGGGCGCCGAAATTGTCGTAATCATAGCCCCATGACGTCGCGGTTGAATCCGCCAGCAATTCAAAACGTTCTTCCGTTTCGACATTATGCGCGAGCAGCTGATTGTTCCAGCCGTTCCCTTTACTGCCGACCCGCATGACCCAAGTGTCTGAAACGCCGAAACCTTCAAATCCGTACCCGAAATTTTCGATCTCGGTCGTCATTCCCGTGACGGTATCATAGCAATAGTAGCGCATTGCCGAATTGCTCACACCCCAATAATGAAAGGCATAGTAGATCCGGGTTTCCCCTGCGGAAATGTAGAGGGGTTCATCGCCGTCGAGACCCGTGTCGATAAAATGATGCCAGGTCGAATCGGTACTGATGTTGCGGAACGTAAATCCGGGAAGTTGACCGTCCACACCGGTCTCCACATATCCGAGTACATCCCCGGCAAGGGCGACAGAAGGATGAAAAGAACCCATGTGGGCGCTTCCCTGGTTCCCGCGTTCGACGACCAGGCCCAGCGGAACGCCGCCTCCCGCCACCGGCGGAAGCTCGTCCTTCAGAAAATGTTCATAGGAAAGGATCTGTTCATAGGCAATACCTTCCGCGGAAAGCAGGGTAAGAACATCCGCCGGACAGCGGGAAAGGATCGCCCCATCCCGTTCCGTTATCAGTTCAAGTTCGTTCCTCAGTGATAAGGATGCCCTTCTATAATCATCGGGGACAATGTGAATAAAAATGTTCTCTGCATAAAGGAAAGAAATAGCGAGAAAGAAAATAATGAAAGCTATATACTTATTTTTGCCGGAAAATGCATTCATTGTCTTCATTTTTTTTACCTTTCAAATTTATGTTGTACTATAATGGCTTTCATCAGAAACACCTTCCGTATGAAGAAGTGAAGTTATATTATGCGTATCTGATGCTCAACGTCATCTGCTGTAATTCCATTATATTTTTTACTTGTTTATATTTTATACATTTTACAATTGAATGCAAATAAAAAAATTGATGGTATTTTTTTATGCTTTTTAACTACGTGCTAATTACTTGCTTTTGCGCAGAGATCGTTAATATATTCAAATCAGGGAGCAGTCAATGTTAATTAAAAAAGAAATATTTCCGGATATGCCGAGTAACCTTCCGGAGGAAATTCCCCGGAGCACCGGGAAACCATTACTGCAACAGCTGCATAGAGAGGCAAATGCAGTTGACAATTTTTATTCCGGCGGTTTTTTATATATGCCTTCTTTACGGTAAAATCGATATGTCAATTACATATAAAAATCGTTTTTTAATGATTAGAACCACCTGTACGGCTTTTAATTGTTTTCATCCTTTTGTAAGCGCGGAATACCGGTCCGGAAATGATGTCCTGACCTGTTTCCGGGTTCCGCCAGTTTTCAATAAAGATAATGAACCGATTTGTCCGGAACAGCAATGACAACAAAAAACAATCCCCTTGCTTTGTTATATGCGGGTACTGTGCTGATCCTCTGGGCAAGCGTCGCTTCCGCCTTTAAGATCGCGCTTTCTTTTCTGACGCCTTTTGAATTGCTTTTTCTTTCAACCCTCTTCTCCTCTCTGACCCTGAGTCTGTTTATGCTGTCCGGAAAGCGTTTCCGGCACATAAAACGTTTATCTAAAAAAAATATCTGCAAGCTGTTAATTGCCGGCGTTTTAAATCCCACAATTTATTACCTGCTATTATTCAAGGCTTATGATATGCTTCCCGCGCAGTTTGCCCAGGCGGTTAATTTTACCTGGCCGCTTGTGATGGCACTTTTTTCCATGTTCTTAAAACAGGAAAAATTTAATATCTTACGCATTGCCGCTCTCTGTATTTCTTTTGCAGGTGTTCTGGTACTTGTTCTGGGTGGAAAGCGTATGCCCGGCGGGGTAAGCATGCCGGGGATCCTCCTGGCCTTTTCCACTGCATTTATCTGGACCTTCTATTGGCTTACGGCAAAGACAATCAAGGTTGACGCCATTACCAGCCTGTGGATCCCGTTCACGACCGGAGCGCTGATATTGTCGGTATTTGCTGTTTTTTTCTTCCGCCCCGGCACATTAACTATCCACGGTATTGCTGCCGCAGGCTATGTCGGTCTTTTTGAAATGAGCATTACTTTCCTTCTTTGGCTTAACGCGCTGCGCAGGGCAAGCTCAACAGCGCTTGTCAGTAATTTCATTTATGCTGTTCCCTTTCTTTCGTTGTTATTCATCCGTTTTATCCTGGATGAGACCATTCTTCCTACTACTGTTATCGGGCTGATATTGATAACCGGCGGTATTATAACGCAAATGATCGTACATGTTTCGGATAAAAGCGGACCATAGCGGCATCAGTATATTTTCAGAATGATCTTTCATTTCCTGCTTCAGCACATCTTTCCGGAAGCAACTATACTACCGGATTTGAACATAATTTTATCGGAATAATATGGTAATAAAATAAAAAACCGCCCGCATAAAAACGGACGGTTTCTCTTTAACGGTAAATTAAGGAGGTTATTTATTTAACCTGTACCGTAATAAAGCGTTTATTACCATTTCTTGTTTCTACCAGAATAAGTACTGTCTGATCTTTCTCGATGTCCTCAAGTATTTCATCAAAATCTTTCATGTTGCGAATCTCTTTCCGCTCGACGCTTATCAGGCGGTCGCCGGGACGGACACCCTTTTGCTGAATTTCCGAACCGGGATCAACACTAACGATCACTACGCCTTCCTGACTGTCGAGTTTGAACTGACGCGCAAGTTCAGCGGAATTCTCCCGTACCGTGAAACCGAGATCAATATCTCTGCCATTGCGTTCTGCCGTGACAGGCTCATCTTCCGGAAGTTCTTCCAGGTCAACCGAAACGATCCGGGTTTTTCCGTCTCGGATAATAGTCAGTTTTATATTTTCACCGGGCATGCGGGAAGAAATATTTAATTGAAGTTCCGATGGTGTATTTATCTTTTCATGATCGACCTTAATGACCACATCACCGCTTTTGAGATCTGCCTTTTCAGCGGGACTGTTTTTTACAATATCCGAAATAAGTACACCGGAGACTTCTTCGAGTCCCAGCGATCTCGACAGGTCCTGATTTAATTCCTGTATGGTAACTCCGAGCCATGCGCGGACCACGCGGCCCTTGGTAATAATATCCTGAAGAACACGGTTTGCAAGATTGATGGGAATAGCGAAACCAATGCCGTTCGATCCGCCTGAACGACTTAAGATAGCTGAGTTTATACCGATAACTTCGCCATTCATATTTACCAGTGCTCCGCCGGAATTTCCCGGATTGATGGAAGCATCCGTCTGGATATAATTCTCGATCGAGCTGAGTTGCATACCGGAACGCCCGAGTCCCGAAACAATTCCATGGGTAACGGTATTCCCGAGGCGTGTGCTGAAGGGACTGCCGATGGCAAGAACCCATTCACCGACCCGAAGTTCATCGGAATTGCCAAGATTTGCATTCGGCAATCTTTTATCGTCAATTTTTAGTATGGCAATATCCGTTTTGGGATCAGTTCCCGCCACTTCTGCATCAAATTCGCGCTTATCATGCAATACGATCTTTATTTCTTCCGCATTCTCTATAACATGATTATTGGTGACCACATAACCGTTTTCAACGATCACTCCGGATCCCAGGGCGGAACTGCGGAATTCCCTTTCTTTTTCCGGCAGGTTAAAGCCGAAAAAATCGAACGGTATCTCAAGATCTCCGAAAGGATTTTTTATCTTCGTCACTTTTTGTGCGGTAACCGTAACCACGGAGGGACTTACCTTTTCGGCAAGCTCTGCAAAACGGTCGCTGATATTCTGCAGATCCTGAGCTGCCAATGGGATAAGTGTTGTAATAACAAGTAATAGTATTAATAGTTTTTTCATGTTTTTCTCCTTTGCTGGAATATCATATATGAACAATCCGGCGGGAAAGTTCCGGGAATTAATAATTTGCGGAGATGAAACATGAACAGAAAAATATTTCTCTGAGAAAAAATGATATATTCTTATTTCATTATTTCCCTTTGAGCTTTCCCGGCACCGGCGGCAGAATTATCTTCTCAGTCTTTTGTTCATCCTTTTTTCCGCTCGCTTGATCAGTTCATCTGAAAGGCGCTGATGCTCTTTTACATGCCCGGCTTCATCGAAACCGGCAATTTTGCCGTTTTCAACGATGTGCTTTCCGTTCACGATCACATGATCCACCGGTTCCATAGCCACATTAAAAACAACGGCGGCAGCCGGATCATGTTCTGCCCCGGCATATTCCAGCCTGTCCATCGATATCATGGTGATGTCTGCGCATTTCCCCGCTTTTATCTGTCCGGTATCGTAACGTCCCAGCACCTTTGAACCTCCGGCAGTAGCCATCCAGAGAACGTCATCCGCGTTCAGCCAGAATTCCGGTTCCCGCAGGCGGGATATCAGCATGGCATTACGCAGTTCTGCCAGCATGTTTGAAGAATCGTTGGATGCAGAACCGTCAACACCGATACTCACGTTCGCACCGGCATCAATAAGTTCGCGAATGGGGGCTATCCCCGAGCCCAAACGCATATTGGAAGAAGGACAGTGTGCCACGCCGGTCTTTGCTTTTCCCGCGGCACTGATCTCTTTGTCATTAAGGAAAATGCAATGTGCGAACCAGGCATTGCTCCGGATCCAGCCCAGATCCTGCATAAAGGCAAAAGGGCGTTTGTTTAATTTTTCAAGACAGAAAAGTTCTTCATCCTTTGTTTCGGCCAGATGCGTATGTATCTGCAGTCTATACTTTTCCGCAATATCCACCGTTCTGCGCATGGATGCCGGATTAATGGAAAACGGTGAACAGGGTGCCAGGGATATTCTCAGCATGGAGGCAAAGCTTTCATCATGATATTTTTCCACCAGGCGCTCAATATCCCGGAAGATGGTCTCTTCGTCCTGCACCACATCTTCCGGCGGCAGACCGCCATCCTTTCTGCTCAATGTCATGAAACCGCGGGTCGGCTGAAAACGCACACCCATTTCCTGTGCGGCAAGTATTTCTTTGTCGATCAATTCCGGTTCTGCATTTTGGGGAAATAAGTAAAGATGGTCGGAACTGGTCGTGCATCCCGATTTCAATAATTCGGCCAGTGCAGTTTTTGCACTCACATAGAAAGCCTCTGCACTGATCCCCCGCCAGATCTCGTAGTTCGTAAGAAGCCAGTCGAAAAGTTCCGATCTCTGTGTATCATAAATATTGCGTGTGAGTGTCTGGAAAAAATGATGATGTGTGTTGATAAAACCGGGAAGTACAAGCATACGCCCTGCATCAATAACATGTTCTGCGCTGCCCTTAAATTTTTCCGGTCCTGCAGAAACGATCTTGTTCTCTTCAATGTAAATATGACCGCCGGAGAACGTATCCAGGATATCGTCAGAATGGATGTCCTCTTTCATGCGACAGCAAAGCAGCGGATTATTTATCAAAATGGATGAAGACATGTTATACTCCCCGATTTATTCAAGTATATCTAATATTGGGTTTATCGCAAGACCCGTTCATTGAATTTCCCGATCAGCGCATCGATCTTCGAAACCATGTTATGTATGGACCCCCAGTATTCCCGGTGATCATACCATTGTGCATTAAGGTCTTCAAGATCTTTTCCCTGTTGTTCTATCCAGGTATAATATTTTAAGTTGTGAATACGTTTTTTTGCATAGTAATCCAGTTCGAGCATGTTGTCAACTCCGATACCGTTCAGGAGCTCATAATCCTTAACGGCATTATCCCGTTCATATTCCCCTTTATTCTTTCTCAGATCCCGGATCCTGGAGCCGTAAAGTTCCATCGAATCAGTGAAAATAGTGACAACAACATCCTTTTCGGTCAGTTCAAAATATTTTGCAAATTTGATGGCGGCCACCAGATTGCCTATGGATGAAATTCCCATAAGATCAAGCCGGGAAATGATATTTTTATCCACACCCTGTTGATAAAGATATTCGTGTCCCGTTTTTTCATTGAAGAGCCGCATCAGACGTATTGTGGCTTCATCATCAACATCGATCACCATGTCGGTATTCCTGACATTATGTATCCAGGGGACGTGCTTGTCACCGATTCCTTCGATGCGGTGTCCGCCAAAACCATTGTACAGCAGCGTGGGGCATTGCAGAGCTTCCGCGGCGGCAACTTTTAAAGCGGGAAATTTTTCCTTGAGAAAATCACCGCAGCCCAGTGTACCCGCGGAACCGGAACTTGCCACCAGCCCGGTAAAATGATCATCTTTTTTCAGTAACTTGTTCATAACCTCCAGCACGGCATTCCCGGTAACATCATAATGCCAGAGATGATTGCCGAATTCGTCGAATTGATTGAAGATAACAATATCATCACCGCGCGTCCTTCGCAATTCCCAGCATTTGTCAAATATTTCCTTAACATTGCTTTCACAGCCGGGAGTAGGAATGACCTCACCGGCTACCTTTGAAAGCCACTTAAACCGTTCTTCCGACATTTCTTCCGGCAAAATGGCGATGGACTCACAGGCCAGAAGTGCGGAATCGTAAGCACCGCCGCGGCAGTAATTTCCGGTAGAGGGCCAGACGGCTTTTTGCGTGGTGGGATCGAACTGTCCGGTAATAAGACGCGGTGCAATGCAGCCGTAGGTTGCACCGACCTTATGAGCACCGGTAGGAAACCATTTTCCGACCAGGGCAATAATACGCGCTTTCACACCGCTTATCTCCGGGGGTATTTCTATATAGTTAACACCGTCAAAACCGCCGCCATGGTGAACAGGTTCATTTTTCCATGTGATGCGGAAGAGATTGCGCGGATGCACATCCCAGAGACCAACATTTTTTACTTCTTTTTGTATGTGATCCGGTATCAAACCGGGATCTTTCATCTGAGCGAATGTCGGTAATATAATGTTCCGTTCTTTGCATCGCTGAACGGTTTTTGTTAATTGTTCTTCATAAATGGTGAGATCGATCATGTGTGCCTCTTCTGTTATTGGATCTTTGTAACGGTTATTTGTTCTCTGATTAAAAACTCTGATATAAAACTACTTATCAACTCTTGGCGGACAGTAAGATATATATTTTTTTTATTTTTGAAAAGCTCTTGAAGTATCGGGTAAAAACCTTTTTTTTCTATGATCTCCAGGGGCCCGATCTCGTCAATATAGACCGGACCTTCGTTAATATTCCTTAATATCTTATCAGCGAATTGAAGTCCTTCCCCGGAAAAAGAATATTTTTCCATATCGGCACAACTATCCCAGCCGGCGGGGAGTTTTTCATTTAAGCGAATGAAAGCTATTTCTTTTCCGCTTTTCAAATGATGGAGATCATAACCGCAGAAACCTTCCTTATTATAATGTTTTACGGAAAGCACACCGTCGCCGTAAGGCCTTTTTTCGTAAATTGACCTCATGTAAGCTGTTTTTCCGGAGTTGATCTTTCCCGTGATAATATTAAGCACCGTTTCCCCGTAAATGTTTTACCTTTTTATGGTTTGCGACAGCCTGCATTTCGGCAATTATGGAAATTGCGATTTCATGCGGCGTCGCTCCTCCGATATCAAGTCCCACCGGAATATAAGAAAGATCAAAATCCGCATCAGGAACGGATTTCCCGACCTCTCCGAAAAGCATGCTTTTCTTTTTTCGTGATGAAACAACGCCAATGTATTTCGGCTGCCAGTCCGAATTGTATATTCTTTTCAGCACCTCACCGTCGTAATGGTGCTGATAGGTGGCAATGATAAAATAACTTTCTTTCTGTACCGCTCTGTCGTCCAATGCTTTCTCAAAAGTGCAATGGATCTTTTCATCCGCACCACTGACGCTTTCAAGCACATCTTCCCGGTCATCTATGACCGTTACATGATAGTTCATGGGACGCAGATGATAGGCCAGCGCCTTTCCGATATGTCCGCCGCCAAAAATATAGACGTGCCGTTGCGGTGCGAAATATTCAAAAAAGAGTGTGGCGGATCCGCCGCAGAGCATACCGGTTTCTTCGCCGTTTTTACCGTTATCCATATTGTATTTTTGTAAAGCATTCGTCTTTTTTTTCATTAGTTCACGGGCTTTTTCAACCGCCAGTCTCTCTATGTTGCCCCCGCCGACGGTTCCGGAAATTCCCCCGTTCCCATATACAATCATCTTGCTTCCTGTCTCCGCAGGTCCCGCGCCCTCTTTTTTCACGACCGTCACCAGGATAGCCGAAGCTCCGCTTGCGGCCAATTCCAGCAATTCAAAATAGATGTTCTTCATTGTTCGTCCTCTCTGAACAGGGTCAGCATTTTTATGCCCTGAAGTTTCCGCGTCGGAGTTGCCTGCAGGACGCATTTTTTTACTTTTTCATAATTTTCTATTACGGATCCCGAAATGGCATCGATCCCGTAATCGAAAAGGATCGGTGTCAGAGGCGTCGATGGCCCCAGAATAATATTGAAACTTCCAGCCGGCAAATAAGGAATAATATTCTCAAAACTGTGATTGGTTATTGATGTCGCCGTTATGGCCGTCACCTCTGCTTTCGGCAGGTATACCGGTATATCTTTCTCCCGCAGATCTCCTTCGCGGGGCTGTTTTTCAAAAATAAAACAGTTACGGTAATATTTTTTCTGTTCTTCCAGGAAAGGGAAGTGACCGATAATACCGACATTCCTGTTTCGCCCTTTTTCAAGAAGAATATCTTTTGCATTCATTGCACGATAATTTCTCACCTGCGCCGAATAAAAACAATTGACGGCAGCCATTCCGACGGATGCTTCAAGCAAATTATCCGAGAGAACATATTCGGCAAGAGCTTTCAGGTCATGTGTCTCCAATTCTCCGGCATGCCGGACATTTTCACCGGGTCCGCAATACTTTATTGTGCTGGCTAATCCGGATTTTTCTCCGCTTTTCACCAGCGTAGAATGTACTCCGATAATGACCTCATCCACGGCAATTGCAGGAATATTCCTTATCAGTTTATAAAGCAGTTGCATTTATCCCGCCAGGGAGTTTGTAAGTTCCAGAAGCAGAGCAATTCCCAGCATCATTACCGGCAGCGCAAAAGAGCTTTTTCGTAACCGGAGGGCGAAAGAAATATGTTTTTCTTTTTTCAGATATATTGCAATGATCAGTGTACTGCAAAGGATATTCAGTAAAACAACGAAAAGTATTATGCTCAATGGCTGCAAATAAAGTCCCGACAACGGCTTGAAGACAACGGCCTGTGTCAACGTAAAAACAACGATCCAGGCCGTACTTGTCAGTAACACGGGGAGAACGACTTTCTTTTTGTTATAAAATCTGACAAACGCAAAGACTGCCATAGATTCAATAATAATAGAGGCTGCGGGATTAAGTACGCCCATTGCTGATCTAAGTGGAAGTAAAAGATCAACACATTTAATTCCCGCGGCAATGAGGCCCATCCACAGCACGGCATTTTGAGAATCCGTCTGCCGGTATGCATTATACATGAAATAAAAACCGATCGGGAACATAAGCATTCCGGAAAATCCGGCCGGCAGGAAGTGAAGGACATAACCGATGCTCGCTTCTGCTATTCCCCACAACGCCCCGAGGAAAAGTATTATCTGAATATTCTTCACATTATTTTTCATCTTATCACTCCCTTTGGATTACGTTAAAGTTTTTCTAAAAAATTTTTGATCAGATACAGGCTAACCTGCTTACGGTATTCCGCTGTTGACCTTGCATCATCGATCGGCTTTATCAGTACCGCATACTGATCCAGAACACGGTTTTTCATTGCATTAATTTCTTTACTGTTTTTATTTATCATTTGTTTCTCTATCTCCGTTGAGAATACAACGGTCGGCGCTACGGAAGCAAGGGAAATACGAATATCACGAATGACATCATGCGGTTTGTCCGCCATACCGAGAAAAGCGGCTTTACTCAAACTCATACCCTTTCGCTGGCCGATTTTCCGGTATACATTGATACCGAACTCCTTATCCGGAATAATGATCTCCGTCAGCAATTCGTTCTTTTTCAGCTGTGTTTTCTTTACTCCCGTGATGAATTCGCGGACCGGAATAATACTTGTGTTTTCCTTGTCGCGGATCACGGCATCTGCATTCACGGCATATAAATACGGAAGTGTGTCCGCTGCGGGAGAAGCATTGCATATATTTCCTCCCAGAGTTGCCATATTACGAGTCGGCGGACAAGCTATCTGTCCTATGATCTCTTTCAGTATGTCCGGAATATCCGGATGTGTTTCCATGTCGCTAAACCGTACGGCAGCTCCTATGTGTATTGCATTATGTTGACGGTATATTTTCGTTAACTCCTCTAAATGATCAATAAAAAGAAGAGGAAAAGTAAAGCCGCCTCCTTGCTCCCGATGAACCATAAGATCCGTACCGCCGGCCGTTACCGTGCAGGTATGCTCCGAAAGTATCCGTACTGCTTCCGTTATATTTTCGGGACGGTAAGCATCTACCATAAACCGTCTCCCTTTTCTATCGCGATGCGCACCCCCTGAATGATCATATTATAGCCCGTGCAGCGGCAGAGATTTCCGGATAATGCTTCCCTGATCTCTTCATCGCGTGGATGGGGATTTTGATTGAGAAGCGATTCAATGGAGATGACAAATCCCGGTGTGCAAAAACCGCATTGTACCGCACCGGCCTCCAGAAGTCCTGCTTCTATCATCTTGTAACGTTGTGTAAGCTTAAATCCCTCCAGTGTTATTACCGATTTCTTTGAAACGGAACCTGCGGCTATCAGGCAGCTGTTCATTGCCCGGCCGTTCACCAACACCATACAGGCACCGCATTCACCTTCTCCGCAAGCGTCCTTGGGACTTGTTAGTGCAAATTTATCCCGCAGGACATCCAGCAGGCGTGCCGATGCGGGAACATTGATTTTCTTCTTTTTGTTGTTCAGCGTAAATTCAATTGTCATTCTCAAGCTCCATCAGTTTTTCCGGAGTAATGGGAATATCATTCACTTTCTTACCCAAGGCATTTGATACAGCGGCGGCTATAGCCGGGGGCGCACCGGTAAAAGGAAGTTCTCCGGCGCATTTTGCCCCGAAAGGACCAAAAGGATAGGGGTTTTCAACAAAATCACAATGTATTTCCGGGACATCCATGCTGGTGGGGATCTTATAATCGGTAAGATCTGCCTGCTTCAATTTTCCCTTATCCGTTTCCATAACCTCTATGGTAGCCCAGCCGGCGCCCTGTACAATACCTCCCTGTACCTGTCCTCTGAGCGCCCGTTTATCTATGGGAACACCAACATCATATACGGCATAGATCTTTTTGACTGTCAGCTCGTAACTAACGGGATCGACCTCAACTTCCGCCACGTTAACGCCCCAGGAATAAACGGGATAAGCATCGCCCCGGAAAGCCCCGTCATCCCAGTAAAGGTAATCCGGATGTTTGTAGCTTTTACTGATTTCCAGCACGTCATTTTGATTCCACTTTTTTTTCATTTCTGCAGCGCTTTTCTGCAGCAGTCCGCCAACGATCATTGTTGTACGGGAGGCTACTGTCGGGCCGGAATCCGGAATCCTGCCGGTGTCGATCTTTTCGTATAATACTTTTTCAATCGGTATTCCCAGCGTGGCGGCAACGATCTTCGGCAGTACGGTTTCTGCACCCTGTCCCATTTCCACACTGGAGACTTTTATGGTAACCTTATCTTTCTTTTTGCATAATATGATCTTTCCCTTTATATCGGATTCCCCTCTTCCGGTAAAACCGCATCCGTGTAAAAACAGTGAAACTCCCATTCCGCGGTATTTTATATCTCCGGAACGGTTATTATCATAATCCGACATACTCCGTATCTTGCGGACCATTTCGGGTAATTTAACTTCTTCATGGATATGGCCCCCGGTACAGGTAGCATCATGCTGTTTCAGAATATGGCGCATTTTATATTGCAGGGGATCAGTTCCCAGTTTCACGGCGATATTATGCAAAAGCATTTCAATACCAAAGATCGTTTGCGGCGCACCAAAACCGCGAAATGCACCGGCAGGGACCGTGTTTGTCATAAGATTTCTACCACGCACGCGGAGATTTGGTATATTATAGACGCCTGTGGCAGAAAAAAGCGCTCTTTGCAATACAACGGGAGAGATCCCGCTATAGGCGCCGGCATTCAGAAGCACATCAATATCCAGCGCTATAAGCCGCTGCTGTTCATCCAGTGCGCCTTTATAACGTATCAGGGAGGGATGACGCTTGGTTGTAGATATCATATCCTCGCTTCTGTCGTAGATCATCATTACCGGCCTTCCGGTTTTGCGGGCGGCAACAGCTGTCTGACAAGCCATCAGGGACGGAAATTCTTCCTTCCCGCCGAAAGCACCGCCGGTGACAGTCTGTATCACACGTAGCTTGTCTTCCGGAAGATCCATGCTTTCCTGTAATGCGTTCTTTACATAGTAGGGACACTGCATCGATCCATAGACAAAAAGAATGCTGTCCTTATATTCTGCAGCGATTCCCTGGGGTTCCAGATAAACATGTTCCTGATAACCGGTGCTGAAGGTATCTTCGATGTGTGACGTGGCTTTTGCAAAAGCTTTTTGCATATTTCCTTTTTCATAATGATAATCTGTGAACGGTTGTGAAAGTTCTTCTGCTTCTTCCAGGGTCAGTACCGGTTTTTCTTCCCTGTATGTTATTCCAACCCGGGAAGCGAGTTCCCTGACTTTCTCACGGTCGGGACCAACAATCAGGAGAATGGGCTGTCCGATATAGGAAACTTTTTGCTCCGCAAAAAGCGGGTGGTCGGGAACCACGGTTTTCATGCGGTTGATACCGGGGACATCGTCTTTACCGACCATGAAATATTCCGGCGGCATCCCGGGAAGGGAAATGGAAAGAATTTCTGCCTTTGCTTTTGTGCTCCGGACTGTCTTTGCATAGAGCATATGCTCAAAGCGCCGGTCTGAAATATATCTGGCTTCTCCCCGTGTTTTTTTCCGAGAATCCACACGTATTACTGATGTACTGATATCTTTCAATTTTTTACCCGATATTTTCTGTAATAATCAGTGACAACAACAAGGTCCTGCGGTGTATCCACATCCATTCCTATCCCCGGATCATCCACATCAATGACAGTGACATTGTTTCTTCCGTGAATATAATCTCGCAAAATACCGGTATCCTCCATAGCTGTGATCCCGGGAATGCAGCATGCGTCAAAAAGCACCGGGTGACCTTTTTTCCCTTTATAGCGCGGGATCACGATCTCTGCATTTTCCTTCATCATGTGATGGAATGTTGACGGACTCACTGCCGGCTGGTCACCGGGCAACACAAAAAACTTTTCCGCTGTGACCTGATTTACACCGGTTTTTACGGATGAGAACATTCCTGCCCGAAAATTCTCATTTTTTACTGCTGTACACTGCGGGATGCCATCCAGTATACGCGCCACTCGTTCAAATTCATGACCGCCGACAACAATAAGCTTTTCGCAGGAATCCAGCATACTTTCTATGGTCCGGATCAGAAGCGGTTTGCCGGCAATGTCAAGTTCAGGCTTAAAACCTCCCGCGCGTGACGAGAAGCCAGCCGACAAAATAATGCCGTCCGCTTTCATGATATCTCTCCGATACTTTTTATGTGTTTTTCCGGGAATGTGAGTTTTGCGGTTGCAGCATCTGCATCTTTCAATCCGTTCCCGGTTATCATCAGAACGATCTCAGCATTTTCCGGTAACGAACTTTTCATTTTAACATATGCGGCATATGACGCTGCAGCGGCAGGCTCGGCAAAAAGTCCGGATCTCTCGGACAAACGTTTCTGAGCTAAGAGAATTTCCTCATCCGATACCAGTACCGTCTTCCCGTGATATTCTTTCAGCTGCTTTAAAGCATAGTATCCGCACCGCGGTATGTCAACAGCAATCGAATCAGCAATGGTTTCACTGGGTGCGAAACTGAACGTGCCGTTTTTAAAAGCATTATAAACGGCTGCACTTCCTTCAGCCTGTACGGCAATGATCTCAGGAATCTTTTTAATGAAACCAAATTCCAGAAGATCACGGAAACCTTTATAAACGCCGCTTAGGATCACACCGTCACCTACCGGCACGAAAACATAATCCGGCGGTCCTTTCAATTCTTTGCAGATCTCGGCGGAAACAGTTTTTTTACCCTCAATGGTCAAAGGATTATAAGCTGTATTGCGACTCAGAAATCTGTGTTTTTTTGAATATTCCAATGAAAGATCAAAAGCTTTATCATAATTTCCATCCACACTGATAACGGTAGCTCCGTATTGCAGTACCTGGATCATTTTAGCGCGCGGTGCCGTTTTGGGGAGAAAAATCGTGGTTTTCAGACCGGCGGCGGCGGCGACTCCCGCCATAGAGGATGCTGCATTGCCTGTGGATGCCAGCACGATCCTGGTGATACCGTGTTTTTTTGCAAATGCGGCGACCAGGAGCGATGCGCGGTCCTTGAATGATCCGGTAAGATTTCCGGTATCATCCTTCAGATACAGATTCGCATGCGCTCCAAGTTCTTTCGGCTTCCAGAGCGGCGTATTACCTACGGGAATATGCGGGAAGTATTTTTTCTCTACCGGCATCAGATCTTCGATCTTTATTCCCGCTTCCGCCCGGTATATTACTTCCAGAATACCGCGAAGCGGTTCTTTATCCCGCTGTTTTTTACTGCAATCGGGGCAAAGCATAATATCCGGCGTGATATCATATGTTTTTCCGCATTCAGAACAGCGGTATGTACATCTAATACTCATTTTTTTACGGCCGTCCTCCCATCGTATGGGCCATTACCGCTTTTGCCGTATGCAGACGATTCTCCGCTTCATCATAAATGATCGATGCGGGACTGTCTATCACTCCGGGGGACACTTCATTTCCCCGGTCAGCAGGCAGTGCGTGCATATACTTTACATTGGATCTTGCCAGCTTCATGCGGCGTTCGTTGCAGATCCAATTCCTGTATTTTTCCAGGTTCGCTTTCATTTCTTTTTTACATGCCTCTTCATTCTCATTGTACTCATCAAATGTGTAATTCCCGAACCCGCCCCAGTTTTTCGGGATAACAATATGCGCATCTTCAAATCCCTCATCCATATCATCAACGAAATGAAGTTTCCCATTATTTTGTTCTGCATTGTTCTTTGCCTTGTCAACCAGATCTCCGTACAATGGAAATTCTTTCGGCGCCGCAACGGTAACATCCATACCGAAACGTGTGAACAGGAGTATCTGCGATAGCGGAACGGACAGGGGTTTTGCATGCGATGTCGCATAAGCCCAGGAGATCGTGATCTTAAGGTCCTGCAGATCTTTTCCGAAATATTCCCGGATAGTCATCAGATCGGCGATTACCTGCATCGGGTGGTAAAGATCATCCTGCAGGGAGAGCACGGGGATAGCGGCATCTTCGGCCAGGGCGTTCAGATAGTTGTTCCCGATGCCGAAAAAACAATTACGGCAGGCAATGCCGTGTCCCATTCGGGAAAGCACCATTGCGGTGTCCTTTGCGGATTCACCGTGGGATAACTGCATTTTATCCGGTGTCAGATCGTGAGCGTGACCGCCAAGCTGGGTCATTCCCGCCTCCATAGAATTGCGGGTGCGCGTGGACTGTTCAAAGAACATCATGAACAACGTTTTATCCTGTAACAGGCGATGCGGTTCTCCCAGCGCAAATTTACGTTTCAGGTCCGTCGCGGTATCCAGTATCATATTGATCTCCTGTTTTGTCCAGTCCTGAAACGTGATCAGATTTTTTCCTCTCAGCAATGTTTGTGTCATTATTATTTCCTTTATTTATTCTGTTTTCAGCAGTGCTGATTATTTTTCCAGCATATAAGGCAGTAATGCATAAAATGCGGAAGCTTTCTCCAGGTGATCAACCGAAACTCTTTCATTCGGGGCGTGAGCATAGACTTCGTTGCCCGGTCCGAAACCGATACAGGGAATCTTGTGCATTCCGCAGATCGCAACAGCGTTAGTGGAGAATGTCCATTTATCTATGCGCGGCTCTTCATGAAACAGTGAATTATAGGTGTTTCTGCCGGTCTGTACAAAGAAATGTTCTTCAGGGATCTTCCAGGTGGGGAAATATTTCTCCTGTTTAAAAACCGTGCCTTTATAACTGGGTCTGCAGTACAGTGGAACCGTGACTTTACTGTCGCTTCCAAGAATATTTTCAATTTCACGCAATGCGCTTTCCTTGTCTTCTCCCCATGTCAGCCTGCGGTCAATATGTAAAAAAGCTTTATCGGGTATTGCACAAAGCGACGGGGAATCGCTGCGAAATACTGTCGCGGCGATACTTCCCTTACCAAGAAAAGCATCCGTTTTCAGGCGGTCATGCAATTTTTCGATCTCCAGGGCCGTGCCGGCTCCCGAATAGATCACATTCTTTCCCCGTTCCGGTGCGGAACCATGAGCCGAAAGTCCCCGTATGTATACTTCCATTTCCATGCGTCCGCGGTGACCGCGGTAGATGCCCAGATTGGTAGGTTCGGTTATAAGCGCCAGATCAGGAACCAGCTTTTCTTCTTCTATAAGGTACCTCCAGCACAACCCGTCACAATCTTCTTCCATGACGGTAAAAGTAAAAAAGACAGTGTATTTACCGTTATACTGCATCTCATTCAAGATCCGGGCGGCCGTTACCATTGCAGCGGCGCCGCCTTCCTGATCCACCGTTCCGCGTCCATAAACATGATCATCTTTCATCATCCCGGAAAAAGGAGGCGTTTTCCACTGGGATTCATCCCCGGTATCCACGGTATCAATATGTGCATCAATGGCAAGGATCTTCGGTCCGTTTCCTACTTTGGCGAGAAGATTGCCAAGTTTGTCAATGCGTACTTCAGAAATACCTGCGCTTTTCAGCTGCTCTTTAATCTTGAGTATAACTTCACTTTCTTCCCCGCTGAGCGATGGGATCTTTACCATAGCGGAAAGATTTTCCGCAGTGCAGTTTCTGTACTTTCGTGCATGTTGTTTAATCTTTTCAAGCGTATTCACGATGTCCTCAATTCTGTTTGCTTATTAATTTTCTCTTTCATTCAAAACGTGGGCTCATTTTATCAGAAACGGATACATGTTTTCCATTGTATCTCTGATGATCCGCATTTTTACCGCATTCCGCAATAAGATCTCTTTTCTTTTGCCTTTCCGGTTTTTTACCTCCAGAACATTGAAGCTTTTATCAAGCAGGATTTCCGCATCAGCTGTTCTGAACATATAGCCATGAATTAAACGGTCCAAAATGTAATCTTCTCCGTTCTCTTTATAGAATATGCAGTCCCCTTTTATGCGGTAACCTGTTTCCAGCGAACGGTAACTGTCCCCGGTCAGGGCGATCCGCGGCTTATCGGCAAAGGGACGACCGGAGGTCGGGCAAAACGTGCTGCAATTCCCGCACTCGTTGCAAAGGTCCGCAATGTTAAGGATCTGGTATTTCTGCTCTATCGATAAACTTTCATCCGGAACGATCTTATGATCTCCGTTACCTATAATGATCTTCTGTATTTTAAGTAATCCGGGTGCGATCTTATAAGCAATATTTGCACGGTTAGGGCAAACCGTAACACAGATATCGCAGATCTCATCGCAATTCAGACAACGCGAAGCTTCGGTTCGCACTTCTTGCATATTCATTGGAAGTTCCACAAGGCGTTCGATCGTTCTTTCGGCTCGCGGCACTGTCCTTATTTCTGTTCGCGGCACGATCCGGGAGAGTTTCCCGTGATGCTCTTCCCGCGATGAACGTTTTCTGTCTGTTAAAACTTTTTCCGGAAGCCATGCTCCCGCCCGCTGAAGAATTTCTTTCGCAACCTCTTTCCCGTCTGCGATGGATTGTATCAGGAATGACGCACCGCGATATGCATCGCCTCCGATGAAAACATTCTTCATCCGAGTCTCCCGGACCTTTTCCACTCTTAACAACTTTTCGTCTAAAAAATCCGCATCAATGCTTTGTCCGAAAGCGGGAATAACGGTATCGGCCGGTATTGAAAATTCCGCGCCGGGAATGATCACCGGTTTGGGGCGTTCGGAATTTTCTTCTTCCACGAGACGCATTCTGTGACACTCCAATGCAATGATTTTTCCATTTTCGGAGATCGCGCGTGCCGGGGCGGCACGTTCTGTGAGCGTAATATTCTCATTACCTGCGGCTTTAATTTCATCGTCATCTGCCGGCATTTCCTTTCTGCTCCGCCGGTAGACAATGCTTACCCTGCTGTCCTTTCCGGCAATACGACGGGCGGTTCTGGCTACGTCAATAGCGGTGTTTCCGCCGCCAAGAACCACGATGTTTTTCCCGATATCCGGTATCCGCCGCTCCCGCACGAGGGATAAAAATTCCAGCGGGTCAAGAACACCCGACGTTTTTTCCAAGCCGGGAATATTCCCTTTTATGGCTTTTTGGGCACCAACCGCAATATAAAGGTAATCCGAATTGTTTTTTAGTTCCCGGAAACCATCTTTTGTGATCTGCTGAGATGTGTGGATCTTTACTCCGGCGCTTTCAATTAAAGAAATATCATTATCCAGCGCCTCCCGGGACAGCCTGAATTCCGGAATGGCCGAAGCCAGCATCCCGCCGGGAAATTCCTTTTTCTCATATACGTCAACCCGGCATCCCGCACGTGCAAGATAGTATGCGCAACTCAGTCCGGACGGTCCGGCGCCTATTACCGCTATCCGTTTATCAGACAGCTTACCGGAAACCGGCGGGGACATCGTTTCCGAATTTTCCGCAATATAACGTTTAACATCACGTATGCGTATCGCACTGTCGTAATTGATGCGGGTACATTTAGATTGGCAGGAGTGATCACAGATCATCCCGGTAGAGAAGGGAAAAGGATTGGTATACAGTATTGTTTCCAGTGCTTTTCTGTTTTCACCCCGGTAAATATAATCCAGATAGGCCGGTATGTTCTGGTGAGCCGGACAGGTGTCAACACAGGGAGCAGATATACAGTCAAATTCCTTCAGAGGGCGGTCGGTTTTTATGTTTTTGTATTCATGAGCATAGCGTTTGTCCGTTTTTACTTTTTCCGCATAGCGGTTCAAAAATGCTGCCGGATCATCCTGCGTATTTCCCGCCGGAATATTTTCCAGATACTGCAATAATTTCGTATATCCGCCGGGCTGTAAAAGATCGGTACAAACTGTTACGGGATGCATGCCGCCGGCCACCACATCGGATATATTATCAGCGTTGACACCGCCGCAAAAAGAAAGCGGCAGATCAGGAAATTCATTCCGGAGTTTAGCGGCGGTATTCATACTGACGGGGTGAAGCGCTTTCCCGCTCATATACATGTTTTCCGGCGTAAAAATATTTTTGTTGTTCTTTGATTCCAGCGTATTGGTCAGCTTGATGCCAAAAAAGAGTTCGTGCTTGAGCGATGTTTTCTGCAGTGAGCGAACCAGCCTGCAGGCGGAAAGAAAATCGATATCATGTTCAAAGGCGACATCCGGAACGTCGGTCTCAAAACCCAGTGAATCCAGTATTGCGTTTATTTCATCTTTTCCCAGCAATGTGGGATTCAGCTTAATAAAGGTGTGCAGGCCTTTTTCTTCTATCAAATATCTTCCAATCGTTTCTATTTCACCGGCGGGACAACCGTGCATTGTGGAAAGGGTGACGTTATCGGAGATCGTGGCGGGAATACTGATCTTATCAATGGCGGGATACAATGGGCGGATCCTGTCGATCATTCGCGCTTTTTCTTCGGAGCAATTTCTCATCTTTTCGAAAAATCGCTGCATATTGTCCTGCAGGATCCCTTTCATATCATAACCGACACTCATATTGAAAACCGTTCCAAACGGTTCCGGAAAATTCAGTTCATACTGCAGAATGTGGATAATGACCCAGGCTTTCAGATATTCTTCAAAGGACTGTTCTATCTTTAGCTCCTGGGACCATTCACAATTATATCCTTCGTCCGAAATATCAATACAGGGCTTTTTCACCTCGATCTCATCGAGCGTCTGCACGGTTTTGAGTTCGATATAGCGTGCACCGCAGAGCCAGCCCGCGATGATATTCTGCGCCATCTGCGTGTGCGGACCAGCAGCCAGACCGACGGGAGTATCAAGAGGCAAGGGATGCACGTCCCGTTCCGTCTCCGCGTCGCGATGGAGACTGTAGTAGGTCATGGAGAGGGTCTTGCGGGTCTGCAGTGCCTCGCTGATGGTCTCCAGCACGCCGGGGTCCGCACCGCCGGAGTAGTAGAAGACCACCCGCCCCTCGGCGTCGGAACGGGGAGAGGAATCGAAGACCAGTTTTCGCAGGACCGAACGGGCCTCCCTGGCCAGGGGGAAGCTCTGCATCTCCGCTACCCTCCGCACGGCCACCACCAGGGCCCGGATCTCCTCCTCACCGAAGGCGAGCCGGGGGAGGTAGAAACGTGAGCGGTCCAGCCGGTACCCCATGAGCACCTCGCTGTCGATGGGGACCGTGTCGATGGGGATGCCGTGGGCCCGGAGTTCCTCCTTGTCCCGCTCGAACTTCCTGAGGATCGACTTCTCGTCCACGGCTCCCACCGGCTGGTAGCCGGGCACCTTGTGCCGGATCTCGTCCCAGGTCACCGGGAAACGATGGTTCAGCAGGTAGGCTATGAGATTGAGCTGCCTAAGGTCCTTGTTGATCTTCTCAGGCATCCGCTCCCTCATCCCCCCCCTCCGCGTCCTCCGCGGTTGATTCGAAGAATGTCCATACTTCTTCCAAGAGCCGCAGCGCTTCGTCTCGCTGTCCCTCGGGCACCAGGATGGCGTTCTCCTTCAGCGGCCCCCCTTCGAAGCTCTCCAGGTCCTCTCCGGGGATCAGGCACTCGATCCCCTCCTCGGCCAGCCGGCTCCTGATCATGGAGGCCTCCAGCACACTCTCAGCGACGTAGATCTCGACCAGGTCCCGGGAAGGTCCTTCGGAGCTTACCATCCCCCGAGGGCCCGCTTCCAGCGGGGTTCCGTACCTTTTAGGAAAGGGTTGAATATGCGTTCCAGCCCCGCCTGGGTCACCGGCCCATGCCCGGGGTGCACCACGGCATCGTCCGGCAGGTGGGCGAGGACCCTCCGCAGCCGGAAGACCTGCTGGTGGAAGGCCTCCTCGTCCGCCGTC